>JAILZS010000042.1 GCA_023512375.1 Bacillota bacterium | reverse complement strand
CATTCCAAGGGTAGCTGGCGGATGCAGCCCGCTTGGGGAGAACCCAAGCAAACGAAGTCTGGGGCTCACGGAAGACTAGCCGAAGGGCATGTCCAATCGTGCCCAATCAATCGGCTACTGTTTCAGACCGCACCATCCGGTCCGTGCGGGTCGTGCCGGCGAACACCTCCCGCTCGCCGCGCCAAACGCGCATGGCCACCTCCCTCGCCCGTACCGCCTCCGACGGGCGCAGGACCAGGCGGACGGCGGGGCCGATCGCGCACGCCCCGTCGTACACCTTCCCCTGCGGCAGATACAGGGGACTTTCGCCCTCGATGTCCCGGCAACTCATGTCGTTGGCGGCAGAGATGCCCACGATGCGCCCGCCGGCGCCCAGGACGAGCGCCACCTCCGGTTCGGGCACCTGCCATTGCGAGTCGGGGCGCAGCCCTACCGGCTCGCCGGGGCCGCGCACCCGTCCGGCCGTGGCCTCAGGGAAGAGCTCCGGGCGGCTGGCGGAGTACACGGAGGCGTACAAGGCTCCGTGCTTCGACTCGCGCCGGCGCGCGCCCTCGCTCGCCTCGTACGTCACCCCGGCCGCCCACACCTCGGGCGGCCGCCATGGTAGGGCGAGGGCGCGGCCGTCCCCCTCGAGGTCTCCCCACGCGAGATCCCAGCCCCGCTCGCCCCGAGGCAGGGCCAGCGCGCGCAGGAACCCCCCTGGCCCGGCGTCGCCGGCGATCTCCGCCTGGACCGCCGCGAGGTCGGTGCCCGTGTGCCGGCCGCCGTCCCACACGCGGCCGCGGTCGTCGGCCAGGCCCCAGGTCGCGCGCCCTCCCGCCTCGTACCATGCCACAAGCCGCATGCCGCCACCCCCTGCGGCTCCGGGCTTCGCTACCATCGCACCGACCCCTGTCGAAGTCCTCGCGAGCGGTGGAATACGGAAGCCGACGGTCTAGGCCGGCAGAGCGCGCTAGGGGCCGACAACGGGGACGGGGGGCTGCACCGCCACACGCCGGCCCATCATAGGGCGGAGCACAAGCCGCGCCGCCCGACCCGCAGGGAAGTCCAGGCACGACGGACGACCCGACGTCGGTGCCAAGGTCCAGGCGGTGACCGCTGCGGCATGGCGCCATTCGACTCGGACCGTTCCGGAAACCGTACGATTCGTCCCGCTGGTCCAAGGCACGCCGCCGCCGACATCGCCCCCGACCGCAAGTTCCCCCCTGGGGCCCTTCCGACACTGTCCGGCATGTGCCATGGTCGGAGGGGACGGCCCCGCTGCGGCGCGGGGCCGAGGTGAGGCACGGGGGAGGAGCGATGATCGTGATCGAGGCGCGACACCGGTTGGGCGGAACGTGGGCAGACACGGGAGCGCGGGAGGAGGTGCGTTCGCCGGCCGACCTCGACCGCGTGCTGGGCAGCTGGCCTCGCGGCGGGGCGGCGGAGGTGGAGGCGGCCGTGGCCGCGGCCGGCGCCGCGCTGGCGGCGTGGCGCCGGCTGCCCGGGCCGGAGCGGGGTCAGCGCCTGTTCGAGGCCGCCCAGTCCCTTGAGGCGCACAGGGACGAACTGGCCGAGCTGGCGGCGCGGGAGATGGGCAAGCCCATCGGCGAGGCGCGGGGGGAGGCGGTACGGGCGGTGGCCCTCTTCCGCTACTACGGCGGCGAGGGTTCGCGCGCCGTGGGCGAGGTCATCCCCTCCCAGCGCGCGGGCACGCTCCAGTACACCGTGCGCGTGCCGGTCGGGGTGGTGGGGGTGATCACGCCGTGGAACTTCCCCCTCGCCATCCCGGCGTGGAAGATCGCCCCCGCCCTGGCGTACGGCAACACGGTGGTGTTCAAGCCGGCCGAGTGGTCGACCCTCACCGCCCACCGCCTGGTGGAGATCGTCGCCCCCCATCTTCCCGACGGCGTCCTCAACATGGTGTGCGGCACCGGAGCGGAGGCGGGTGAGGCGCTCGTCCGCCACGAAGGCGTGCACGCCGTCACGTTCACGGGCTCGGTGGGCGTGGGCCGGCGCATCGCGGAGATCGCCCTGGCGCGCGGCGCCAAGTACCAGCTGGAGATGGGCGGCAAGAACCCGGTGATCGTGGACGCCGACGCCGACGTCGAGTTGGCGGCAGATCTCACCCTGTCCGGCGCCATGCGCTCGGCGGGGCAGAAGTGCACCGCCACCTCCCGCGCCATCGTCCTGGCGCCGGTGCGCGACGCCTTCCGCGACGCCCTCGTGCGGCGCATGCGGGAGCTTTCGGTGGGCGATCCCCTCGATCCCGCCACCTACCTCGGGCCGGTGGTCTCCCGCCCGCAGTACGACAAGGTGCTCGCGGCCATCGAGCGGGGGCGGTCCGAGGGGGCGCGGTTGGTGGCGGGCGGCGGCCCTCACGGCGGCGACCGCCGCGGCTACTTCGTCGCCCCCACCCTGTTCGAGGACGTCGCGCCGTCCATGTCCCTCTTCCAGGAGGAGATCTTCGGACCCGTCCTCGGCCTCACCGTGGCCCGCGACCTGGACGAGGCCATCTCCCAGGCCAACGCCGTGCGCTACGGGCTGAGCGCCTCGGTCTTCACCCGCCGCCTGGACGTGGCCCTGCGCTGCGTCGAGGAGCTGGACGTCGGCCTCGTGCGCGTCAACGAGGAGACGGCGGGCGTCGAACTCCAGGCCCCGTTCGGGGGGGTCAAGGCCTCGAGCTCCCACTCCCGCGAGCAGGGCCGGGCGGCGATCGAGTTCTTCACCCACGTGCGCACCGTCGCCATCCGGCCCAGCTGACCCTCGCCCGCAACTTGCGCCGAGAGGGCAAATCGGCAAGGGATGGCGGGCGGGGGCGGGAACCTGGGGGCGGAACCGAGGCGAAGGCCGAGGGGAAGCCCCCCGGCGTCACGGGAGGATGGTCGCATGCTCCGTCCCTGGCTCTCCGGCGTCCTGGGCGCAGCCGCGGCGATGGCCGCTGCGGTCGCCCTCGCGCGCAGCGGCCCCGCCATGGCCGCTGCGCCCGCCGCCACACCCGGGCCCAATCTGACGGTGGTGGGATTCGGGGTCGCCCAAGAGGCGGCGCCCGCCGCCGCCTACCAGCTCACCGCAGGCTTTCAGGCCGCCAACCCCGACGCCCGGCGCGCCCTCGCCGACGTGGAAGCGGCCGTGCGCCATGCGATCCAGCGTTTCGAGGCCGCTGGCATCGCCCCCCGCCAGATCCAGGTCAGCCCCATGAACTTCAACTACGGCTCCAGCTCCGGGCCGGTGGCGTCGCAGAACGTGACCGTCCAGCTCGCCGACCTGGGCCAGGCGACGCGCCTGGCAGGGGTCCTGAGCGGCGGTCTCGTGGCCCTCAACAACTACTACCTGGGCAGCGCGGGCATGTCCGGAACCCCCGAGCCGGCCTCCCTCGCGCGCGCCTATGCCCAGGCCTGGGCCGAGGCGCGGGCGACGGCCGAGGCCATCGCCGCCGCCGACGGCCTCCGGTTGGGCCACCCGGTGGCCGTGCTGGAGGGAACGGCCGCCGCCGGCTGCCCCATCCCCATGGGCGGCTACGGCCCATGCCCCAACGTCGGTTACAGCGGGCCGCCGCCCGGCCCGAACGAGACGCTGGAGGCCATCACCGTCACGTTCTCCACCTTCGCCCAACCCTGACCGGACGAGCCGACCGGGACGGCGCTCGCGGAGCGGCGCGGCGGCAGCGGCCACGGACCGCGCACCGCCTCCAGGCGCTCCGCCCAGTCGAGCACCGCCGCGTCCTCCCCCGCCGCCCCGGCCACCTGCAGGCCCGCCGGCAGGCCCAAGGCGTCGCGCCCCATCGGAACGGTGACGGCGGGCGCCCCGATGAGGTCGAAGAAGCTCGTGTACAGGAGGGTGTCGGCAAGCGCGCCGCCCGCGAGGGCGAACGCCGCCTCGGGGGCGGCGGGTGGCGCGGTCGGCAGGGCGAGCGCGTCCACGCCGGCCCGGCGCAGGGCGGGCCCCCAGGCGTCGCCCAGGGCCCGGCGCACGGCGCGGGCGCGGACGTAGTCGGCGCCCCCCACCGCCGCCGCCGCCATGAGCCGCCGCCGCGCCGCCGGGCCGTCGTCGGCCCAGTGCGCCGCCAGGCGGGTGCGGTGCACCTCGAGGCACTCCGCGTACCACAAGGTGAGCGCCGCCGCCCGGGCGGTCGGCAGGGGTGGCGGCTCCACCGGCACGAGTTCCACCCCGTCCCGGGCCAGCAGGGCGAGGGCGGCCTCGTAGGCTTGGCGCACCGCCCAGGCCCCCGCCTCTCCCTCCAGCGACACCGGCGGCACGACGCCCAGCCGCCCGCCCCGGCGCCGCGCCCGGGGGCGGCGGGCGCGCGCCAGGGCCTCGTACACGAGGCGCGCATCCGCCGCGTGGCGGGCCACCACGGCCACCTGGTCCAAGGTGGGGGCGAGGGGATGGATGCCCCCGCAAGAGAGGGCGCCGCGGGTGGGGCGGAACGCCACCGCCCCGCACCGGGCCGACCAGGCGCGCAGCCAGCCGCAGCTCTCCACCGCCAAGGCGGCCGCCCCCACTCCGGCGGCGACGGAGGCGGGGGCGCCGTCGCCGCCGGCGTGCTCCGGCGCCCAGGGGTTCCGCAGGGGGCTCACGTCGGCGCGGTGGGCGAGCCGCCAGGCGGTGTCCGCCTCGGCCAGCACGACCGCCCCATGGGAGCGTAGACGGGCCAAGAGCCCCTCCTCACCGTCGCCCGAGGGCCGCCGGCGCGCCCTCCTCTCGCTCTCCTGCATGCCTGCCTGCACCACCACCGGCACGCCGTCCAGGGGCGAGCGCGCCGTCCCCCGACGGTGGCGGTCGGTGGCCGCCCGCGCCTCCGCCCGAGCGCGGGCGTACAGGATACGGCGAAACGGCCCGAGCACGGCCTGCGCCTCGGCGGCGCGCTCGAGCTCCTCCTCCACCACGTCTTCCGGCGTGCGCCGGCCGGCGCGGTACCCGGCCTCCAGGCGGGCGATGTCGCCGTTCACGGCTCCGGCGGTCGCCAGCCGCCCGCAGGGTCAGGCAGGGGGTAGCGCCACACGAGCTCCACCTGGCAGACGAGGGCGATCGCCTCCTGGATCGCCTCCGCCCGCTCCGCCTCCGTCCACGGCACACCCAGCGAACGCCCAAGGTCGTCCACCAGGCGCGCCGCCTCCCCCGCCGTCGCCACGTCCTCCTCCCCCCTCGCCGCGCACCCCGCTCAACGCCCCGCCGCCGGCGCGCGACGGACCGGCAGTCGAGCGCCGATCCGTCGCCATCGGGTCCTACGAGGCGGTCACGGCGCCTTCCCCCGGTGGGCCGCCGCACCCGGTTGTGCGACCGGGAAGGTAGCCCAGGCGACGGGAGATGGCGGCCGCCGTGGCCATGGCGAGATCCGCGTACCGCTCGAGGGCGGCGTCGTCCAGCCGCTCGGCCGGACCGCCCACCGACAGGCCGCCCACGGGAAGCCCGTCCGGCCCCAGAATGGCGACCCCGACCCCGCGCGCGCCCTCCTCGAAGTCCTGGTCGCTGATCGAGTACCCGCGCTCGCGGGTGAGGGCGAGTTCTTCGCGCAGACGCTCGGGGTCGATCACGGTGCGGTCGGTGTAGCGCGGTAACGACGGCAGTCTGGCTAGGAAACGCTCCACCGCCTCCGCCGGCAGGTGGGCCAACACCGCCTTGGGAACCGAGCCGGCGTGCAGGTAGCTGCGGGTCCCCACCCGCGGCAGGAGGCCCACGCTGCGGAGGGTGGGATAACTGGCGACGATCTCCACCTCGTCCTGGCCCACCGGGGTGCACAGGTTGACCGTTTCCCCCGTCTGGTTGCGCAGCTGGACGAGAAGCGGCGCGGCCACGGAGAGGAGCGACGGGCTCTCCAGTGCCGGCACGAGCTCCAGCAACTTCTCCGTCAGGGAGAACCCCCGTACGCCCTCCCGCACCAAGCCGACCGCCTCCAGGGTCTTGAAGCACCGGTACACCTGGTTGCGGCTCATGCCCAGACGCTGGGCGACGTCGGGCACGGCCAACGGCCGGTCGGCGCCGCGGAAGGCGAAGAGGACCTCGAACGTCTTCACCGCGGATTGGACGGCGTAGCGGGAGAACTCGGTCGGGATCGTGGCCTTCTCCCCCGTGCGATGTCGGTTGGGACGGCTCGTCCCGACGGTCGCATTCGCCGTGTCTTCGCCCCCTCCTGCTGACGTCGTCAACTTCGATTGATCCTGTGAACAGGCGGCAGCGCCCACATCAAGCGCCCCGCAGCTCGGCGGCGCGGGAGCGCACGCGTCGGGCGATGCGCCGGATCCCCTCCGCGATCTCCGCCTCGGAGGCGGCCAGCGAGAGGCGCACCAGGCCGCGTCCCTCGGCGCCGAACGCCGTTCCCGGCACCACCGCCACGCGCTCGTTCTCCAATAGGTCGAGGGCGAAGGCACGGTCGTCCAGGCCGGAGGCGCTGACGTCCACCATGAGGTAGAAGGCGCCGCGCGGACGGTAGGTGGTGAGGCCCGCCTCCCGCGCCGTGGCCAAGGCGAGGTCGCGCCGGCGCCGGTAGGCGTCGCGCATGGCGTCCACCGCCGCCTGGTCCCCCGTAAGGGCGGCGAGGCCGGCCCATTGCGTGGGTTCGGCGACCGACTGCCACACCTGTTCCGCCAACCGCACGAGCCACGGCGTGACCGCCGGCGAGGCCGCCACATATCCCAAGCGCCAACCCGTCATGGCGTACGTCTTCGAGAAGCTGTACACGGCCACGGTGCGGTCGGGAGCGAAGCGGGCGGGGCTGGTGGCGGCGCCCTCGAACACGAGCTGGTCGTACACCTCGTCGCTCACGATCCACAGGTCGCGCTCCGCGGCAAGCTTGGCCACCGCCTCCACCCAGTCGGCCTCCGGCACGGCGCCGGTGGGGTTGGACGGGAAGTTGACGAGGAGGACGCGGGTGGCCGCGTCCGCCCGCCGCGCCAGCTCCCCGGGGTCGGGGACGAAGGCGGGCGGGCGAAGGGGATAGGGAATCGCGCGCAGGCCCAGGGCGGCGACGGCGGAGGCGTAGTTGGCCCACCCCGGGTCGGGCAGGAGGACGCCCTCCCCCGGTCGGGTGAGGGTGCGAAGCGCCAGGTATAGGCCGCCGCCCGCCCCCGGGGTCATCATGACCCCCTCCACCGGGCGCTCCACCCCGTTGATGCGCCGCACCTTGTCGCGCGCCGCCTCGCGCAGGGCTGGAAGGCCGGCCGTGGGCGTGTAGCGCGTGCGCCCCGCCTCCAGCGCCTCCAGCGCGGCGCGCCGGATGTGCTCCGGCGTCGGGAACGAGGGCTCGCCCACCTCCAGGCGGATGGCGTCCGGCATGGCGAAGGCGCGGTTCATGATGTCCCGGATCCCGCTTCCCGGCGTGGCCAGCACGTCGGGGTTGAGTTCGGGCATGCCTCCATCTCCCCCCGGTATGGGATGGCGCTCGGTTCGCGCCGACGCGTTCGCCCCCCTGCCGGCGGCGTCCTACCCGCCCGCGGCGGTCGCGGCGAGGGCGTACGTCCACAGACCCTGGCTGTCGAGGTCGAGGTCGAACTCCAGGTCGGCCGCCGCCCAGGCCGCGGCCAAGTCGCCCACGCCCTCGGCCCTGAGGCGCTCCTCGATGCGCCGCCGCAGGCTGCCCCGCACCCCCTCGGGCGTACTCTCCGCCCGCGCCAGCTCGGCCCACGCCGCCGCCTCAGCGGCGCAGGCCGCCAGGTACGGATCGGCCGGCGCCGCCGGGCCGAAGTGGGTGAAGTACAGGCGCTCCGGGCGGCGCGCCCGCAGTCGCTCCAGGCTCTCGGCCATGGCCGAGGGGTCGAAGCGGGGCGGCGTCGTGGTGGGCAGGTGGAAGGCCAGACCGCGCCGCATCCAGGGGGCGAGGGCGGGATAGACGATGCCCGCCGCGTCGCCCGTGAACAGGCCGCGGGTGCGGGGATCCTCCACCACGAGATGGTGGGGGGCGTGGCCGGGGGTGTGGAGCACCACGAGCTCGCGCTCGCCCAAGGCGATGCGCGCCCGGTCCTCGGCCGCCCACAGCCGCTCCGGCGCCACCGGCACAAGGGCGCCGAAGTAGGCGTCGAAGCGCTCCCCATACACTGCCCGCGCCGACGCCTCCAGCCGCCCCGGGTCGACGAGGTGGCGCGCCCCCGCGGGATGGACCACGACCCGCGCCCACGGCCACAGGGCGCTCAGACCGCCCACCCCGCCCGCGTGGTCGAGATGGACGTGGGTCACCACGATGTAGCGCACGCTCTCCTCGGCCACGCCCAGGGCACGCAACCCGCCGCGTAGCGAGTCGCGGCTGGCGGCGGCCCCTGTCTCGATCAGGGCGGCCACGCCGTCCCCCTCCACGAGGTAGGCGCTGGCCCGCTGGGGGCGGCCGCGCTCGAACAGGTCGATGCGGTAGACGCCCGGCGCGGCCTCCACGACGTCCACGGGCGCCCCCCGCCGGGGCGGCGTGGGCTCCATCCCGCCCTCTCCCTCCTACGCCACCGGCGCGCCGGTCTCGAGGCGGACGGGCTCGAGTTCCTGCCCGTTGAGGACGATGGCCGCCCGCACCGGCACGCCGCTGCCGTGCACCATGGCGGTGGCGCTGCAGTAGCGCGTGAGCGACAACGTCACGGCGCGGCGCACGCCCTCAGCCGTGGCGTCGGGGCTGTCGACCTCGTATCGTAGGGCGAGCTCCGTCCACACCCGTGGATGCTCCTCGCGCCGGGGCCCCACGAGCTCGAGGGAGAAGCGCTCGAGGGTGAAGCGCATCTTCTCCAGGATGGCCAGGACGTCCATGGCCGTGCACGCGCCCAGGCCGGTGAGGAACGTCTCGAGCGGCTGGGCGGCGGTGTCGTCGCCCCCGGCCTGGGGCGTGGTGTCCACCCGCACCTCGTGCCCGGTGCCCGTGGTCGCCACCAGCTGGCGGCGACCGTGCCAAATGAGCCGCGTCCTCGTCTCCCGCCCTGCCATGCGCATCCTCCCCTCTCCATGCTCCCGATGCTTGCGATCCTCGTGCCGGGCCCTTCGCCCGCCCCTTAGCCCGCCGCCCGCACCGCCTCTCCCGCCATCCCCGCCGCCATGCCCTCCGCCCGCGCCAGGGCGGCGCGGAGGAACGAGGCGAACAGGGGATGGGGACGGGTAGGGCGGGAGAGGAACTCGGGGTGGAACTGGGTGCCCAAGAACCACGGGTGGTCCCGGAGCTCGACGATCTCCACCAGGCGGCCGTCCGGGGAGAGCCCGGAGGCGATCAGGCCGGCGCCGGCCAGGCGCTCCCGGTAGAGGTAGTTGAACTCGAAGCGGTGGCGGTGGCGCTCGTCGGGCACGAAGTCGACGCCGTAGGCGCGGTGCGCCAGCGTGCCCGGGACGATGTGGGTGGGATAACGCCCCAGGCGCATCGTCCCCCCCTTGTCGGTGATCCGCCGCTGGTCGTCCATGAGGGTGATCACGGGATGGGGGGTGGCCGGGTCGAACTCCGTCGAGTTGGCGCCACCAAGGCCGATGGACCGGGCCACGTCGATGACGGCGCACTGCATGCCCAGGCACAGGCCGAAGTACGGCGTCTTCGTGCGCCGCGCATAGGCGCTGGCGAGGATCTTCCCCTCCACGCCGCGGGGCCCGAAGCCGCCGGGCACCACGATGCCGGCGCTCCCGCCCATGAGCTCCTCCTCGCGCCCGGGCACGACCTCCTCGGAGTTCACCCATCGGATGGCGAGGCGGGCGCGCTCCGCGGTCGCCGCGTGGTGCAGGGCTTCGACCACGGACATGTACGCGTCGTGAAGGGCCACGTACTTGCCCACGATGGCCACCTCAAGGGAGCGCACCGGCGACCGCCGCCGCTCGAGCATCGCCTCCCACGCGCCGTGGTCGGGCATGCGCCGGCCCAGGCCCAGGCGCTCGGTGACGAGGTCGCCCAGCCCCTGCGCCTCCAAGAGGAGCGGCACCTCGTACGTGGATTCGGCGTCCACGTTCTCGATCACCGCCGCCTGGTCGATGTCGCACAGAAGGGCGATCTTCTCCTTCAGTTCGCGCGGCAGGGGGCGCTCGGTGCGGCAGACGATGGCGTCGGGCTGAATGCCGATGGCCCTGAGTTCCTTCACCGAGTGCTGCGTCGGCTTCGTCTTGAGCTCGCCGCTCGCCCTCAGCTCGGGCACCAGCGTCACGTGGATGTTCATGACGTCCGCTCGCCCGCGCTCGGCGCGAAACTCCCGGATCGCCTCGAGGAAGGGTAGGCTCTCGATGTCGCCCACCGTGCCGCCCACCTCGACGATCACCACGTCGGCGCCGCTCTCGTCCGCCGCCGCTTGGATGCGTGCCTTGATCTCCCCCGTCACGTGGGGGATGACCTGGACCGTGGCCCCAAGGAAGTCCCCCCGGCGCTCGCGCTCGATCACCGTCTGGTAGACGCAGCCGGACGTGACGTTGGCCACCCGCCCCAACGAAACGTCCATGAAGCGCTCGTAGTGCCCGAGGTCGAGGTCGGTCTCCGCCCCGTCCTGGGTTACGAACACCTCCCCGTGCTGAAGCGGGCTCATGGTGCCCGGGTCCACGTTGATGTACGGGTCGAGCTTGAGGGCGAAGACGGAGAGGCCGCGGTCCGCCAGGAGCCGTCCGAGGGAACCAGCGGTGATGCCCTTGCCCAGGCCGGAAACCACGCCGCCGGTGATCACCACGAACTTGGCCACGGTACCCGGTCGCCCCCCTGTCGTCCCCAAACGCAAAGGCCGAAGGGAACCTCCGGCCCCGCTCATTCTAGGAACCGGCGCAAACCCTTGTCAACGTGGCCTGGCGGGAGCGGAAGGGGGGCGCGCCGCCCACGGCGAAGCCCGGCGCCGCAAGACGTGGGAGGGCGACAGGGGGAGGCGGATCGCCATGATGGCTGCCGGCGCAGCTGAAGACGTTGCCCGCCTGTACGGCTGGGGCCTCGCCCTGACGGTGTCGTTCGGCCAAGGTGGCGAGATCCTGTGGACGCCGGTCGGGGTCGCCACCTTGAGCGGCTCCGACGCCCCCGGGCTGAACTCCAGCCTGGTGTGGAGCGCCGCCTCGCCTGCCGACTACGAGCGTCTGGTCGGCTTCATCCACGATCGCGGCCGCACGGGCAACCACGTGATGGTGCAAAACGCGGTCGAGACCCTCGCCCCCCATGCCCTGCGCCAGGGCCTCGTGCCCGCGGGCAGCATGCCCCTTCTCGTGCTCAAGCCCCAACAGCCGCCGCCGATGCCCGACTGGGACGGCGAGGTGGAGCGCGTGCACCGTTGGGAGACGGTGCGCGACGAGGCGACCCCCCTGGTGTCGGAAGCCTTCGACCTCCCTCTGGAGGCGATGCGCGCTCTCGTCGGCCCCCTCACGGCGGCCGACTGCGGCCTCGACGTGTTCGTCGCCCGCCGCGGCGGCGTAGCTGTGAGCACCGTGTACACCACCCGCCAGGGGGGCGCGGTGGGCATCTGGAACCTGGCCACCCCGCCGCGCTGGCAGCGGCAGGGCGCCGGCCGCGCCGTGCTCGCCACCGCCATCGCCCACCACATGGCCTCGGGCGCCCGCCTCTTCTATCTGAGCGCCACGCGCGCCGGCATCTCCCTCTACATCCGGCTGGGCTTCGTGCCGGCCACGACGCTGGTCGCCTGGTCGCTTCCCCCGGCGGTGCAAACGCCCGTCAGCCCTTGACGCCCGGCTCGGATGCCAAAATGTACCGGGGCGGCGCGGGGCATGGAGGAGCGGTGTCCGGCCCATGCTAGGAGCGGCAGAGGAGACCCGACATCCCCCGTTCGACATTTCGAACGACCGATGTTCGCGGCTCCTCTGCCACGTCGTGGGGCGGGGGAAGACCGCCTTGCCATGTCGGAGGAGCACGCGGTGGGGGACGCCGAGTCGGCGGTCGGCCCGCGATCACCTGGGTCGGGCCAAGGAGGGGCAGGCGGCGAATCAGGAGTCCCGCCCGCCGCGCAAGGCCATTCCCTCCTCCGACAGAGGCCCAGCGTCGGCGCGACGGTGCCCAAGGATCGCATCTTCACCGCCTTTGCCAACATGGCGGGCCCATGCGGCCCCCCGCCGCCTGCGGAGGCCCGCGCTTGTTCCCCCTGGCGGTGAGCGGGTACACTGGAGGTCCATTCCACGCGAGCGCGGGGCAAGGAGGCGGCGATGGCGGCGAGGACGGCGGGCGGGAGATATTCCCTCACCGTGGCGATCGACTACCCGAACGGAGAACCCCACCTGGGGCACGCGTACGAGAAGGTGGCGGCCGACGCCATCGCCCGCTACCACCGCCTCATGGGGCGCGAGGTCGCCTACGTGGCGGGCACCGACGAGCACTCGGCCAACGTGGCGCGGGCGGCGCGCGAGCAGGGCCTGAGCCCTCAGGACTACGTCGACCGCATGGCACAGGTCTTCCGCTCCACCTGGGACGGCCTGGGCGTGGGGTACACGGTCTTCCGTCAGACGTCCGATCCGCGCCACGTCGCCGCCGTCCAGCACTTCGTGCAGCGCATCCACGACGCCGGCTACGTCTACCCGGGCACGTACAGCGGCTGGTATTGCCTGTCGTGCGAAGCGTTCTACACGGAGAAGGACGTTCCGGGCCGGGTCTGCCCGGTGCACGGCCGGCCGGTCGAGTGGCTCGAGGAGAAGAACTACTTCTTCCGCCTCAGCGCCTTCACCGACCGCCTCCGGCGCCACTACGAGGAGCACCCGGACTTCGTCCTGCCCGAGACGCGCCGGCACGAGATGGAGAGCGTCCTGCGCGAGGGCCTGGAGGACCTGAGCATCTCGCGTGCGGGCGGCACGTGGGGCGTTCCGCTGCCGTGGGACCCCGACCACACCGTCTACGTGTGGTTCGACGCCCTCCTCACCTACATCTCCGCCCTCGGCTACCCTGACCCGGACAGCGACTTCGGCCGTTTCTGGCCGGCCGACCTGCACCTCATCGGCAAGGACATCACGCGCTTCCACTGCCTGGTATGGCCGGCCATGCTCATGGCCGCCGGCCTTCCCCTGCCCCGGCACGTGTTCGGACACGGGTTCATGAGCGCCAACGGCGAGCGCCTGTCGAAGACGACGGGCAACGTCATCGATCCGCTCCCCTTCGCCCGGCGCTACGGGCTGGACGCGACGCGCTACTACCTCCTGGCCGAGACGCCGTTCGGGCAAGACGGCAACCTCGCCCCCGCCCCCTTCGTCAAGCGCGTGAACTCCGACCTCGCCAACGACCTGGGCAACCTCCTGCACCGCACACTGGCCATGATCGGCCGCTTCGCCGCCGGGCGGGTGCCAGACCCGCCGGCCGAGCAGGAGGAGCGCTCCGTGCTCCGACCGGTGTGGGAGGAGGCGCTCGAACGTTACCACCGGGCGTTCGAGGAGATCCGCCCCGACCTGGCGGCCGACGCCCTGTTGGCCGTGGCCCGACGGGCGAACAAGTACATCGACGAGGCGGCGCCGTGGCGCCTGGCCCGGGAGGCGGACGGCGAGGTGCGGCTGCGGCGGGCCCTGCACGACCTGGCGGAGACGCTCCGCCTGCTCGCCGTCGCCTACCGCCCGTTCCTGGTCGAGGCCCCCGGCACCATCGGCGACCAGCTGGGGGTGGGCGCAGCCGCCGTCCTCGAGGCGGGACCCGACGACCTCGTCTTCGGCCGCCGCCTGGCGGGGGTGACCGTGCGCCCGGGCGCCCCCCTCTTCCCCCGCCTGGACGCCGACGAGGTGGTGGCCACCGCAGCAGGCTTCGGCGCCGCGGCCGAGGCGGCGGCGGCGCGCGCCCGGGCGGCGGCCGACCCCCCTGCGCCGCCTCCGGCGGCCGACCCGCCGGAGGTGGGCATCGAGGAGGTGCGCCGCCTCGACCTGCGGGTGGCCACCGTGGTGGCGGCCGAGCGCGTGGCCGGCACCGACCGCCTGCTGCGCCTGCGGGTGGACGCGGGCGAGGGGCGCGAGCGCACCATCGTCTCCGGCATCGCCGCCGCCTACGAGCCGGCCGCGCTGGTGGGCCGGCAGATCGTCCTCGTCGCCAACCTGAGGCCCGCCACCATCCGGGGCATCGTGTCGGAGGGCATGCTGCTCGCGGCGCACGACGGCCGCGGCCTGAGCCTGCTCACGGCCGACCGGGTCACCGAGCCGGGCGCCGCCGTCAGCTGACGCCGGCGCCGATGCGCTCCATGCGCTCGGGCGCGCTCACGCCGATGAGGGCAAGAGCGCAGCGCACGCCGACGGCCACGCCCTCGATGAGGCGCAGGCGGGCCAAGCTGAGCTGGGGCTCCACGCCCAGAACGCGGTGGCGGTTGTAGAAGGAGTGGAAGCGGCCGGCGAGCTCCAGGGCGTAGCGCGGCAGGCGGTGGGGCTCGCGCAGGTCGGCCGCCAGGCGCACCTCGCCCGGCAGCTCCGCCAGCCACTGGATGAGGGCCACCTCCTCGGGCTCGCGCAGGAGCGAGAGATCCGTCTCCCCCGCCCGAGCCAACAGTTCCTGCGCCTCCGGCCGGCGCAGGATCGAGGCGATGCGGGCGTGGGCGTACTGCACGTAGAACACGGGGTTCTCGTCGCTCTGGGCCACGGCCAGGTCGAGGTCGAAGTCCAGGGGGCTGTCCACGTGGCGCTGGACGAGGAAGAAGCGGGCGGCGTCCGCGCCCACCTCGTCGAGCAGGTCGTCGAGGGCGACGAACTCGCCGCGCCGCTTGGACATGCGTACCACCTCGCCGCCGCGCACCAGCCGCACCAGCTGCACCACCCGCATCTCCAGGCTGTCGGGCGGGTGCCCGAGGGCGCGCATGGCGGCCCGCATGCGGCCCAAATAGCCGTGGTGGTCCGGCCCGATGAGGTCGATGAGGGTGGCAAAGCCGCGCGCGTACTTGCCCTCGTGGTAGGCCACGTCGACGGCGAAGTACGAGTACTCGCCGTCCGACTTGCGCAGCACCCGGTCCTTGTCGTCCAGCCCCCCCAGGTCGGGGGCGGTGGAGCGGAACCAGACGGCCCCCTCCCGGCGGTCGACGTAGCCGCGCCGTTCGAGTTCCGCCACAGCGCGTTCCACCTCTCCCGCCCGGCGCAGCTCGCGCTCGGACACGTAGGCGTCGAAACGTACGCCGTAGCGTTCCAGGGAGGCGCGGATGCCGTCGAGCATGCGGGCCATGCCGAAGGCGGCGGCGCGGTCGGCCATGGCGTCGGCCTGCGGGCCCTCGGCGGGGGCGTGGGCCGCCTCCGGCACCTCGGCCAGGAAGGCGCGCGCCACGTCGACCAGGTACTCCCCCTGGTAACCCCCCTCCGGGAGGGAGAGCGCGTCGCCCAAGAGCTCGCGCACGCGGGCCATGATGCTCTGGCCGAACAGGCGTGCCTGACCGCCGGCGTCGTTCACGTAGTACTCCCGGTGCACGCGGTGGCCGGCGGCCTCCAGGATGCGCGCCAGGGCGTCGCCCACCGCCGCCGCCCGGGCGGAGACGACGTTGAGCGGCCCCACCGGGTTGGCCGACACGAACTCCACCAGCACGGGCCCGCGGGCAGGGTCGGGCGGCGTGCGGCCGTACGCCTCGCCCGCCTCGAGCACGCGGGCGAGGGCCTCGGCATGCCAAAGGGAGTCCAGGCGGGCGTTGAGGAACCCGGGACCCGCCACGTCCAGGGCGGCCACGTGGCCGGCGGGGAACGGGTAGCGGCGGGCGATCGCCTCTGCGACGGCGCGCGGCGGCATGCGCACGGAGCGGGCCAGGACGAGCGCGAGGTTGCTCGCGAGGTCGCCGTGCGCCGCCTCGCGCGGGCGCTCCACCGCGAACGCCGGCAGGGGGTCGGGCAGGGGCGCGAGCTCCCCCGCCTCCACCGCCCGGCGCACCGCCTCCTCCAACCCCTGGGCGTAGGCGGCCTTGAGTTCATCCCACACGTTTGGGCACCTCCCCCGTCGCCCGCCGGGCCAAGATGGCCTCCCGCACCAGCTTGGCCGCCAGGGCCGCGGTGCGGCCGCTGGGGTCGAGCGCCGGCGCCACCTCCATGACATCCATCGCCACCAGGCGCCGCCTCGCCACCGCCCGCACCGCCTCCAGCACGTCGGCCGCGCTCGGACCGCCCGGCTCCGGGGTGCCCGTGCCCGGGGCGAAGGCAGGGTCGACGACGTCGATGTCGACCGTGAGGTAGAGAGGCCGGTCGCCAAGCCGCTCCAGCACAGCGGGGAGCGCCGTCAGGTCGGGGCTTAGGTGGCGGGCGAAGGCGAACTCCTCCCGCGTGCCGGAGCGGATGCCGAACTGCCACAGCCGCTCGGCCCCGACCTCCTCGGCCACGCGGCGCATCACCGTCGCATGCGACAGCCGGTCGCCCAGGTACTCGGCGCGCAGGTCGGCGTGGGCGTCGAGGTGGATCACCTCCAGTCCCGGCAGGGCGGCGGCCGCCGCCTGCACCAGCGGCAACGTGGCGAGATGCTCGCCCCCGAGACCGACCAGGAACTTGCGGTCGGCGCACACGCCGCGGGCGACGGCACGGATGCGCTCCAGCGCCCCCGCCACGTCGGCGAATGGCAGGACCACGTCGCCCAGGTCGCAGACCTCGCCCGGCATGAGCTGGGCGTCCAGGACAGGGCTGTACTCCTCCAGGCCGACGGACGCCTCGCGGATGGCCGCGGGCCCGAAACGCGCCCCCGGGCGGAAGGTGACGGTGGCGTCCATCGGTAGCCCAACGAGCACGACCGACGCCTCGGCGTACGCCTCCGGCCCTCCGGCGGCGAGGAATCGCCCAGGGACGTCCAGGACCCCCGGCTCGACGGGTCCGAACCCCCCTGCCGCGGTCACCGCCCGACACCCTCCAGGTGGGCGGCCGCATACGGGGGCAGCGCGAAGGCGGCAGCATGCACGGCCGGGGTGTAGTAGCGCGTGCCCGAGGGGGAGGCGCCCGGCCTGGGACGGGAAGGGTCCGCCCCCTGGGTGGCGACCAAAAAGCTCCACTGCCCGGACGGGTAGGTGGGCACCGGACACAGGTAGAGGGAGACACGGGCGAAGGCCTCGGCCATGGCATGGGCCGTGGCGGCGATGAGCTCCCCGTGCAAGAGGGGCGACTCCGACTGGGCCACCACGATCCCCTGCGGCCCCACAAGGCGTGCGAGGGAACGAAAGAACGGCGCCTCGAACAGGCCGACGGCGGGGCCCACCGGGTCGGTCGAGTCGACCAGCACCGCGTCGTAATCGCCCGCGCCCGCTGCCGCGGCGAAGGCGATGCCGTCGCCCACGTGCACCCGCACCCTCGGGTCGTCCAGGGCGGCGGAGAGGGACGGGAAGTACTCCCGCCCGGCGCGGACGACGGCGGCGTCGATCTCCACCAGGTCGACGCGCTCGATCCCCGGGTGGCGCAGGACCTCGCGCACCGTGCCCCCGTCCCCCCCGCCGATGACGAGGACGCGCCGCGGCGCGCGATGGGCGGCGAGGGGTACGTGGGCCAGCATCTCGTGGTAGAAGAACTCGTCCCGCTCGGTGAGCTGGACCGTGCCGCCCAGGGCCAGTAGGCGGCCGAACGAGGCGGTCTCGGCCACCAGGAGCTCCTGGTACGGCGTAGTCTCCTGCCACAGGGTGCGCACCACGCGCAGCGACAGGGCGAGGTCGGGCGTCTGCCGCTCCGTGAACCAAAGTTCGGCGCCGGGCGATGTTGCAGACGGGGCGTTCACGCGTCGTACCCCAGGGCGACGGCCGCCAGCACGCAGCCGATCTCCTGCACGACGTGCTCCACGGCGGCGGAGCGGATCTCCCGCAAGGGGCGGCCGCGGCGGGCAAACGCCGCCTCCACCATGGCGCGCGCCGCCTCCTCCGCCTCCGACCGCCCCGTCCTGCCCGAGAACTCGAAGATGACGCCGCTGCCGCCGTCGTCGGCGAGGCCCACGGCCACCGCTGCGGCGATGCGCTCGCCTCGCACCTGCGACTCGATCGCCCCGTAGGCCGTGGGCACGAGGGAGCCGGGCGGGGCCGTGACCGCGGGCAGCTCCCGCGCGCCGGCCGGCAGGACGCTGGAGATCCGGACCAGGTTGAGATCGCCGATGCCGGCGGCCAACAGGGCGTTGTCGAAAGCGTTGAGGGGGGTCGGCCCTTCCGCAGCGCCCGCGACGAGGGTGAAGGTGGTGGGGATGGGTAGGGGCATGTCGTTCTCCTTTCGCGCTCGGCCGCCTGGGGGCCAAGGTGTTCGACGACGATTGTAATGCCTTGCGGACAGGGGGGGAAAGGCGCGCCGGCGCCAGGCAGGGTGCGAAGGCAGGACGCCCCCGGGAGCGCCGGGCAGGAACCCAGCCGGACGCCGTCGAACCGCTTCGCCCAGTTTCGAAATGCTCTTAACGAATTGGGGGTGGGACCACGCCGGGACCGGGGACGCCCCAGGCGCTTCGCCGCCGCAACCGCCAGCGCGTGCTCGCCTTCGTGCGCCGGCACGGCTCCTTGTCGCGCGCCGAGCTAGCCCGTCGCACGCGCCTCAGCCTGCCCACCGTCGCCGCCATTGTGCGCGACCTGGAGCGCGACGGCCTGGTGCGGGTGCTGGCGGGGGAGGCGCGCGCCGGGGCCGTGGGCCGCCCTTCGCCCCAGGTCGAGCTCAACCCCGGCGGCGCCTACGTCCTGGCCCTGGACATCGGCGCCACCGTGACCCGCATGGCCCTCGTCGACCTGTTGGGCACACCGGTGCGGGAAGAGAGCGTGCCCACGCCGCGCGGGGGCGCCAAAGCGTCGGTGCGCGCCCTCCGGGCCCTGGTCGAGGGGCTGGCCGCGCACGTCGACCGGGGCCGCCTGCGCGGGGCCGCGATCGGCGTGCCCGGATACGTGACGGCGGACCGACGCACGGTGGCCTACGCCTCCAACCTCCCTGGGTGGCGCGACCTGGCGCTCGCCGACGCCCTCGAGGAGACACTGGGAGTGCCGTGCGTGCTCGACAACGACGTGAACATGGCGGCCATCGGGGAGGGGCAGTTCGGAGTCGCACGATCCGTGGCGGATTACGTCTACCTCGACCTCGGCACCGGCATCGGCGCCGGCGTGGTCGTCAACGGCCGACTCCACCGCGGCGCCCACGGCCTGGGAGGCGAGCTGTCGCTGGCCGCCGTACCCGGTCGGGCTCGCCGCCGCCACCGCTCCATCGAGTGCGACAGCGCCGGGTGGGCGCTCCGACGCCATGCCCGCCGCCTGGGGTACGACGACGTGCCGGCGCTCTTCGCGGCCGCGGCGGCCGGGGACGCGCGCGCCGCCCGGGTGCTCGGGCGGGCCACGGACACCCTCGCCCTCGCCATCGCCAACATGTGCTCGGTCCTCGATCCCGCCCTGGTCGTCCTGGGCGGGGGACTGGCCCGTCAGGATGCGTGGTTGGACGCCACCCGCCGCCTGCTGGCCGAGCGGCTTCCCTACCCGCCGCGCGTGGAGCGCACGCTTCTCGCCGGCAGGGCGGCGGTGCTCGGCGCCGCCGCCGTCGCCCTCGACCTCTTCTCTCAGGCCCCCATGACCGCCTTTGGAGGTGGAGAGGGATGAAGACCCGCATGTGGCCCGCCGCCTTCGCCGTGGGGCTGGCGGCGGTCGCCGCCGCCGCCACCGTGCCGGCATCCGCCCAGAACCGGGCGGCGCCGGTGATTCACCTCACCATGTGGCAGCAGTGGGGCGGCGGCCATGAGCGCGCCGCCCTGGACCGGATCATCCGCGAATACGAGGCCCTGCACCCCAACGTCCGCATCACGGAGCTGCCGGTGACGAACAACGCGAAGATCCTGTCCGCCATCACCGGCGGCACGCCGCCGGACATCATCGACCTCGGCACCTCGCTGTACCTGGGCGAGTGGGCGGCGAAGGGCGCGCTCATGCCCCTGAACGGCTTCATCCGCAAGACGCACCTCGACACCGGCCTGTTCACGGCCAACTCCTGGAAGCCCGTGACCTACGAGGGCAAGGTGTACGGGCTACCGTTCATGGACTTCGACGTGGGCCTTCTCTACAACAAGAAGCTGTTCCGGGCCGCCGGCCTCAACCCCAACGATCCCCCCAAGACGCTCGAGCAGCTGACGGCCGACGCCTACAAGCTCACCCGGGTCGGGCCCGGAGGGCGAATCGAGCAGCTCGGGTTCGACCCCGTCTACCCCGGTCAGGCGAACGGCCAGGTGGCGACGATCGAGGACCTCGGTTGGCTGTTCGGCGGCGGTTGGTACGACCAGGCCACCCATCGCGTGACCGCGGACTTGCCCGCCAACGTGCGCGCCCTGGCCTGGGAGAAGTCGTTCTTCACCAAGTACGGGGCCAAGGCGATGAGCGCCTTCCTCGCCAGCGCAGGCGCCTACCTCACCCCCCAGGACCCCTTCGAGTCGGGCAAGCTGGCGATGGTGTACGACGGCCCCTGGGCGCTCGCCTACATGAAGGCCAACGTGCCGTCGCTGTTCCCGGACATCGGCGTGGCCCCCTTCCCCGCCCCGAGCGGCCTGTCCGGGCGCTCCGGCACCACGTTCATCGACACCAACCCCCAGGTGATCCCCACCGGCGCCAAGCACCCGATGGCGGCCTTCCAGTTCATCGCCTGGGAGGCCACCAACCCCCAGGTGACGGCCACCTTCGCCCAGCTCGTGGCCAACCTCCCCCAGCTTCGCCACGTGCCCTCCTTCCCGTGGGAGAACGATCCTCGCTTCCGCCTGTTCATGCAGGAGGCCGCCGGGACAAACGCCCACGTATGGCCGCAGCTCACCGTGAGCACCCAGTACGGCGTCGCCCTGGGCCAGGCGGAGCAGGAGGCGACGATCGGCGGCATGTCGGCCAAGGCCGCCCTCGAGCAGGTACAGCAGTCGATCAGCCAGGCCTTGGCGGGGGCGCCCTAAGCCCGATGGCGACAGCCGTTCAGGCAAGGCGGGCGCCGGGGCAGACGGCGTCTGCCGCCGGACCCTTCGCCTCCCGGCGGCGGCGGCAGGCGCTCTTGGCGCTCGGCCTGCTCGCCCCCTGGATCGTCGGCTTCTTCGGCCTCTTCCTCTACCCGATCGGCATCTCGCTATACTACAGCTTCACGAACTACGACATCCTCCAGCCGCCCCAGTGGATCGGCTTTCTCAACTACGCCTACATGGTGCACGACCCCGTCTTCTGGCAGGCCTTCTACAACACGGCCTATATGACCGTCCTGGGCGTGCCCCTCTCCCTCGCCCTCGGCCTGGGCCTCGCCCTCATGGTGAACGCCCGCGTCCGCGGCGTATCGGCCTACCGGGCCATCTTCTACCTGCCGACCATCGTGCCCACGGTTGCCGTGACGATCATCTGGATGTGGATCTTCAACCCCGACTACGGCCTCCTCAACGGCCTCCTCGGCCTCCTCCACCTGCCGACCCCCGGCTGGCTGTCCGATCCCGGGTGGTCCAAGCCGGCACTCCTCATCATGGTGCTCTGGGGCACCGTGGGGCAAACGATGGTCGTCTATCTGGCGGGGCTGCAGAACGTCTCCCCGGAGCTCATGGAGGCGGCGATGTTGGACGGGGCGGGGGGCTGGGCGCGCCTGAGGGCCGTCGTCCTGCCCGCGCTGGGCCCGGTCACCTTCTACAGCGCCGTGACGGGAGTGATCTCCTTCCTGCAGCTGTTCACCCAGGCCTTCGTGGCCACGTCGGCGGGCGGGGCGGGGGGCGCCGGCGACCTGGGGGCGCCGGTGCACAGCACCCTCTTGTACTCCCTCTACCTGTACCAGAACGCCTTCCAGTTCGGGCACATGGGCTACGCGTCGGCCATGGCCTGGGTGCTGTTCGCGATCATTTTCCTCCTCACGGTGGCCTTGTTCGGCCTCGGCAAGGACCTCGTGCGGGGAGAGGGGGGGACGGCGTGAACCCCCCGGGCCGCCGCCCGAGCCGGGCGCGGGCGGTGCTTCTGCACGCCGGGCTCGCCCTGACGGCGGTGCTCTTCCTTCTCCCCATCGCTTGGATGGCGGCGGGGACCTTGAAGACGAACGCCGACATCTTCGCCATGCCGCCGGTGTGGCTCCCGAGCCCACCCCATTGGGCCAACTTCCCCGCCGCCCTGCGCTACATCCCGTTCTTCACCTACCTGCGCAACACCCTCGAGGTCTCCCTCCT
>JAILZS010000004.1 GCA_023512375.1 Bacillota bacterium | reverse complement strand
TCCTGCTCGTTCCAGCCGGCCCGAGGCGAACTTGTCGCGTACGCGCGGGCGGCCGACCACCGAACGACCCCCGCCTCGTCCACCACCACGCCCTTGAGGCCCTGGGTGCCGAGATCCAGCCCGAGGTAGCCCTCCCCCATACCGTCGCCCTCCCCCGCCCTCAGGGGGCGGCCTCGCTTCCGTCCAGGTCTCGGAAGGAAAACTCCAGGTGGAACGACCGCGTCTCGCCCGGCGCGAGCATGTCCAGGGCGCCCTCGGCGCGCTGCGCGGCCCGGCCCAAGACGGTGGCGTTGGCGGGCTCGACGCCCATCACGTACGTCCCCTCCCCCAACATGCGCCATTGCCAGAGCTGGGGGAGCTGGCGAGGCGAATAGGCGAGGGTGAGGCCTACCCCGAGGCGCGGGTTGTCGACGCGCACCTCCGCCCGATCGCCGCCCGGCCGGCGGAGGAACACCTGCTCGCGCATGCCGGATGCGGGTGGCCCGCTCCGCCCCGCCTCCGCCAGCCCGACCCGGGCGTCGGCGTCACGCGCCTCCACCGGCCCGGGAGGGAAGTGCAGGACGGTCTCCTCGTCGAGAAGGGGGAAGCCCAGGTTGACGTGGTACAACAGCAGGAGAGGCGCTGGGGCATAGCCCTCGTTGGCCACCTCGTCGTCCAACACCAGCGTCGCCTCCCCTAGGCGCAGGGAGTAACGGCGACGGACCAGGAGATTGTCGCCGAATACCCGCGCCTGACGCACCGTCCCCTCCACCCGCACCTCGTACCCGCCCTCCCGCCAGGCCCCCGACCACGCGGCACGCTCGGCCGCGAGCGACCCGTAGCGCCCGTGCTGCGGGTAGTCGACGCCCTCCTCCCGGCAGGGGGCGCCTACGTTGTCCAGCCCGCACGTGGTGAGAAAGCCGCCCCCGAAGGCGGAGAACCAGTCCGACCGCGCGCCGCCCTGGGGGCGAAAGCCGGTGGGGGAGATCCATGCCATCGGCAGGCCCCGGTACCACAGCGCGCCGACGTCGAGGCCGCGGTCGGGCAGGACGGTGAGCGACAAGGGACTCACGTCGACGCGCCAGAGGCGTCCGCTCCCGTCGCTCGCCACAGCCTCCTCCACCCGTGCCAGTTGGCGGATGTCACCCACCCGCCGAAGGAGCGCCTCGGGCGTCCACTCCCGCTCCGCGTATCGCGTCCTCGCCACCCCCCCGGCGGTCAGCGCACGCCCAACAACAAGTCCACCAGGAGCTGGTCGAGGCGTTCGTTCCGGGGCTTGCCTCCCGCCCTCGCCTCCTGCAGAAGGCCCTGGATCTCCGCGTCCTCCTCGAAGCGGCGCACCTTCTCCCGCAGGATGAGGTACGTGCGCATGCAGCCCCGGGCGAACTCCCATACGCCCTCCTCGTCCTCGGTGCGGTAGGCGTGGGCGTCGAAGTGGCGCGGGCCCTGGTATCCTCCGTTCTCCAAGGCGCGCACGACGAAGAACGCCCCCTTGAGGTCGTCCGAACCGAAGCGCAGGTCCTGATCGTAGCGGCCCGGGTGCTGGTCGTTGAGGTCGACATGGAAGAGCTTGCCCGCGTCCTGGGCCTGGGCGATGGCATGGGCGGCCCTGAGGCCCGCCATCTTCTCGTGCGCCACCTCGGGGTTCACGCCCACGATGTCCGGGTCGTCCAACGTGGCGATGAAGGCCAACATGGCCCCCGTGGTGGGAAGGTAGATGTCTCCCCGCGGTTCGTTGGGCTTGGCCTCGAGGGCGATGCGGGTGGGATATCCCCGGTCGCGGATGTAGCGGGTGAGGGCGTTGATTCCCTCGCGGTACAGCCGGAGTGCCTCGCGCGCGTCCTTGGCGGCGTCCGTCTCCACCCCCTCGCGACCGCCCCACAGGACGAAGATGTCCGCTCCCAGCTCCACCCCCAGGTCGATGGCCGCCCGCGCCTTGTCGATGGCGCGCCGCCGTACGCCGGGGTCGAGCGAGGTGAGGGCTCCGTCGCGGAAGACGGGATCCGAGAAGAGGTTGACCGTCGTCATGGGCACGCGCATCCCCTCGCCGTCGACGACTCGCCGGAACTCGGCCACGATGCCCCTGCGCTCGGCGGCGTCCGCGGTCGGCGGCACGAGGTCGTCGTCATGCAATGAGACGCCGTAGGCGCCCAAC
Source organism: Bacillota bacterium (assembly GCA_023512375.1). Classification (GTDB taxonomy): domain Bacteria; phylum Bacillota; class Sulfobacillia; order JAJZYS01; family JAILZS01; genus JAILZS01. The sequence goes on along the minus strand of JAILZS010000004.1, from coordinate 88,701 downwards.
GCGGCCAGTCGGCGCACGATTCGGGCAGGCTCGATGCGCGGCCGGACCGGCTCGCCGAACGGGTCGCGGCCCACATTGCCCACCGTCCACAGGCCGAAGGTGAAGCGATCCTCCTTGTGCGGCTCGTATTCGGCCATCTGCCCGCCCCCCGACCGGCGAGAACGCCCCCCGCCGCCGTTTCCTACCATCCAACCGGAAGCCAGCGCCTCCGCCCTCAGGGTAGCACGCAACCATGGCTCCAGAGAACGCCGGTCGGTCAGGCGTTGCTTCTCGATCGATTCAAGGTAAGGAGCCGGCCATGGTCGAAAGAACCGTACTTACCCCATCCCATTGAGGCGAGAGGGGGGCGGAAATGGGTCCGAGCATAGCCGAACTCGTGGCGGCGGTCGGCGATCGGGCGACGCAGGTGACGGCCACCGGTACGGAGGGACCGCCGGTGCAGGAGGTGCACATGCTCTTCTCCCTCCAAGCGCCGCCACCGCCCGTCCCCGGCGCCCTGTGGGTGTTGCCCCCCTTGGTCGACCTGAGTTCACCCCGCCTCGACACCCTCATCCTTGAGCTCGGGCGCAACGGCGCCGCCGGCCTGGCCGTGGCCGGTACGGTGTCCGAATCGACCCGCCTGCTCGCCGCCCGATTCGGGCTGGCCCTCGTGGCCGTGGCGCCAGAGGCCGTGGATGCGGTGGTGCGCGCCTGGTACCGGGCTGTGGACGAAAGCGCCGTCGCCGACCTCCATCGCCTGTCCGACCTCCGTAGCGCTCTGTTCGACGCCTGGCTCAGCTCCCCCGACTTGGAGACCTATCTCGACGCCGCCGGACGGGTGGTGGGAGGCCGCGTGGGCCTCTCCTTGCCGGGCGAGCCCGACCCCGGCCCCGATCCGCACCGCGCCCGCCACACCGCCGGCATCCCGTGGGGCAAGGGCAAGGGAGCCTCCCTATGGATCGACCTGCCCAAGGCGATGGAACCCGAAGCCGCCCGCGCCCTGGTGCGGGACATCTCGTCCCTCGTGGCCATGCGCATCGACCGCGAGGCGGCGCCGATCGAGTCGGAGATCCGCTTGCGGGGAGAACTCCTCCTCGAGCTGTTGGTACGCGACTCCCCTGGCGGATCGGCCATCCGCGCCGCCCAGCGCTTCGGCCTCGACCTGGGGCGGAGGCACCTGGTGGCGCTGTGGGACCTGGACGACTTCACCTCGGTGGCTCGCTCGCCCGAGATGACGGAAGCCCGCATCCTGCGCCTCAAACAGGAGGTGGTGGAGCGCCTGGAGCGCGGTGCCCGCCAGCACCATCGCAAGGTGTGGGTGCTTCCGCACTCGGACGAATTCGTGCTCATCGTCGAGAGCGAGGGGCGTGAGCCCGACTCGGCGGCCGTCCGCCGAACGATGCAGGCCCTTCAGGCCGACCTCGTCGCCACGCTGGCCCGCTACGGCGTACCGGGCATCTCCGCCGGGGTCGGCTTCGCCTACCCCGGTTCCGGCGGGCTGCGCAAGAGCTTCGAGGAAGCACGTGAGGCCCTGCTGGTCGGCCAGGCCCAGTTCGGGCAGGGCTCCGTCACCCACTTTCGCGACCTGGGCATCCACCGCTTCCTCTACGGCTGGGTGGAGTCGCCTCGCTCGCGCCATCTGGCGGCGGACTTCCTGCGCCCTCTCGTGGCCGAAGATGCTCGCAGCAAGGCCGACCTCATGCGAACGCTGCGCGTCTACCTGGAGGCCAGGGGGAAGTCGGCGGCGGCACAGGCCCTGGGGATCCACCGAAACAGCCTGGAATACCGCCTCTCCCGCATCGAGCAGCTGCTCGGGGTGGACCTCGGCGACCCCAACGCCCTCCTCGTCCTTCAGCTTCTGGTCCGCGCCATGCCGGACGTCCGCGCCGCGCACGAAAACTGATCCGGGCCTTTCGTACACACCGCCGGATGATGTGGCGCCCTCCCACTCGAACCTAAGGTCCTGCGCCCTGGGCGTCGGCCCAGGCGTAGCCGGGGGCCGAGGGAGGGAGTGCAGTGCGGATCCGGGTCGTGACGCCCGTGACGGCAAGCGAATTCAGCGAGGGAGCTCAGGCCATACGCGACATCCTCGCGGCCGCGAGGTCCGACGATCACGTCGACCATGTCCAGATCGAGCGCGGACCAGCATCGATCGAAAACGAATACGAGGAAGCCATGGCTGTGCCGGACACTCTTCGTTGCATCGTCGAAGCCGAACGAGATGGCGTCGACGGCGTCGTGATCAACTGCATGGGTGATCCCGGCCTGTACGCCGCGCGGCAACTCGTATCCATCCCGGTCGTCGGTCCCTATCAAGCCGCAGGGCATATGGCCTGCACCCTCGGTCACCGCTTTTCCGTTGTCACTGTCGTGGATTCGGTTGTTCCCATGTTTTGGGATCGCGCCGCGGTCTATGGATTCCGTCCTTCGCTGGCTTCGGTGCGGGTGGTGGACATCGCCGTCTTGGACCTCGAGGCCAACCGCGATCGCATGACCGACCGCATCGTGGAGGAAGCGACCGTGGCGGTGCGGGAGGACGGCGCCGACACGATCGTGTTCGGCTGCACGGGGATGGCCGGCGTGGCCCAGCGCGTGGCCGAGCGGCTTAGCGCCCGGGGGCTCGACGTCCCCGTCATCGACCCCGCCCCGGCCGCGCTCAAGCTGTGCGAGCTCTTGGTCGAGATGCGGTGGAGCCAGAGCCGCCGCGCCTTCCCCACGCCGGGCCCGAAGGCGATGCCGGGATACCCCGACCTTGTCGCCTTCCCCCGCGCCGGCCGTTGATCGCGCCCGGCGCGGCTCAGGGGCCATGTTCGTCGGGGTGGAAGGAGGCCATGCGCCCGTGCGCACGATCACCGCAGACGACCTGACCGCCCTGGCCACCGGGGCCACGCTCCTGGGTACCGGCGGCGGCGGCGATCCGTACATCGGCCTGCTCATGGCGCAGGCCGCCGTGGCGAAGCACGGGCCGATCCCTCTCATGGACCTGGACGATCTGCCGGCGGAGGGGCTGGTCATGCCCGCCGCCATGATCGGCGCCCCTACGGTCATCGTCGAGAAGATTCCCAACGGCACCGAGATGCGCCAGGCGGTTCGCGCCCTGGAGAGGCTGTTGAGCGAAGAGACGGTGGCCGTGATGTCGATCGAGGCGGGCGGCCTCAACTCCATCATCCCGCTCACCCTTGCGGCCGAACTGGGCCTGCCTCTGGTGGACGCCGACGGCATCGGCCGGGCCTTTCCCGAGGTGCAGATGACGTCGTTCACGATCCACGGCGTGCCGGCCACCCCGATGTCGCTCGTCGACGACAAGGGCAACACCGTGACGATCGAGACCGTGGACAACCTGTGGACCGAGCGCTTCGCCCGCACGGCCACCGTGCAGATGGGCGGAAGCGCCCTCATCGCCATCTACCCGATGACCACCGAGGTGGCGCGCAAGGCCTCCATACCGGGCACCATCGGCCTTGCCATGGAGTTGGGTCGCATCGTCGAGGCGCCGGACCTGGGCGGCGAGGAGCGGCTTCGGCGTCTTCTCGCGCGTATGCGCGGCGCCCGCCTGTTCGAAGGCAAGGTGCAGGACGTGCTGCGCCGCACGACCGGAGGCTTTGCCCGCGGCACCGCCACGTTGACGGGATACGGGGCCCACCAGGGCCAGCTCATGCGCATCGAGTTTCAGAACGAGAACCTCATGGCCTTGCGCGACGGCGTGCCGATGGCCATGGTGCCCGACCTCATCAGCGTCCTCGACCAGGAGACCCTGCGGCCGATCACGACCGAAGCGCTCGCCTACGGCCAGCGGGTGATCGTCGTCGCCAGTCCGTGCCAGCCGATCTGGCGGACCCCGAGAGGCCTCGAAATCGCCGGACCGCGCTACTTCGGGTACGACTTCGACTACGTGCCCTTCCCGGGAGGCGATGCGGCATGACCTATCGCCTGGGCATCGACGTCGGCGGCACCAACACCGATGCCGTCATCCTGTCGCCGGACGGCCGCGTGGTCGCGAAGGTGAAGCGGCCGGTGACGGAGGACGTGGTCACCTCGATCCGCACCGCGGTCATGGACGTCGTCGCCGCCTCCGGTCTCGACGCCTCGGTCATCCGCCACGCCATGCTGGGCACGACGCAGGTGACGAACGCCATCATCGAACGCCGGCGACTCAACCGCGTCGGGTTGGTGCGCATCGGCGCGCCCGCCACTCTGGCCATCCCGCCCTTGACGAGCTGGCCGGTCGATCTTAGGCGCGCGGTCGAGCATGCGTCGGTCGTCGTGCGCGGGGGCTTCGAGTTCGACGGGCGGCCGATCGCCCCCCTCGACCTCGTCGCCGTGGCCGACTTCGTGGACCGGGTGCGGGGCGAGATCTCTGCCCTGGCCGTCTCGTCGGTGTTCTCGCCGGTCAACGCCGAGCACGAACTGGCCGTGCGCGACCTGGTGGCCCGGCATTGGCCCGACCTTCCGGTCTCCCTCTCGCACGAAATCGGATCCATCGGCCTGTTGGAGCGCGAGAACGCGACCATGCTCAACGCCGCCGTGCACGACGTCGCCCTCCGCGCCGCCGGCGCCTTCCGCGACGCCGTCGCGCAGGCAGGGTTGCAAGCCGAGCTGTTCCTCACCCAGAACGACGGCACGCTCATGACGCTGGACTACGCGATGCACTACCCGATCCTCACCGTGGCGTGCGGGCCGACGAACTCCATGCGAGGCGCCACCTATCTCTCCGGCGTGACCGAGGCGGTGGTGGTGGACGTGGGCGGTACGTCCACGGACATCGGCGTGATCCGCAACGGCTTTCCCCGCGAGTCGGCCATGGCCGTCGAGGTGGGCGGCGTGCGCACGAACTTCCGCATGCCCGACCTCATCTCCCTCGGCTTGGGCGGCGGCTCGCTCGTCACAGGCGAGGGAGAGGCGGTGCACGTGGGACCGCAGAGCCTCGGCTACCGTCTGGTCTCGGAGGGCCGCTCCTTCGGCGGTCCGGTGCTCACCTTCACCGATGTGGCCAACGCCGTCGGGGCCGCCCGGATCGGCCACCGCGACCCCGACGTCGCCCTGGACCTCGCCCGTGCCGCCTACCGGCGAGCGGTGGCCATGGTCGAAGAGGGCGTCGACCGGATCAAGACCAGTGCCCACGAGGTGCCGCTGGTCGCGGTGGGCGGGGGCAGCGCGCTCCTGCCCGACCGGCTTGCGGGTGTGAGCGAGGTCGTGCGGCCCGACCACTACGACGTCGCCAACGCGATCGGGGCGGCGATCGCCCAAGTGTCGGGGCGGACCGACCGCGTGTACGCGCTCGAAGGCCGGCGGCGCGAGGACGTGCTGGCCGAGGCCCAGTCCCTGGCCGAAGCCGATGCCGTCCGTGCCGGCGCCGACCCCCGCCGCCTCGAGGTCGTCCAGGTGGAGGAGATCCCGCTCGCCTACATGCCCGGCAACGCCACGCGCGTCCGGGTCGTCGTCGTCGGCCCCCTGGCGTCCGGCGTGGTCGCCGCCGGAGGGTGAGCGCCCGTCGGGCGACGCCCCCGCGCGGGGACAGGAGGTGGGTGGACATGGCCGATCGGGACGCCCCCGTACCGCAGGCCCGGGCGGTCCGCGAAGAGAGCGGTCATCCTCGCCCTCGTCCCGTGGACGACGTGACGCGGCCCGCGACCGGCCGGCCGCGGGGAGGGCCGTGGCGCACAACACGGCCCGCAGGGTTCGCCTCGGACAAGCGCGAACCGACCCGTTAGGCCACCGCAGGGCCGAACCCGTGCCCCGCGGCGGTCCGAAGGCATACCCTCAGGGCCACGCTCGGGACAAGGACAGACCCTCGACAAGCTCCGAACCTCGAAGATCGGAGGTGGACCCAGGTGCCATACACCATGCCACGCAAGCTGGGGAGCGCCGCCGTCGCACTCTCGAGCCTCATCCTCGGCCTCGCGGGCGGGGCGGTCTCCCCCACCGCACAGGCCGCCAGTGGTCCGCTCGTGATCGCCTACCCGGGCGGCCCCCGCACTCTCAACCCGTGGCTCGCCTACGACCTCACGTCCGACGCCATGATCCTCAACACGTACGACCAGCTCATCACATACGCGCGGGTGAAGGTGAACGGCCAGACGCAGGGCACGCTCAACGCCTTCGCGCCCATGCTGGCCGAGCGGTGGACGAGCAACGCTCAGAAGACGGTGTACACGTTCTATCTCCGCCACAACGCGCGCTTCTCCAATGGCGACCCGCTTACGGCCGCCGACGTCGTGTGGACGTACGACCACGGCATGAAGGCGAACGGCAACCTGAGTTTCCTCGCCTCGGAGGCGGCCATCCGCTCCGTGCAGGAGGTCAACCCCTACGAGGTGCGGATCACCCTCGCCCACCCCGACCCGATGTTCCTGCCCATCATCGCCATGTACCCGTTCTCCATCCTCGACTCCAAGGTCGAGAGCCACCAGCCCGCCAGCTGGAACGACACCCACATGCTGGGAAGCGGCCCCTACATGCTCCAGTCGCTCGACCCGGCCAGCCAGGCGGTGTTCGTCCTCAATCCCCACTACTGGGGTCCCAAGCCCCACTACTCGGAGGTCATCCTCAAGTTCATCACCGACCCCTCCGTGCGCCAGCAGCTCGTGCTGGGAGGCAGCGTAGGGGTGGCCCTCAACCTGTCACCCCTCGCCCTCCAGACCATGGCCCACAACCCGGCCGTGACCGAGCACACGAACCTGAGCGAGACCGTCGTCTACTTCGGCATGAACGAGTCCGACCCGCCGTTCAACAACGTGCTCGTGCGCCAGGCCCTCGCCTACGCCGTGCCGTACTCCACCCTCATCCAGCAGGTGATGTACGGGCAGGCGGCGCCCATGGACTCGGTCGTGCCCATCGGCATGCCCACCCACACCGGCGCCGGCTTCGTGTACCGCTACGACCTGGCCAAGGCGCGCGCCCTGCTCGCCAAGGCCGGTTACCCGCACGGCTTCACGTTCACGTTCACCCTCGATGCCAGCCGACCCGACTGGGTGCAAGACGCCAACCTCCTGCAGGCGTCGTTCGCCAAGATCGGTGTCAACATGAAGATCGTGCAGATGGCCGACGCCCAGTTCCAGACCGCCCTCGCCGCACGCAAGATGCAGGCCTTCATCTCCTCTTGGGACTCCTTCGTCAACGACCCTGGCTACCACCTCGGCTTCCTCATGGCCGGCGGCATGCAGACCAACGCCGCCAACTACAACAACCCCACGGTGAACAAGCTCCTCGCCCAGGCCGAGTTCGACCCCAACACAGCCCAGCGCAACGCCATCTACGCCCGGATCCAGAGAATCGTCAACCAGCAGGCGCCGTGGCTGTACCTGTACCAGTACAAGACCACCGTGGTCACCGCACGCGGCGTCTCGGGCTACGTCTTCTACCCTGACACGCTGATCCGCTTCTTCCTGTTCTCGTAGCCCGGACGCCGTAACCCGCGCCAGGCCGGCACGCCGTGCCGGCCTGGCGCTCCCGCCCCACCCGGGGCGGGAGCCGGCCCAAAGGGGGGAGCCGACATCCTCGCCTACGTCCTACGCCGCGTCCTGCTCATGGTGCCGGTGATCCTGGGCGTGTTCGTCCTGTCCTTCGTCCTCGCCCGCGTGGTACCGGCCAACCCCGCCCTCCTGGTGGTGGGGCTGCAGTCCACCCCGGCCGAGATCCGGGCCGAGGAGGTCGCGCTCGGCCTCAACCTGCCGCTGTGGCGACAGCTCCTCGACTTCATCGCCGCCGCCCTGCACGGAGATTTCGGTACCTCGATCGTCACCGGGCATCCGGTGCTCTCCGACCTGGCGGAACGCCTGCCGGCCACGTTGGAGCTCACGGTGGCGAGCGTCGTCATCGCCCTGGTGGTGGCGGTGCCGCTCGGCGTCCTCAGCGCCCTCCGGCGCGACACGTGGATCGACTGGCTCGCCCACGTCGTATCGCTCTCCGGCGTTTCCATGCCCCTGTTCTGGCTCGGGCTCCTCCTCATCATGGTGTTCTACTCCGCCCTCCACATCGCCCCTGCGCCCATGGGCGACCTGGGCATCATCTACCAGAGTCCGCCGCCGATCACCCACATCCTCGTCCTCGACGCCCTCATCGAGGGTGACTGGCCGGTCCTCTGGTCGGCGCTCGGGCACCTCGTGTTGCCCGCCCTCGCCCTCAGCACGGGCACGATCGCCATCCTGGTGCGCATGCTCCGCGCCAGTATGCTCGAGGTGCTGCACCAGGACTTCATCCGCACGGCTCGGGCCAAGGGCAACGGTGCCTGGCGGGTCTACATGGTGCACGCCTTCCGCAACGCGCTCGTCCCCGTGGTGACGATCTTCGGCCTGCAGATCGGTTACCTCTTGGGCGGGGCAGTGCTGGTCGAGACCGTCTTCAACTGGCCCGGCGTTGGCTCCTACGTCACCAGCGCCATCCTCGCCAGCGACTATGCACCCGTGGAGGTGTTCGCCCTCCTGAGCGCCCTCTTCTACTCCGTCATCAACCTGTGCGTCGACGTGGTCAACGCGGCCATCGACCCGCGCATCACCTACAACTGAGGGGGGCGGACGATGATCGAGGTCCCGGTCGACACCCTCGCCGTCGGTCCCGGCATCGCCGCGTCGACGGCGCGCATCTGGCGCCGCCACCGCATGCTCCTCGTCGGCCTCGGGGTGGTGGCCTTCTGGGTGGCGGTGGCCGTCCTCGCCCCCGTCGTCTCGCCCTACGCCCCCGACGTGCCGGACATGACGGCCCGCCTTGCGCCGCCCGACCTCCATCACCTCCTGGGCACGGACGAGTACGGGCGGGATATCCTCACCCGCATCGTGTACGGCGCCCGCCTGTCCCTGCTCGTGGCCATCGTCTCCACCTCCGCCGCCGCCGTCCTGGGCGTGCCGCTGGGGCTCTACGCCGGTTACCGCGGGGGGTTCGGGGGCGAGGTGGTGATGCGCATCATGGACATCCTCCTCGCCTTCCCCTCCCTCGTGCTGGCGCTGGCCGTGGGCGCCGCGGTCGGCCCGGGCATGGCGGGGGAGCTCGTGGCCATTAGCCTCGTGAGCGTGCCCGTCTTCGCCCGCCAGGCCCAGGCCCAGACGGCGGCGATCAAGAACCTCCTGTACGTGGAGAGCGCCCGCGCCGCCGGCGCCACCTTCGGGCGCGTGGTGCGGGCGCACATCCTGCCCAACATGTTCGCCCCCGTGCTCGTCATCGCCACCCTCAACCTCGGATTCGCAGTCCTCACCGGCGCCAGCCTCAGCTTCCTCGGCCTGGGGGTCCAGCCCCCGGCGCCGGAGTGGGGGAGCATGGTGTCCGACGGGAGCCAGTACCTGGTCTCCGGCCAGTGGTGGATGTCGCTCTTCCCCGGCCTGGCCATCATGTCCGTGGTCTTCGCCTTCAACGTGGCCGGCGACGGCCTGCGCGACGCCCTCGACCCGCGCGCGCGCGCCGCCGGCCGCACACTCAGCACACCGTAGGGGGTTTCTCGCTTGCACGTGGGAGTGGACGTCGGCGGCACGCACACCGACGCGGTGCTCATGGACGGTCGCCGTGTCGTCGCCTGGGTGAAGGTGGCCACCACCGAAGACGTCGCCACCGGCATCGAGCAGGCGCTGGCGGAGCTGGTGCGCTCCGCCTCCGTACCCGCCGAGCGCGTCGAGGCCGTCATGCTGGGCACGACCCAGTTCGCCAACGCCATCGTGCAGGGGCGGGGGCTGGTGCGGGTGGGCGTGTTGCGCCTAGCCCTCCCCATCGGTACGGCCATCCCGCCCCTCGAGGACTGGCCGCCGGATCTGGTACGGGCCGTCGACCCCGTGGTGCGCCAGGTCCACGGCGGCTTCGAGGTCATCGGCACGCCCGTGGCGGAGGTCGACCCCGAGGAGATCCGCGACGCCGCCCGCGCCTTCCGCGCCCAGGGGATCCGCGACGTCGCCATCACGGGCGTCTTCTCTCCCGTCGATCCGAGCCAGGAGCGCCTGGCCGCCGACCTGGTGAGGGAGGTGATCCCCGAGGCGCGCGTCTCCCTCGGCTACGATATCGGCTCGCTCGGCCTGCTCCAGCGGGAGAACGCCTGCGTCCTCAACGCCGCCCTGGGAGACGTGGCCGAGCGCGTCGTGGACGGCTTCTCCGCCGCGCTCCGCCGCCTCGGCCTTACGGCCCGCCTCTACCTCACCCAGAACGACGGCACCCTCATGGCCGCCGACTTGGCCAAGCGCTACCCCGTGCGCACGGTGGGCAGCGGACCCACCAACTCCATGCGCGGCGCCGCCGCCATCACGGGCATCCGGGATGCCGTCGTGGTGGACGTGGGCGGAACGACCACCGACGTCGGGGTGCTCGTGGCCGGCTTCCCCCGACCCGCGGCCGTCTACGTCTCGCTCGCCGGCGTCACCACGAACTTCCGCATGCCGGACGTCCTCTCCCTCGGGCTCGGCGGCGGCAGCCGCGTGCGCGAGGAGGACGGCGGCGTGCGCATCGGTCCGGACAGCGTCGGCTACCGCCTGACCGAGGAGGCCCTCGCCTTCGGCGGCACGGCTGTGACGCTCACGGACGCCGCGGTGGCGGCGGGGCGCCTCGCCCTGGGCACCCACCCCCTCCCGCCCGGGCGCGACCGGGCGTGGGGGGAGCGCGTCTTGGCCGAAGCCGCCCGCATGGCGGAAGAGGCCATCGACCGCATGAAGACCCAAGCCGGGGAGGTGACGGCGGTCCTCGTCGGAGGTGGCAGCGTCCTCTTGCCCGACGCGCTCGAGGGCGTGCGGGAGGTCGTCCGTCCTCCCCACGCCCAGGTGGCCAACGCCGTGGGGGCCGCCCTCGCGCAGGTGGGGGCAGAGATCGACCGCGTGGCCGACCTCGACCCCGCCCATCGCGCCGAGCGCCTCGGCGCCCTGCGCCAGGAGGCGATGGAGCGCGCGGTGGAGGCCGGGGCCGACCCGGCCACCGTCGAGGTGGTCGAGGTGGAGGAGACCCCGTTCACGTACATGCCGGGCCACCAGGTGCGGGTGCGGGTGCGGGCCGTGGGCGACCTCGCCGCGCTCCCCGCGCCGGCCGGACGTTAGGAGGCGGCGGGCATGCGCGAGATCCGCGAGGAGGACATCGGCGCCGTCGCCGAGGGCGCGGCCGTCCTGGGAGCAGGGGGAGGGGGAAGCCCCTACCAGTCGGCCCTGGTGCTTCGCCGCCTGATGCGCCAGGGGGCGAGGGTGCGGGTGGTGGACGCCTCGGAGCCGGCATCCGACGAGGTGGGGCCCATCCTGGCCGGGATGGGCGCCCCCACCGTGGGTATCGAGCGCCTTCCCACCGCCGGCCGCTTCGGCCACCTGGTGGAAGCCGTGGGGCGGGCGCTCGGCCGTCCGGCCGGGTTCATCGCCATCGGCGAGATCGGCGGCGGCAACGCCATCTCGCCTTTGATCGGGTCGGCGGAGAGCGGCCTGCCTGTGGTCGACGCCGACCCCATGGGACGCGCCTTCCCCGAACTGCAGATGAACACGTACATGATCGCCGGCCTTCGGCCACAGCCCCTGCTGCTCGAGGACGCCAAGGGCGTGACGGCGCTGCTCGAGCACCTTCCCGACGCGCGCACCGCCGAGCGCTACGCCCGCGCCCTCACCTGGGCCATGGGCGGCGGGGCGGGGCTGGTACTCGCCGCGGTGAACGCAGACCAGGTGCGCCACCTTGCCATCCCGGGCACGCTCTCCCTGGCGGAGGCGATCGGGCGTGCCATGGAGCGCGCCCGTCGCCGTCACGCGCCGACGTCCGAGGGTGTGGCCGAGGCGGTGGCCGGCACGCGCCACCTCTTCTACGGCAAGGTGGTCGACGTGGAGCGCCGCACCGCCGCCGGCTTCGCCCGCGGCACCATCCGCATCGAGGGCCTGGGGAGCCGCCGTGGCCAGGAGCTGCGCATCGACTTCCAGAACGAGTACCTCATCGCCCGCACGGGCGACCGGATGGAGGACGTGCTCCTCGCGGTACCCGACCTGTTGGTCCTCCTGGAGGAGGAGTCGGGGCGAGCGCTGGGATCGGAAGCCGTGCGCTATGGCCTTCGGGTCGACGTGCTGGGCCTGCCCGCGGCGTGGGAGATGAAGACGGAGGCGGCCCTGGCCGTGGTGGGGCCGAAGGCGTTCGGGTACGACGTGGATTTCCGCCCGCTGCCGGGAGACCTCCTGGGACGCGCGGCGGTGCCGGCGTGACGGGCGCCGGGCAGGGAGGCGGAGGACGGGTGCGCGAGATCGGCGAGCGGGAAGTGGAGTGGATCGCGGAGGGGGCGGCGGTCCTGGGCACCGGCGGAGGAGGCAACACCTACCTGGCCGGTCTCGACCTGAGGCGCCTTCTCCGGCAAGGGGCACGCGTCCGGGTGGTGCAAGCGGAGGAACTTCCCGACGACGCGTTTGGTCCCGTCCTCTCGGGCATGGGGGCGCCCACGGTCGGGATCGAGCGACTGCCGGTGGCCGGCCGCTTCGGCGCTCTCGTTCGGGCCACAGGCCGTGCCCTGGGCCGGGATCCCGCCTTCGTGGCCATCGGCGAGGTGGGTGGCGCCAACGCCCTGCGTCCCCTCTCCGGCGCAGCGGAGAGCGGCCTGCCCGTGGTCGATGCCGACCCCATGGGACGCGCCTTCCCCGAACTGCAGATGGACACGTACATGATCGCGGGAGTGCCCCCTAGGCCCCTCCTGTTGAACGACGGCAAGGGCGTGGAGGCTCGGCTCGAGGGCGTTCCCGACCCGTGGACAGCGGAGCGCTACGCTCGAGCCCTCACGTGGGCGATGGGCGGCAACGCCGGCGTCGTGGTGGGGGTGGTGACGGCCGCCCAGGTGCGGGCGTACGGCATCCCGGGCACGCTCTCCCTGGCGCAGGAGATCGGCCGCGCCATGGAGCGAGCCCGCGCCGGCAAACGCCCCACCCTGGACGCCGTGCTGGAAGCCGTGCCCGGCGGGGTGCGGCTGTTCGAGGGCAAGGTGGTCGACGTCTCTCGCCGCACCGCAGCGGGATTCGCGCGCGGGCACGTCGTCATCGACGGCCTCGGGGCGTGGCGGGGCGAGCGCCTGCGCATCGAGTTCCAGAACGAGTACCTGGTGGCCCGGCGCGAGGAGGACGGCGCGGCTCTGGTGGCCGTGCCGGACCTGCTGGTGCTCATCGAGGAGGAGTCCGGGCGCGCCCTCGGCTCGGAGATGGTGCGCTACGGGCTAAGATTGCACGTCCTCGCCCTGCCCGCGCCGTGGGAGCTCAAGACCCCTGCCGCCCTCAGGGTGGTGGGGCCTTCCGCTTTCGGCTACGACGTGGACGTCGCCCCGCTGCCGGGCGACCTTCTCGGCCGAGCCGCGCCTGCCGCGGTCGGGGCGGCCGGCTAGGGGGGCACCCGACCGCGGCACCGTGGCCCGTCACCTGGGGCCGGAGCTACACTGAAGGCGACGGCCGATCGCCGGGCTACGGGCTCGGGGCGCCGGCCAGATGGGAGGTATTCCGTATGGAACCCGAAGCGCTCGACGCCCACCTGTTCCTGCCCGGCCCCACGCCGGTGCCCGCAGACGTGGCGCTGGCCCAGGCCCTGCCGATGACCGACCACCGCGCCCCCGCCTTCGACTCCCTCCTGACCGTCACCGCCGGGCGCCTCGCCCGCCTCTTCCAGACCTCCGGGGCGACGGTGGTGCTACCCTCCTCCGGCACCGGGGCCCTGGAGGCGGCGCTCGTCAACCTGTTCCGCCCGGGTGACCGCGTGCTGGCCGTGGTGGCGGGGGCGTTCGGGGCACGCTGGGCCGACCAGGCGGAGGCGATGGGTCTCGCGGTCGACCGCCTGGAGGTGGAATGGGGGCGCGCCGTCGATCCGGAGGCGGTCAAAGCGCACCTGGACGGCCACCGGGGGGTGCTCGTCACCCAGAACGAGACATCCACCGGGGTGCTGCAGGACGTGCGCGCCGTCGCCGCCTGCGCGCGCGACCGAGCGCCCGAGGCGCTGGTGGTGGTCGACGCCATCAGCGGCTTTCCGGCCGTCCCCTTGCCCATGGACGCGTGGGGCGTGGACGCGGCGGTGTGCGGCTCGCAGAAGGCGTTCATGCTGCCGCCCGGGCTGTCGTTCGTCGCCCTGGGACCGCGCGCCCTGGAGACGGCTCGCGCGCCGGGCGGGCGCCGCTACTACTTCGACCTCCGGCCCTACCTCGACGGCGGCGTGCCGTACACGCCCGCCGTCTCCCTGTACTACGCCCTGGAGCGGGCCCTCGACCGGTTGGAACGGGAGGGGGAGGCGGCGCGCCACCGCCGCCACCGCACCCTCATGCGCATCGTCCGCGCGGGAGCCCGCGCCGTCGGCCTGGAGCCGCTCAGCCCCGACGCGGAGGCGTCGCCCACCGTCACCGCCCTCATCCCTCCCGACGGGGTGTCGCCACAGGCGGTCCGGGCGGCGGGCGCCGAGACCGGGGCGCGGTTCGGGGGCGGTCTGGGGCCGTTGGCGGAGCGCGTCCTGCGCATCGGGCACGTAGGCCACCTCGACCCGCTCGACGCCGTGGCCGCCGTGGCCGCGGCGGAGATGGCCCTCGCGCGAGCCCGGGGCGGACGGGCGGACGGGCGGGGCGCCGCCGCCGCGGTGGCCGTCTGGCAGGCAGCGGAGGAGGAGGCGCGGCGCGCCGACGCCCGCGCCGAGGCGGCCGTCTGACCTCCCTTGGGCGCCGAGGACCTGCGCCTTCCGAAGGCGCGAAGAAGCGAACCCCTGGCTCTGGGAGCGTCAGGCGGCGTGGGGGAGGCCGCGCCGCAGGGGGGCGGTGAGGAGAGCGGGGTTAGGCGGCCAGCTCATCCGGAGCTGTCCGCCGCGCAGGTCCATGTACTCCTCGGGCACGTCGTCCCACATGAACGTGGCGGGATCGCGCGGCAGGGCGAAGCGGTCGAGGCCGTCGCCCGCCGTCACGACGCCCGGGTAGACGGCGAACGCGGCGCGGTAGCCCGCCGCCCGCGCCTCCAGCTGCGCCACCCGGTTGTACGTCGAGAACGGCCACACGAGCAGGGTGGGCGCGTAGCCGAGGTGGCGCAGGAAGACGGCGCGTTGGCGGAGGAAGGCCTCGCGGATGCGGCGCACGTAGCCCCGGTACGTCTCCCAGTGCCCGCGCGGGTAGGTCTCCCACCGTAGGTTGACGTCGGGTCCGTAGCGATGCGGGGCGACGGTCTCGAAGGTGTGAAGGTCGTAGGTCTCCGACTGCACGCCCACCCAGCCGCTGCGGTACATGGCGAGGACCTGGTCCCATCCCAGGTACTTGTCGCCTGGCCGCCAGTGCGGGAACACGCGATCGCCGATGAGGAAGGCCGTGAAGTGCACGCGGTAGCGCCGCGCGATGGGGAACGCGTACCGGTACACCCCCTCGAGGCCGTTGTCGAAGGCAAGGAACACGGACCCCGCCGGCACGCTTCGCCGCCCGTCGAGGAAGGCGAGGAATTGTGCGGGCGTCAGGGTGTGCACGTGATGGGCGTCGAAGAACGCGAACTCCGACGCCAAACGCTGGGGGGTGATGAAGTCCGGTCCGTTGCGCAAGGGCCAGTCGACGGGACAGACCTGATGGTAGACGAACACGATCACCGACGGCCGGCGGGCGCCGTCCAGGGCGAGTCGGAAGCCGGCCGGGTCGGGCCAGTGCCGGGTGGCCAGCGCGGACTGCCACCAGATGCGGTCCCCATACGGCGGCAACCGAGGCGCAGGCGGGGGAGGCGGGGTCGGCCGACTGGCCGATCGCCCGCGGCCGACCGCCGCCGGCGTGGCCGTGCGCGCAAGATGCGCCGCCAGCGGCAGGACGTGGGCGCGTACGGCAATGAGAGCGGCCAAGGCGGCGCCCAGGGCGGCGACCGCGCCTAATGCGCGCGCGCCCCCCGCCGTGCCGAAACGGCGATCCCCCGCAGGCATGGCGTCTCACCCCACGGCTCGCGTCCGACTTCCGTTGCCCATGGATTTCTCGCGAACCGTGGCGGTTCCTGCCCCGCACACGGCTCCACCATGCGGGCCCGGCGGCGATGGCATACCCGGGCCGGCAATCGCACTCGCGCATGCGCCAACCGGGATCGCGTCGAGTGTTTACGCGAACGGCGCAAAACCGGTTCGACGCCCCGAGGGGAGGCGCGGCCACCATGCGCCGAGCCCACCGCTGGGTCCGAACCGCTCTACCCGGATGCGCCCGGGATCGTGTCCCAGGGACGCCAGCATGTCGGTCACGCCGTCGCAGAAGGCCGACGGCCGCAGAGGGGGGCGAGGTCGGCCGGACCGATGGGCTCTGCCGGCCGGGACGCGCCGGGCGGCGGGCGGCGCGTATCCACCGCCGTCGCCCCCGGCCCCGCGAGTGCGGCGGCGAAGGGCAGGTCGGCGGGCGTGTCGACCGCGGCCAACATATGCACGCCGTGCTCCCGGCCCCACGAGGAGGATCGGCAGCTCCCCCCGCCACGCGAACCGGCCGCCGATCGGGCCGCGGATCTCCAGCTCGTCGCCGACGGCCAAGTCGTCGTTTAGGAAGGTCGACACCTCGCCCCCGTCCAGGCGCTCGACGGTGAGCTCCACCGTCCGGCCCGCCGCATCGGGCGCCGATGAGGCGGAGGAGGAACGCCGGCCCCGGTAGCCGGCGAGGGCGGTCAGGCGGGGGAGGAAGCGTCGCCCCGGGAGGTAGGGCGTTTGCCGCTCCAAGCAGAAGCGGAAGGTCTTCATGCGCGCGGTCTCCCGCCGCACGGCGAGCACGCGGGCGGTCTGCCAAGGCCCGGGGGCGTCGGCGCCCTCACTCCTCGCCGTCACCGCGGTAGCGCTCCTCGCGCCACGGGTGGCCCCGGTCGTGGTAGCCCTCTCGCTCCCACAGGCCGCGTTCGGCGCGGGCGAGGAGCCTGAGGCCCGCCGCCCACTTGACGCTCTTCCAAAAGTAGAGGTGAGGGATCCCGAGGCGGGCCGGGCCGCCGTGCTCGGGTGGAAGCGGGCGGCCGTCGCACTCCCACACCAGCCAGGCGCCTTCCCCGCCAGGTCGTCGAGCGCCAGGCTGGCGCCGTAGCCCGTGTGGGAGTAGGCCAGAACGTGCCGGGCTTCCGGCAGGGGGTCGGGTGTCAAGGGATACGCCGCCGAATTCGACGCCCGAGGGGCCTCGCCGCCAGGCCCTCGACGCGGAGCGTCCAGGCCGCCGTCACGATCCGGGGCGTCGGCTCGACGCTCAGGACCGGCCGGGCGTCAGGGCATGAGCGGCTCGTCGGCTGACGGTCCGTAGATGGCGGGCACGGGGATGTCGAGAAGGCGCAGGTAGACGCCGAGCTGGGCGCGGTGGTGCACCAGGTGGTGGAAGAACAGCGTGGTCAGGTAGGCGTGGCGCGGCGCGGGCGGCGCCACCGGCCGCCCCGCCGCCGAGAGCGACCAGGTGGCGGCGAGGTCCTCGTCGCGCGCCGCTTCCAGCGCCCGCCGCGCCTCCCCGTACAGGCGCTCGCACGTCGGCACCAGCGCCGCCGCCTCCCCCACCGTGGGAACCGCCGTGCGCCCGGCGCGATCGGACAGGTCGAACGCCTCGGTGGTGAGGACGGTCGCCACCATGGCCGGCAACGTGGCCACGTGCGCCGCCAGGCGGCCCATCGGCATCGACCGCTCGTGCGGCCGCCATTCCCAGCGGTCGCCGGGAACGCGCTCCAGGGTGCGGCGCGTCCGAGGCAGCTCCTCGTCCAGCTGCAGGATCATGGCCTCGCGGATGGAGGTCCCCATCCCCGTTTCCCCCTCCCGTCCTCCGCCCCTCGCATGAGGCGGTCGCCTTCCAAGATACCTCGCCGGCGTCGCGCGCAGGCCCTTTGCGTCCCGCGTTCGCCCTTGACCGCCGCCCGCCGCGATGCCACCCTGGTGCCAACCGCGGGTGCCCCCGTGCCGGGCGCGGGCGCGAACGCGCGGGCGACGTGCACCGCGGGGCCGCGCCGGAGCGAAGGGGGGGCGGGAGGATGAACCTCGGGCGGGCGGTGCGAGAGGCCACCGAGGGCGTATGGCAGAACCCCTGGCTCGTCCTGCCGCTGGCGGTGGCCTTCGTCTATGGCGCCCTTGGTTGGCTCGTCGGCCTCAGCGCCTGGACCTTGCGCCTCGGCAACGGCCTGGGCCTGGTGGGGAACCTGCTCTTCCCCGCCTTCCTCGCCTGGTGGGTGGGCTGGGCGGGCGAAGCGGCCCACGGCCGGCGCCTGCGTCCCACCGATGTCCTCCCCACCCTCGGGCGGGCGGCCGGCCCCATGTACATGCTCCTCTTCGCCTACGTCGTCGTCCGCCTCCTGGTAGCGCGCGTGGCCCCACCCCTGACCCTGTTGGTGACGCTCGCGCCGGTCGCCCTCAACCCCTGGATCGACTTTGCGGCCGAGGGCGACGCCCGCATCGATCGCATCCAACGCCGCTTCGGTGACCCCGCCTACTGGCTCGTGGCCCTGAGCGGCCTCCTCTTCGCACTGCTGTGGCTGTGGGCGACCGCCGGCCCTGCCGCCGGCTGGGCCGCGCTGCCCGGTTCCTTCCCTCCCGTCTCCCCCGCCGCCGCCCTCGCCTACGCCGCGGCCACGTGGCTGTGGGCCGTGCGGGCCCGCGTCCTTGGCGACCCGGGCGTGTGGCACAGCGCCCGCATGCGCCGCTTCCTGCGGGAGAGCCAGCGGCGCTGGGACGAGGAGGACGACGGGTAGGCGGGGCAGGGGAAAGCCGCGGATTCCCGAATCGCCTCCCGGGAGGTGGGAAGGCGTGCCAGCATGGTTCGGCCGCCGCCCGCCGGCGGGGCCGCCGCCGTCAGGGCCGGGGGACCGGGGGGAGGCCGACCGTGACGCCCTCGCCCGTGGGGAGGTCCCCGCCTCGACGCGCGCCCGGCTCGAACGGGAACGTGCCCGCTCGCTGCCCTGGACGTCCACGCTGTCCGTATCCGAGTGGGCCTTGGCGCGTTCCGTCGGGGCCGAACCCGTGGGCCTGGTGATGGGCAGTTCCGTCTACCACACGGGCTGGTCGTACCTGCCGAGCTGGCAGAGCGGTGAGCTCGAGGCGCCCACGCGTGCCGCCCACGCAGTGCGCGCCCTGGCGCTGGAGCGCCTGCGCCAGGAGGCGTCGCTCCTGGGCGCGCACGGGGTCGTAGCGGTCCGGCTGGAGCGGAGCGACCGCGACTGGGGGTCGGACCTCATGGAATTCACGGCCGTGGGCACGGCAGTCCGCTTCCCCCGTGCCCAGGCCGTCCCCCGGCCGTTTTTGGCGACGGTGGGCGCCGACGACCTGTACCGCCTGCTGCAGGCGGGCTGGCTGTGCGTCGACCTCTGCCTGGGGGTGTCCGTGGCCTATCTGGCGACCGACTGGACGAGCATGTGGCAGGCGGGGAGTTGGACCAACACGGAGGTGGACGCCTTCACGAGCGCCACCTACACCGTGCGCGAACTGGCCATGCGCCGCCTGGCGGAGACGGCGCGGGCCGCACGGGCGGACGGCGTCATCGCCTACGACATCAACCTGAGCGTGGAGCGCGTGGAGCGGGGCGGGGGTGGTCAGGAGCGCACCGACCACGTGCTGGAGTTCGTGGCCATGGGCACGGCGGTGGTGCGGGCGGACGACCGCCCGGCGGCGCTGCCGGCCGCCGTCGTCCCCCTCGCCGACCGCCCGCCGCCCGCTTGAGCGACTACCTGGATCGGGGCGGCCGCGACCCGGCGGCGGGAGCGACCGCAGGGGATCGACGGCGGAGAGAACGGAGGGATCATCGTGGCGCAGGAGGGTGCCCCCAGCGACCTTCCGGCCGCCGCCCTGGAGCGGCTTCGGCAACAGGCGGCGCCGGGAGGGCTGTTCACCAGCGACCTGAGCGTCAACGAGTTCGTGCTCGTCCGACAGGCGGGCTTCGAACCCCTCGGCCTCGTGGTGGGGTCGTCCATCTACCACATCGGCTACCAGCCCGCCATGTGGCGCCAGAACCAGGAGATGCAGGTGCTCACCCAGGCCACCTACCACGCCCGGGAGCTCGCCATGTCGCGCATGGAGGAAGAGGCGGACGCCTTGGGCGCGGACGGCGTGGTGGGCGTACGACTCGTGGTCAACCGCTACGACTGGGGCGCGGACCTGGCCGAGTTCCTCGCCATCGGCACGGCGGTGCGGCATGCGGGCGGGACGAGCCATCGCACCCACGACGGCCGGCCGTTCACGAGCGACCTGTCGGGGCAGGACTTCTGGACGCTGTTGCGCGCCGGGTATCGGCCCGTGGGCCTGGTGATGGGCAATTGCGTCTACCACGTGGCCCACCAGACGGTGGCCCAGTTCTTGCGCACGGTGGGGCAGAACCAGGAGATGCTCAACTTCACGCAGGCGATGTACGACGCGCGCGAGCTGGCCATGGAGCGCATGCAGGCGGAGGCGGCGGAGCGCAAGGCGGAGGGCATCGTCGGCGTGCGCATCGACGAGCGCAGCCACGGCTGGGGCAGCCACGTGATCGAGTTCTTCGCCGTGGGCACCGCCGTCGTGGCCACGGGCGAAGCGTCCTCGCTGCCCGCGCCGCAGCTCACGCTGGCCCTCGACGGCTGACGCGCGCACGACCGCGAAGGAGGGACGCACCCATGCGGATGCGGCAGCTGGGCCTGGGGGGGCCGGAGGTGTCCGCCGTGGCGCTCGGCCTCATGGGCTACGGCACATACGACGAAGAAGAGTCGATCCGCACCATCCGACGGGCATTGGACCTGGGCGTGACCTTCCTCGACACGGCCGACATCTACGGCCAAGGCGCGAGCGAAGAACTCCTGGGGCGGGCGTTACGCGGACGCCGGCAGGAGGCCTTCGTTGCCACCAAGTTCGGCAACGTCCTGGGGGCGCCGCCCCAGACGGTGGACGGCCGCCCGGAGTACGTGGCGGCCGCGTGCGACGCCAGCCTCGCCCGCCTGGGCATGGACCACGTCGACCTGTACTACCTGCACCGGGTGGATCCGCGCACGCCCATCGAGGAGACGGTGGGCGCCATGGCGGAGCTCGTGCGCGCGGGCAAGGTGCGCTACCTGGGATTGAGCGAGGCGGCGCCCGAGACGCTGCGGCGGGCGATGGCCGTCCATCCGGTCGTCGCCCTGCAGACGGAGTACTCCCTGTGGACGCGCGATCCCGAAAGAGGCGCGCTGCCCGCCTGCCGCGACCTGGGCGTCGGCTTCGTCGCCTACAGCCCGCTCGGGCGGGGCTTTCTCACCGGCCGCTTCGCCCGCGCCGACGACCTTCCCGAAAGCGACCCCCGCCGCCGCCACCCCCGCTTCCAGGCGGGCAACATCGAGCGCAACCGGGAGGGCTTCGAGCGCCTCGCCTCCCTGGCGCGCCAAGCTGGCCTGACGCCCGCGCAACTGGCGCTCGGATGGGTGCTTTCGCGGGGGGACGACGTCGTCGCCCTCTTCGGCACCCGCCGCGTCGCCTACCTGGAGGAGAACCTCGCCGCGCTGGAGGCGCCCCTCTCCCCCGAACTCCTGGCCGCGGTGGAGGAGGCCGCGCCCGCCGGATGGGCCGCGGGGGAGCGCTATCCCGAGGCGGCCATGCGGCTCTTGGACGCCTGACGCGCCTTACGGGTCCACGGGCGCCCAGCCGTGGGTGTGGGCCCACACCGCGAGCTGGGTGCGATCGTACAGGCCAAGCTTGCCGAGCAGGCTGGAGACGTGGGTCTTCACCGTCTTCACGCCGATGCCCAGCGCATCGGCGATCTCCTGGTTGCTCATGCCCCTCGCCACCGCCCGGAGGACGTCGCGCTCGCGCAGGGTGAAGGAGACCCCGTCCCGCCCGCCGGGGCCGCGCACGGCGCGCACCACGGAGTTGGCAATCCCGGGGTCCAAGGTGGCGCGCCCGGCCGCCGCGGCGCGCACGGCGTCCACGACCTGGGCGGCGGAGGCCGACTTGAGCACGTACGACAGGGCGCCGGCCTCGAGCGCGGGCACCACCTTCTCGTCGGTCACGGCAGAGGTGAGCACCACCACCCGGACGTCCGGTAGGCGGGCCACGAGGTCGCGCGTCGCCTCAAGCCCACCCATGCCTGGCAGGAGGAGGTCCATGAGGACCACGTCGGGATGGAGGGAAGGGGCGCGGGCCACCGCCTCCTCGCCCGAGGCCGCCTCCCCGACGATCTCGATCCCCGGTTCGGTCTCCAGGTAGGCCCGAAGCCCCCGCCGCACCACGTCATGGTCGTCGCACACGAACACGCGGATGCGCCGTTCCTTCGCCGTGCCGCCCTCCACGTCACGCGTCCCCCCGTTTCGCTACTGTAAGGCGCGGCAAGCGCGCCTCCACCCGCGTCCCCCGCCCGGGCGCGGAGTCGACGCTCAGCTCCCCGCCCATCTCCCGGGCTCGCTCCCGCATCGACCTCAGGCCGTAATGGCCGTCCGCCGCCGCCGCCGCGGGATCGAAGCCTCGCCCGTCGTCCCACACGCTCAGGACCGCCCGGCCCGCGTCCCAGGCCAGGCGCACCTCCAGCCGGCGCGCATGCCCGTGCCGGATGGCGTTCACCACGGCCTCCTGGGCGATGCGGAACAGGGCGTCCTCCTGGGCGGGCGGGAGCGGCTCGGCGCCGGCTTCGGCGGCATACGCCACCTCCAATCCGTAGCGCTCGCCTACCTCGGCCACGAGCCCGGCCAGTGCCTCCTCCAGGGGCCGGCCGGCCAGCTCCACCGGGCGAAGAGCCAGGAGGAGGGCGCGCATCTCCCTCTGCGCCGCGGTGGCCAGAGCCTCCACCTCGGCCATGCGTGCCGCGGCGGCCTCCGGATCGCACGGGAGAAGGCGCCGGGCGGCCGCCGTCATCATGGCGATGGAGAAGATGGCCTGGCTGACGGCGTCATGCAGGTCGCGCGCCAAGCGCTGGCGTTCCTCCAGGACCGCCGCCCGGGCCGCCTCCCCCGACAGGGCCAGGCGTTCCTCCGCCAAGCGCTGCAAGGCCTCGACCTGACCGGCGTGGCGCTCGGCCATGGCGTTGATCGCCTGCGCCAGCTCGCCCACCTCGTCGTCGCCCTCTACGCGGATGCGATGCCGCATGCCGCCGGCGGCGAAGATCGCCACCCCTTGCAGGAGCGGCCTCAGGCGCCGCCTGAGGCCCCACGCCACGCGATAGCCGAGCACGGCGGCGGCCAGCGCCGCCAGGGCGAGGGTCGGCACCAGGTAGCCCGGCGAGGGAGCCGCGCCCGCGGCCGCCAGCAGCGCCCAGGCCGTTCCCGCCCCCACCCCGCCCGCCAGGGAGAACCAGGCCGCAAGCGGCCATCGCAGGGAGCGGCCGCCCCCGGTCGGGGCGACGGCGGCCGGAGCCGTTGGCGGGGGCGAGACATCCGCCGCCATCTCACACCACCCGCTCCACGGCGATGTCGCCCAGGCGCATGCTGAGGTCGATGCGCAGCCGGCGCGGCGCGGCCGCGTACCCTTCGCTTTCGTATTCAAGGAAGCGTTCGAACCCGCTCGCCTCGAGGTCGAACAGGCGGATCTCCCCTACCTGCACCCGGGCGGCCAGGTGGACCGGCATCTCGGCCGGAACGAGGACGAGGATCTCCCCCACCCCGCCCTCGACGGCGAGGCGCGTCTCCCCTTCCCGCAGGCGGGCCCGGCTCAGGTCGAGGCGCAGATCGCCCACCGCCTGGCGGTAGACCCGGTCGTCCAGCTCCCACGGGCCCTCGCCTTCGGCGCGGATGTGCGTGCTGCCTACCCAGGCGGTTCCTCCGCGCCTACGATGCCACCACCGGCCCGAACGCCCGAAGGCGCCCCAGCCCTCGTCCACGATCACCATCGCCCGCCCCCCGAAGGCGATCGCCAACCCGAGGGCCACCGCCACCGCCGCCCCCACGAGGCTCCAGGCGTCGACGCCGATCCAGCCCGCGTTGCGGGCGAGAAGCGCGATCCCCGCCGCCACGAGAAGGAGAGAGCCCACCGACGGGGCGCGCCTCGCCACGACCCGGTCGAGCGCCCCCAGCGCCCCCCATAGGGCGACGAGTACAGGCCAGTACAGCGCCAAAGCCCGGCCCGCGTCGGGGCGCACAAGGCCCAAGGCGTACAGCGCCGCCCACGCCCCGTACGAGGCGAGACCGATGCCCACGGCCACTCGCACGGCCGGCACCCGTACCCGCACCCGCTTTCCTCCCTTACCTATCGACGCTCCCGCCCGCGGCCGACGCCCGCGCGCCCCATCCCACCCTACCGCGGCGTCCGACCGGCCGCCACGGGCCGCAAGCCGACCGACCTCCGCCCGCAGGCGGAGACAATTTACCTGTCGTAACGGTAAATCTGTAATTGACATCTCCCCATCTTGGCGCTATATGGTTGTCGAACGCCGCCAGCTGGGGGGAGAGTCGTGCAACGGTGGCAGCGGCCGGGGGTGCGCGCCGCAGTGCTGGCGGCCGCCCTCTGCCTAGGGGGGTTGGAGGCGGCGAGCTGGGCGTTTCCCCCGCCCGCCGCGCTGGCGGCCGGCGAGCGCGCGGGCGCGGGCTCCGCCGGAGCTTTGGCGCCTGCCGCGCTAGACGCCGGGGCCGTCGCCGCCCTCGTCCTCGGCCGCGGCCGGCGCCGCCGTCCGGCGGTCAGGCCGGTGCCCCGCCTGGAGGTCGTGTCCTGGGACGGCGTCCGCACGCTGGCGCTCGAGCGCGGGCGCGCCGTCCCCCTGCACGGCCCCGACGGCAGCCTCCTGGTCCAAGTCCTCCCCACGCGCGGCGGTTGGTGTGCCGTCGCACCCTGGCCTCACCAGGCGTACGACGCGGGCGGCCGCGCCTCCCGCGTCCAGCCGCTCACGGCCGGCGACTGGGTGCGCGTGGCCGACGTGCGCCTCCGCCTGCGCGTAAGGCACAACGCCTCCCGCCTCCCCTCAGGCCGCTTAGGGGGCCGCCACCAGTAGGGCCACCCCCACCGCGGCCAGGGCGGCCGCCGCGCCGGCCACGACCTGGCCGGGGGTGTGGCGGCGCAGGCGTAGGCGGGCCCAGGCCACGGCGAACGGAGCCCAGGCAAGGGCAAGCGCCACCAGCCAGCCGAGAGCGACGCCGGACAGGAAGAGAATGCCGACGGTGGAGCCCACGTGCATGGAGATCTTCCACACCGTGCTGGCCAGCGCCGTCAGGCAGAGCCATGCGGCGATCGCCGTGGCCGCGAACCGGAGGACGGCCGGGAACGGGAAGAGGAGAGCGCGGCCGGCGAGAGCGACGGCGCAGGCCGCCGCCAAGGGCACAAAGGCGCGCCGCTGGCGAGGATCCGACACGTCGGCGTCCGACCACACCCCAAGGCGCAGGCCGGCGGCGAGCGCGAGCCCGGGCAGGGCGACGAGCAGGAGCCACACCAAGGCGGCGGCGCCCCACCAGGCGGGGTGAAGGGCGATCACGGCCGCCGCCCACAAGGTGAGGGCGACCATAGGATTGAACAGCACGGACAGCGCCCTGGCCACGCGATCCACGCCACCACCCCCGGCGCAAGGTTCGCCGCCGGGAAAGAAATCCTTTCCATCGCCGCCGCGCGCCGTTCGACCGGGCCGAACGGGTGACCCGTCTGGGCCGAAGGTCCCTCCCGCTCGACCCCCAAGGACCCTGGGGCCGAGCGGGCGGCTCGCCTAGCATGCAGGTGGAACCGCGCCGAACCGAGGACCGACGACCGCATGCGGATTGACGACGCGGTTCCGAACGCAACCGGACCGACATTGCACCGCATCCGAAGCCGGGTACCTCGCGCGACTGGTGGCTTCCCTGGCGACCCCGCCCGTGCACGCCGGGCGGGGTCGCCGCCTAACCACGCTCGCCGCGCAGGGTGAAGCGCTCCACGGCCACCGCAGCCAGGGCGAGGGCGGCGATCACCGCCGCCATGGGCAGGGCGGACGCCGCCCCCGCGGCCCCGGCGAGCGGCGCCAAGACGGCACCGAGGACGTACTGGCCCACGCCCAGGAGAGCGGAGGCGGCACCGGCGGAGGCCGCCTGGCCGGCCAGGGCGAGGGCGGTGGCGTTGGGCGTGAGCAGCCCCATGCTGGCCACGGCGCAGAACAAGGCGGGTAAGACGAGCCACAACCCGGCGTGGGCGGCCACCGCCGCGAGGAGGGCGAAGCCGCCGCACGCCATCGCGCCCAGGCCGGTAGCAAACAAGCGGCGCGGCCCCACCCGGCCGACGAGGCGGCCGCCCGCCTGGCTCACGGCGAGGATGCCGAGGGCGTTGGCGGCGAAGGCGGCGCTGAACCCCTGGGGGCTTAGGCCGTACACGTCCTCGAGGGCGAAGGGCGAGCCGGAGATGTACGCGAACAGCGCGGCCGTGCCGAGGGCGGCGGCGGCCGCGTAGGCGACGAAGCGGCGATCCCCGAGGGGGGCGGCGAACGTCGCCCGCACCCCGGCGGGCCGGCGCCGCCGCTCTGGGGGCAGGGTCTCCGGCACGATGCGCGCGCTGGCCGCCAGGATGAGCGCCCCCACGACCGTGAGGGCGAGGAAGACCACCCGCCAAGATCCCAAGCGGAGGAGCTGGCCGCCCAGGAGCGGGGCCAGGACGGGGGCCAGGCCGCTTACGGCCATCAGGGCGGCGTACGTGCGGGCCGCCGCCGTGCCCTCGCTCCGGTCCCGCACCACGGCCCTCGCCACCACGATGCCCACGGCCCCCGCTGCGCCCTGCACGAAGCGGAAGGCGGCCAGCGCCCACACGCTGGGGGCGGCGGCGCACAAGAGCGAGGCGAGGGCGTACGCCGCCAGGCCCACCAGGAGAGGGCGGCGGCGGCCGAGGGCGTCGCTCGCCGGACCGGCCACGATCTGGCCGGCCGCGAGCCCCACCAGGCAGGCCGTGAGCGTGAGCTGCGCCGCCGCGGGCGTGGCGCCGAGGTTGCGCGCCAAGGCAGGCAGCGACGGTAGATACATGTCGATCGACAGGGGACCGAAGGCGCTAAGTGCCCCGAGGACGATGCGCAGGGCGAAGGTGAGGTCGGAACGGGGTTGCGCGAGCGCCGGCGGGAGTCCCAGGCCCGGCGGCCGGGCGATCAACCTTCGGGCGGCTCACTTCGCGGCAACACGGCTGCCGGGGACGAATTCAACCGCTGGACCCCCCTCCGCGCCCGAGGTGACGGGCGCGGTCTATCCCCTTCGGCGCGCGGCGCCTTCCTCCTGGCCGGCACCTCCGCGCGCCCCAACGCCTGCCTACCCCTGTCCGGAGGTCGACCGCGGCCCGGTCCGTGCAGAAGGATCCAACTCCACGCAACAGAAGGGGAACGCCGCCTTGCGGCAAGGTGGAAGGCCGAACACGATGGCGCACACGCGCTCCAAGTCGACCGCGGTGACGAGTTCCAACGCGCCGAGGTCGGCGCAGGGATCCCCGTGCAAGCGTTCCTCCACGGTGGGTGCAAGTCCCCGCACCAGGATCACACCGTCGTAGATGGCTGCGATCTTGCCCGTGGTGCAACCGAGATCGCCGCCGCAGGACCAGATCACCGTCACCCGGTCATCCTCATGGCAGTGCCGCTCGACGTATTCCCGCACATCGCTCGCCCGGATGGGGACCACCTCCGCTGACATGTATGCGGTGGTGCTCCCGGGTGCTACTGGCGCCTCGGGCTCGCGCCTACACCGTGCGGTCCGGCACGAGCACCGCCGCCCCATGCAGCCGCCCCGCCCGCACGGCGGCCAGGGCCTCGTCCGCCGCCTCCAGGGGGTAGGGCGTCACCTCGGTGCGGATCGGCGTGCGCGCCGCCAGGGCCAAGAACTCCTCCCCGTCCGCGCGCGTCAGGTTGGCGACGGAGGCGATCGACCGCTCCTCCCACAGGATGCGGTACGGAATCGGCGGCAGGTCGCTCATGTGGATGCCGCCCAACACCACTCGCCCGCCGCGGTCGACGGCCCGCAGGGCCAGGGGCACGAGTTCCCCCACAGGGGCGAAGACGATGGCTGCGTCCAGGGGCTCGGGCGGCGCCTCGTCGGAGCCGCCCGCCCACCTCGCCCCCAGGGAGCGGGCGAAGGCCTGTCCGGAACGGTCGCCCGGACGCGTGAAGGCGTAGACCTCCCGCCCCTGGGCGGCGAGCACCTGGGCCAGGATGTGGGCGGCGGCACCGAAGCCGTACAGGCCCACGCGTTCGCCGTCGCCGGCCAGGCGCAGGGCGCGAAAGCCGATGAGACCGGCGCACATGAGGGGCGCTGCGTGCACGTCGTCCCCCACGGACGGCGGCAGGGGGAAGACGAAGCGCGCCTCGGCCACGAGGCGCTCGGCGTAACCGCCGTCGACGTGAAACCCCGTGAAGCGCGCCTCGAGGCAGAGGTTCTCCTGGCCGCGCCGGCAAAAGCGGCAATGGCCGCAGGCGTGCGCCAGCCAGGGGACGCCCACCCGCGTACCGGGAGCGAGGCCCTCCACCCCCTCGCCCACCGCCTCCACCGTGCCCACCACCTCGTGCCCCGGCACTCGGGGCAGGGCGGGCGGCATGAGCTCGCCGTCGGCGATGTGCAGGTCGGTGCGGCAGACGCCACACGCCCGTACGCGCACGCGCACCTCGCCTGGCCCCGGCTCGGGCGTCGGCAGGTCGCGCCCCTCCAGGGGGCGCCCCGGCGCGGCCACCACCATCGCCCGCATCTTCACCCACCTCCCCGGGCCGTCGTCGCAGCGGCCCGCAACCATGGTGGTACCGACGCCGTCGCCCGTCCAGGGACGGGTGGCCCGCGACAGGGACCGGGGCGGCCGGGGACGAACCACAGGGGGAGCATCGTCCGCCGCACACCCTCGAGGAGGTGACGCCGTGGCCCTGTGGTTCGACGAGGCCGCCTCCGCGCACCACCAGCTGCGTTGGAAGGTGCGGCGCTGCCTCTACTCCGTTCGCTCCGCCTACCAGGACATCCAGGTCATCGACACCGAGCAGTTCGGCCCGTCCCTCGTGCTCGACGGCATCATGCAGACGACCGCGGGCGACGAGTTCATCTACCACGAGATGCTGGCCCACGTGGCCCTGGTCACGCACCCCGCGCCGGAGCGGGTGCTCATCGTCGGGGGCGGCGACGGCGGCACCGCGCGCGAGGTCCTCCGCTGCCCGACGGTGCGCGCCGCCACCATGGTGGAGATCGACCCCGCGGTGGTGGAGGCGGCGCGGCGCTTCCTCCCCGCCCACACGGCCGCGCTCGACGACCCCCGCCTCGAGGTGCGGTTCGAGGACGGCGCCGCCTTCCTGAGCCGGCACGATGCCGAATACGACGTCATCCTGGTGGACGCCACCGACCCGGAAGGCGACGGTCCCGGCAAGGTCCTCTACACCCCCGAGTTCCATGCCGCCGTACGGCAGGCGCTGCGTCCCCGCGGCCTGTACATCCAGCACACCGGCGCCCCGTTCTACAACCCCGAGGTCGTACGCGACGTGAGCGCCGACGTCGCCTCCCGCTTCCCCCTGGCGCGGCTGTTCTCCGCCACCATCCCCACCTATCCGGGCGGCTACTTCACGTTCATCGTCGGCTCGCTCGGGCCCGACCCCTTACAGCCGGAGAACCCCTGGACGCCGACCGGCACGCGCTGGTACACGCCCGCCGTGCACCGCGCCGCCTTCGTCCTGCCGCCGTACATCGCCGACCTCCTTCCCGCCTCCATGGTCGTGGGCTAGAGCCTCATCTCCGTCTCATGCAACGCCAGCCGTCGCAGGCGATACTGGCAGGGTAGGCGCTCGGACGCGCCGGCATCCGCCGCGTTCGGTCGCGGCGTCCAGGAGGTACGAAGGTGTCCATCGGTCAGGCCGTGGTTCTGAGCGCCCTGCAGGGGTTCACCGAGCTGTTCCCGTTCTCCAGCATCGCCTTCCAGGTCATCGTCCCACACCTGTTCCACTGGGCCATCGACACCTCGTCGAGCCAATTCCTCCCGTTTGTCGTCGCCCTGCACCTCGGTACGGCCATCGCCCTCATCGTCTACTTCGCCCGCGACTGGGCGCGCCTGGTGGGAGCGTTCTTCCGCAGCGTGCAGACCTCCCTCCTGGAGCTCGACCGCGACGGCGACCAGCGGGCGGTGTGGCTCCTCATCGCGGCCACGGTGCCCGCCGGCATCGTGGGCCTGGTCTTCCGCCACGCCTTCGCCGGCCTGTACGGCCTCCCCCAGCTGGCGGCGGCCCTGCTCATCGTCAACGGGCTCATCATGCTGGCGGGCGACCGCCTGGTGCAGCACGGGCAGGAGGACATCCCGGCCATGGCGTTCTGGCAGGCCATCCTCATCGGCGTGGCCCAGATCCTCGCCCTCATCCCGGGCTTCTCGCGCTCCGGCGTCACCATGGTGGGCGGGCTGGCGGTCGGTCTGTCGTACGAGACGGCGGCCCGCTTCTCGTTCCTCATGGCGACGCCGGTCATCCTCGCCGCGGGTGTGCTCGAGGTCCACAAGCTCCACATGCACGGCCTGCTCGTGCAAAGCCTCGTCGGGTTCGTCGTCGCCGGGGTGGTGGCGTACCTTTCGGTGCGCTACCTCATGCGCTACTTCGAGACGCACCGCCTCATGCCGTTGGCCCTCGTCAGCATGGCCGCCGGAGTGGTCCTCACCGGCCTCCTCCTCATGGGCGTCTAGGCGGCGCGTAGGACGACGCCCAGCACAGGTCGGGCGGCCGGGCACACTACGGCCATGCCATGGCCCAAGCCGCATGCGCCGACGCGGGCGCGCCGACGCGGGCGCGCCTCCCTGTTCTTGGCCAACGAGCGCACCTTCCTCGCCCACGTGCGCACGGGCGTGGCGGTGATGGCCTTCGGCTTCGTCGTCGCCCGCTTCGCCCTCTTCCTCGCCGAGCTCTCCGCCCGCGGCGCGGCGCCCGCCCCAAGGGGGCTGGACGTCCTCATCGGCGCCGCCATCACCGCCCTTGGCGCCGGCGTCGTCCTGTTCGGGGCCGCGCGCTACGCCCGGCGGCGGGAGGCGATCGCCCGCGGGCGCGATGTCACCGCGCCGGGCTGGGACGTGGCCCTCGCCGTCCTGGTCGGTGCCGGCGGCGTCGGCCTCGCCCTGTACCTGGCGGTGCGCGGCCTCGCCGCCTGAGGAGGCCTCCGGGACGACCGCGTGATTCCGTCCCGGGCGGCGCGTCCCCACGGCCTGCGCGGGGCCGTGGGCCGTCGCCGTTCCCGGGAGCCCGGCGCCGCAGGCCGCGCCGACCGTCTCACGCCCATCGGGTGTACGTCGACGACAACCCGCCGGTAGACACCTCCCCGGTCACCGTCTTGCTCGACGGCGCGCCGCCGACGGCCGGCAGGCCGCCCACCCCGGCGACAGAGGCGACGGGTTCGGCCTCCCTCCCTTGGTGGGCGTCGTCTTCGATGCCGATTGCCCAGTACCCGCGGTTCCGATCCCTCGACGGAGGCCCCCTGGCGGCGATGGAGAGCACGGCCACCACCTCGCGCAGGCCGCCTGACAGCCGTCCACACCGCCGGTCGCGGTGAGGGCACGTGCCGCATCGAGGCGGGGAGGCGGCGACGGGCAGCGTGGCCTTCGCCACGGGGGTGCAGCGCGCCCCCGGCCCCCCCAAGGCACGAGCGTAGAGGGGCGCCTCGCGCCCGCAGGTCGACGAGGGGGCGGGTGGAACCTTCTCGGCGGTGCAAAGGCGAGGCTGGGGCACCCACCCGTCCCCCGTCGCCCGCCGGACGGGGACGGCATGGGTCGCCCGCAACCGGCCTGTCTGCCGTGGCCGTGCCGACCGGCTACGCCCGGCGGCGGGCGCGCGAGGGAGGGATGCCCGCCAGGGCCCGGTACTTGGCCACGGTGCGGCGTTCCACCGCCATCCCCAGGGCAAACAGGCGGGCCGCCAGCTCGCCGTCCGTCAGCGGTCGCTCGGGGGGCTCGTCGGCGACGATGGCGCGCAGCGACGCCGCCAGGGCCGCCGCTCCCACCGTCCCGCCGTCGCGCACGCGCCGGCCGACGAACGCCCTGACGGGAAGCGTGCCGTGCGGGGTGGCCACCCACTTGTCCTGCGCCGCCCGCCACACGGTGGACGGGTGCAGGCCCAGGTGGCGAGAGACGTCCTCGATCCGCCGCGGCACGATGGCGCGCGGCCCAAGGCGCGCGAACGCCGCCTGCCCTCCCAGGAGGGCCTGGCCGACGCGCGCCATCGTCGCGTCGCGCCGCGCCAGCGCGGTCAGGACGAGGTGCGCCTCGCGCCGGTGTGCGCGCACGAATGCCGCCTCTCCAGCGGCGGCGGCCAAGGCGCGCGCCGGCAGGCGGGCGTACGCGCGGTCGAGCTCCACCCAGGAGCGAGCCCGCACCTCCACCGCCACCTCGCCGTCCGGGCCGAGACGGAAGTCGGGGAGAGCCGGCGGTGCGGGCACCCCCTCCCGGGGCCAA
Organism: Bacillota bacterium; assembly: GCA_023512375.1. GTDB lineage: Bacteria > Bacillota > Sulfobacillia > JAJZYS01 > JAILZS01 > JAILZS01. Next base: position 56,619 of record JAILZS010000004.1, on the reverse strand, counting down.
GGTTCGGCCGGCAGGGACTCGAGGCAGCACGCCGCCGCCCGGGCGCGCGCCGGCGGCCACCCCATGGCGGCGGCGAGGGCACGCGCCCCGACGTCCGGTTCCAGGCCGGCCTTCAGGGCGGCGAGAGCGTCGCGCTCAGCGGCATGCTGCGGGCGACGGCGCAGGATGACCGCCGCCGCCTCGCGCCGGTCCCGCGCCAGCACGCCGGCTGGCTCCAGACAGGCCAAAAGGCGCCGGTGCACGGCGGCCACCGCACGCGTGGCCACCCCCAGGCGCCGGGCCACCACCTCGAGCGGCCAGCCGAGGTAGCCGTCGACGTCGACGGCCGCCGCCAGGGCGCAGGCGATGCGGCGGCTGGCGGCGTCGAGCGGAGGGAGCTGTTCGATCAGGTGGCGCACGCGCTCCGCGGCGGGCGAACCCGACAGCCCGCCCGCTCCGGCGCGGGCCGAGGGCACGTCGGCCGCCGCCGCGCCCCATCCGTCGAAGCCCTCGCCCCGCCAGGCGAGGAACGGGTTTCGCTCCACGGCCTCGACCAGCCACGCCCCGAGCCCAGCCCGCGGCAAGGCCAGGACTTTCAGGAAGAGCGCCGTCTGCGGCTCGACGCCCACGCCCACCGTCGTCCCCAGCTCCGCCCGCGCGGACACCGTACCCGCCCCCCGCAACCGTGCAGGGTTTCGCTCGCGTGCCGCGGAACCCCTCCCGACCGCCGCCGGGAGCGGGCGGCGAGGCGGATGCGGGGCGGGGGTAGCGTGGCGAAGCCGGAACCCACCGGCCTGGCGGGCGGCACGGGACGGCGGGCGGAGGGTGCGCCGGCGTGGGTGGGGGACGGCGCGCTCGCCCATTCCTATGACGAGATCTACGTGACCGACGGCGAGGGGCGCACGCTGTGGGTGAGCGACGCCAGCCAGCGCCTGTACGGCATGGCGGCGGAGGAACTCATCGGGGTTTCGGTGCGTGAGCTGGAACGGCGGGGGGTCTACGCCCCCTCCGCCACCCGGCTCGCCCTCGCCCAGGGGGAGACCGTGACGGTGCGCCAGCGCACGCGCCTCGGCCGCCGTCTCGTGGTCACGGCACGACCGGTGCGCGACGAGCGGGGGGAGGTGGTGCGGGTGGTGTGCAACTCGCGCGACCTCGACGAGCTCCTCGCCGCGACGTTGGGGCAGCCGGACGGTCCAGCGGCGGCCGGGCGCCGAGCGAACGCGCCGGCCGAGGGGGAGGAAGAGGAGGCGACGCTGTACGCCTCCCCTGCCCTGCGCGCCGCGGTCGAGGTCATGCGCCGGGCGGCGGCGCTCGACGTGCCGATGCTCCTCACGGGCGCCACCGGTGTGGGAAAGACCCACTTCGCCCGCCGCATCCACGCCTGGAGCCCGCGCCGGGAAGGGCCCTTCCTGGCCATCCAGCCTGCCAGCCTGCCCGAGGGGCTGTTCGAGGCGGAGCTGTTCGGCTACGAGCCGGGAGCCTACACCGGCGCCCGGCGCGAAGGCCACCCAGGCCTGTTGCGCAGCGCCCAGGGCGGCACCGTCCTCCTGGACGAGATCGGCGAACTTCCCCTGGCCCTGCAGGCGAAGATCCTCTCGTTCGCCGACACAGGCGAGTTCATCCCCCTGGGAGGCCGGCGGCCGGTTCGTGCCGACGTGCGCCTCATCGTCGCCACCCACCGGCCGCTCGCCCGGCTCGTGGCCGAGGGCCGGTTCCGCGCCGACCTGTACTACCGCCTCAGCACCATGCCGGTCGCCATCCCTCCCCTGGCCGAGCGGCGCGAGGACATCCTCCCCCTGGCGGAGCGCGCCCTGGCCGAGGTCGGCCGGCGGTACGGCATCCACCGCACCCTCACCCCGGACGCCAGGGAGTGGCTGATCGCCCAACCGTGGCCCGGCAACGTGCGCGAGCTCTTGCACCTGGTGACGCGCGCCGCCGTCCTGGCCACCGGAACCTCGATCGGGGCAGGCGACCTCACCCTGGCCCACGGCGCCGGCTAGGGCGACCCTGCCGAAGACCGACTCGCATGACGGGAGGAGAGAGATGATGCCCGACGATGCAGGGGCGCGCTGGGCGGCGACGGCGCTGGCGGTGGTGGACGGACTCGAGCGCCGGCTCACTGCGGCGATCGCGCCTCTCGACCCCGAGGACCTGGGCTGGCGGCCGAACGAGGAGTCGAACAGCATCGCCAACCTCGTGCTGCACCTGAGGGGCAACCTGCGCCAGCGCTTCCTGGCGGGCTTCGGCGGCGAAGCCGACGACCGCGACCGCGCGGCCGAGTTCGCCGACCGCTCACACCCGCCTGCGTCCGTTCTCCTGGAGCGCCTGCGGGAGGGGTTCTCCCCCCTGCGGGCAACGCTCGAGCGCGTGCAGAAGGATCCCTCCCTCCTGGACGCCCGCCGCACCATCCAGGGGGAGGAGGCGACGCTGCGCGACACGCTGGTGCGCGCGCTCGCCCACACGTCCGAACACGGCGGCCAGATCCTCTACATCGCCAAGGCGCGGCGCGGCGCCCTCCACCTCGACTAGCGCCCGCCGTCGGCTCGCCCTGCCATCATCCCGGCTCGATTGCCCGGTGCCTCATGGTGAGGCGCCTCGGGCTCGCCTACGCCGCGGGTAGGGCGGAGCCGGTGCGCCTTTCCGACGGACTCTGGGAAGCCTCCTGGCACGATTCTCGCATACCGGGGGGATGGAAGCCGGGGCGCCATGTCTGGCGGACGCTTCCGAGGAGGGGTCGCCGATGGAGCAGGGGACGGCGCCGCGATCGGCGGAGGCCGCCGGCTGGAGCGAGCGCCGGGCGCGCAGCGTGGCGCGCGGCGTGGCCACGACGCACGACCTCGTGATCGTGCGCGCCCAGGGGGCGTGGCTGTGGGACAGCGAGGGGCGCGAATACCTGGACGGCATGGCCGGCCTGGGGGTGATGAACGTGGGCCACGGCCATCCTGCGGTGGTGGCGGCGATCGAGGCCCAGGCCCGCACGCTCCTACACACTTGCGCGCACACGGCGTGGAACGCCCCCTACATCGAGCTCGCCGAGGCGCTGGCCCGACGGGCGCCGGGGGACTTCGCCAAGAAGGTGCTCCTCGTGAACACCGGCGCCGAGGCGGTGGAGAACGCGATCAAGATCGCCCGCGCCCACACCCGGCGCACCGCCGTGCTGGCCTTCCAGCAGGCGTTCCACGGCCGGACCTACATGGCCCTCACCCTCACCGACAAGGCGCACGGGTACAAGGAGGGCTTCGCCCCGTTCGCCCCCGACGTGCACCGCGCTCCCAGCGCCTACTGCTACCGCTGCCCCGTCGGCCGCCAGCCCACGACGTGCGCCGTGGAGTGCCTGGACGCGGTCCGCCGCCAGGTGGCCGTGGGGATCGGTGAGGACAACCTGGCCGCCGTGATCGTCGAGCCCGTGCAGGGGGAGGGCGGCTTCGTGCCCATGCCGCCGGCCTTCCTCCAAGGGCTGCGGCGGCTGTGCGACGAGACCGGCGCCGTCCTGGTGGCAGACGAGGTGCAATGCGGCATGGGACGCGCCGGCAGCCTCTTCGCGGTGGAGCAGATGGGCGTCGTGCCCGACATCGTCCTGTTGGCCAAGAGCCTGGCAGGCGGCCTACCTCTGGGGGCAGTCGTGGGGCGGGCAGAGATCATCGACGCACCGGTCCCGGGCGGGCTGGGCGGCACCTTCGCCGGCAACCCCGTGGCCTGCGCCGCCGCCCTCGCAGTACTCGACGTGCTGGAACGGGAGGACCTGCCGGCGCGCGCCCGCGCCATCGGCGAGCGCCTGCGCGCCGCCGCCCTGGCGGCGCGCCCGCGCTGCCCCGGCCTGGGCGACGTGCGGGGTGTGGGCGCCATGATCGGGCTGGAGTTCGTGCACCCGGACGGCTCACCCAACCCGGGTCTGGCCCTCGCCGTCGTGGCGGCGGCGCGCCGGCGCGGGCTGCTCCTCATGCGGGCGGGGGTGTACGACAACGTGGTCCGGCTCCTGCCGCCGCTCATTCTGAGCGACGAAGAGACCCGGCTGTTCGCCGAGCGCCTCGCCGGCGCCCTAGCGGAGGCGGGGGAGGCGGCCTGAGTCGGCGGGACGGGGCGCGAGAGGCGGCCCCGGGCCCGGATGAGATGAAAGGGAGGATAGGATGCGGGTCCTGGTATTGGGAGCGGGCGGCGTAGGCGAGGTGGCCGCCAGGGGTCTGGCACGGGCGCAGGGCGTGGAGCACGTCACGGTGGCCGACGTGCGGCCCGAGCGCGCCCATGAGGTGGTGCAGGCGATCCGCAGCACCGTCTCGGCCTCGGCGGCGGCCGTGGACGCGAGCGACGGCGAGCAGGTGGCGCGGGCGGCGGCAGGGCACGACGCGGTGGTCCACGCCGGCCTCCCCCGCCACAACCTGACGGTCATGGAAGCATGCCTGGAGGCGGGCGCGCACTACCTGGACATGGCCTCGGACGGGCCTGTGGAGCTGCCGGGGTTGGTCACGGTGCAGCAACAGATGCGCTACGACGAGCGCTTCCGCGCCCGGAGTCTCATCGCGCTGCTGGGGATCGGGGTCGATCCCGGCCTCACGAACATTTTCGCCCGGTACGCATCCGAGGACCTCGACCGCATGGACGAGGTGGTGGTGTACGACGGCGACAACTCCGTCCTGCGCGGGCACGAGTTCGCCCTACCCTTCTCTCCCGAGACCAGCATCGAGGAGTGCCTGCAGCCGCCCCTCAGCTATCGCGACGGGCGTTTCGTGCAGGGCGAGCCCCTGGACACGGGGGTGGAGGTGTTCGAGTTCCCCCGCCCGGTGGGGCCGCTCACGGTGCGCAGCGTGTCGCACGAGGAGACCGGCACCATCCCTCTCTTCTGGCCGGAGCTCAAGCGGTGCGAGTTCAAGTACGCGCTCTCCGACGAATACGTGGCCGTCCTCCGGGTGCTCAAGAAGCTCGGGTTCGACCGGGAAGAGCCGGTGCTCGTGGACGGCCACCCCGTGGTGCCGCGCAAGGTCGTGGCGGCGCTCCTGCCCGAACCGGCGAGGTTGGCGGGGGAACTCGAAGGGCACTCCTGCGTCGGCACGTGGGTGAAGGGGGTGAAGGACGGTCAGGAGGTGGAGCAGTACATCTACACCCTCTCCTCCCACGCGGACGCGCGCCGCCTGGCGGGGGCGAACGTCACGGTCTGGCAGGCGGGCACGCCGCCGGTCCTGGCGGTGGAGATGATCGCCGACGGCACGATCCGCGAACGCGGCGCACTCGTGCCGGAACAGCTCGATCCCAACCCCTGGATCGAGCGCCTGCCGGCCTGGGGCATGCCGGTATACGTGTGGGAGACGCGGCTCAGGACGGCCACCCCCCTCGCGCCGAGATCGCGCGGGGGAGCCGGCTAGGGGAGGGAAGGCGTATGGCGTACGGGCTGGTGATCGACGGGGAATGGGTCGGCGCCGCCGCAGGGGGTCGGGCGCAGGTGCGTAGCCCCTACAGCGGCGAAGTGGTGGCCGAGGTGCCCGAGGCGGGGGAAGAGGACGTCGACCGGGCGGTGGCCGCCGCCCGGGCGGCCTTCGCCGACGGGCGGTGGTCGGGCCTCCCCCCGGGCGAACGAAGCCTGCGTCTGTGGCGCCTCGCCGACCTCGTGGAACGCGACGCCGAGCGCCTGGCGCGCTTGGAGAGCGAGAACACGGGCAAGGCCATCAAGCTCGCGCGCCACTCCGACCTGGTGTTCGCCGTCGACAACCTGCGCTTCTTCGCCGCCGCCGCCAGGCATGCGGAGGGGCGGCCCGCGGCCGAGTACGACGGCGTGCACACGAGCTGGATCCGGCGCGAGCCGGTGGGGGTCGTGGCCTCCATCGCCCCGTGGAACTACCCCCTCATGATGGCCGTGTGGAAGGTGGGCCCGGCCCTTGCCGCCGGCAACACGGTGGTGCTCAAGCCCGCGCCCCAGACCCCGCTCACCAGCCTGGAGCTGGGGCGCCTGGCCCTCGAGGCGGGGATACCGCCTGGCGTCCTCAACGTCGTGGCGGGCGGCGACGCCGTAGGCGAGCGCCTCGTCGCCCATCCGGACGTCGCCATGGTGTCGCTCACCGGCGCCACCGAGACGGGGGCCAGGGTGGCCGCGGCAGCGGGCGCCGGCCTCAAGCGCGTCCATCTGGAGCTGGGCGGCAAGGCGCCCATGCTGGTGTTCGCCGACGCCGACCAGGCGGCGGCGGTGCAGGCGGCGGCGGTGGCGGCGACGGTGAACAGCGGGCAGGACTGCACCGCCGCCACCCGGGTGTATGTACAGCGCCCCTTCTACGACGCCTTCGTGGCCGCCTTGGAGGCGAAGCTCGGCGAGGTGCGCATGGGCGACCCCCTCTCCCCTGCCACGGACATGGGACCCCTCGTGTCGCGCGAACAGTTCGACCGCGTCACGGGCTTCCTCGCGCGCGCCCGCGCGCAGGGCGCCGAGGTGCGCCAACCCCGCGGCGCCCCCGCCAGTCCAGGGGGGCTCTACGTTCCGCCCACGCTCGTTCTGGGCGCACGCCAGGAGAGCGAGATCGTGCAGGAAGAGGTGTTCGGTCCCGCGGTGGTGGTCCTCCCCTTCGACTCCGAAGCCGAGGCCCTCGCCCTGGCCAACGACGTGCGCTACGGTCTCGCCTCCTCCGTGTGGACGCGCGACCACGCCCGCGCCCTGCGCGTGAGCGCAGGACTGCGCTTCGGCGAGGTGTGGATCAACGACCACCTGCCGCTTGTATCGGAGATGCCGCACGGCGGCATGAAGCACAGCGGCATCGGGCACGACCTGTCCGCCTACGCCGTGGAGGAATACACCCACATCAAGCACGTGATGTCGAACACCGCCGACGACGTGGTCAAGCCCTGGCACTTCACGGTCCTGGGCGACCCGCCCGAAGCGTAACGTATAGGGGCGTCAGCGCCCGGCAGGCGCCGCTCCCGCCCGCTCCGCCGCGAACACGCGCTCCAGCGCCTCGAGCACGCGGTCGATGTCTTCCTCCCCGATCACCGCCGGCGGCTCGATGCGCACCACGCGCGCGTTGTTCAGCGTGCCGCCCACCAAAATCCCCTGGTCGAACAGCCCCTTCGCCACCCGGTAGCCCGCCCGGTCGTCGGCGAACTCCATGCCGATGAGAAGGCCCCGCCCGCGTACGTCGAGCAGCACCTCGGGATACCGGCGGCGCAGCACCGCCAAGCCCGCGAGCAGGCGCTCGCCCTTTTGCCGCGCCTGGCCGGGGATGTCTTCGCGCAGCGTGACGTCCAGGGCGGCGATGGCGGCGGCGCAGGCCAGCGGATTGCCGCCGAAGGTGGACGATCCGAGGAGGAAGGGGTTCTCCTCCATGCGTTTCCACAGGTGCGGCCGGGCCACGATGGCGCCGATGGGCATCACCCCCCCGCCGAGCGCCTTGGCCAGGCACAGGACGTCGGGCGCCACATCCCAGTGGTCGCAGGCGAACAGCGCCCCCGTGCGTCCCATGCCGGTCTGGATCTCGTCCAGGATGAGGAGGGTCCCGGTCTCGTCGCACAGGCGGCGCACGGCGGGAAGGTAATCGTCGGGGGGCACGTGCACGCCGCCCTCGCCCTGGATGGGCTCCAGGAGGACGGCCGCCGGCGCCTCCCCCACGGCGATGAGCCCGTGCACGTGCCGCTCCATGGCGCGGGCGTCGCCGAACGGGACGTGCGAGAAGCCCGGAACCAGGGGCAGGTACGGCTGGCGGTACGTCCCTCGCCCCGTGGCGGAGAGAGCTCCCATCGTCTTGCCATGAAAGCCGTTCACCGCCGCCACGATCCCCGCCCTGCCCGTGGCCAGGCGGGCGAGCTTGATCGCCATCTCCACGGTCTCCGCGCCGCTGTTCGTGAAGTAGGCGTACGCGAGGTCGCCGGGCGCGACCATGGCCAGGAGGTACGCGAGGTAGGCGCGCAGGGGGTCGATGAGCTCTTGGCTGTGCAGGGCCTGCTTGTCGAGTTGGCGGCGGACCGCCTCCACCACCCGCGGATGGCGGTGGCCCAAGGTGTAGATGCCGTAGCCCCCCAAGCAGTCGAGATAGCGACGGCCGCGCGTGTCATAGAACACGGCGCCGCCGTCCTCCCACTCGGCCACGCGGAAGTCGCTCGATGCCCACTTGCGATGCTCGAGCATGGCACGGTTCACGTGCGCCTCGTACAGCTCGGCCGCCTCGCGCGTAAGGCGCTCGGCCTCGTCGGGTTGCAGTCGCCCGCCCTCGACGTAGGACAGGATGCGGGCGGTCTCCTCGAGCACCGCGGAGGCGTCGCACCGTCGCATGATACGCCCTCCCTTCGCTCCCCGAACCAAGCGGCGAAGGCCGGTGCCGCGCCGACGGCCTCCGCCGTCCCGACGCGTACCGACCTCCCCGGGATCGGGGGACGCGAGAGGGCGTCCCCTTTGCAACTGGCGGAGGGTTCGCCGCCTCGCTCCCGACTCCTCCTCCAACGTCGCCTCCGGGCCCTCATCCTCCTGGACGGTGCGCATACGCCGCCAGGCGCTCGCGCAGGCGCAGGTAGGCGCGCACCATGCGGGCCACCCGCCCATGCTGGCCGAGGAGGGCCATGGGGGGGAAGGGCAAGGCGGCGAACGGCCCCAAGGTGGCGGTATCGTCCGTACCCTCCCCCAAGGCCAGCGCGGCGAGCATGGCGCCCGCCTCCGTGGAAAAGGCGGCGCCGTGGCCGGTGTAGCCCGCGGCGTAAAGCCACCCCTCGGGCGTGCGGCCGATGTGGGGCAGCCAGTCGGCCGAAACAGCTACCCGCCCATGCCAGCGGTAGTCGATCCGCGTCCCCTCGAGGTAGGGGAAGACGCGCACCAGCGAGCGCCCCTCCTCGCCCGTGCCGCCGCCGAACACGAGGCGAGCGTCGGCCGTGACCCGGAAGTAGTACATGGGCGTCTTCAGGTCGGAGAGCGTCTGCCGCCCGGGCAGGATGCGGGCTGCGTACCCGGGAGCCAGAGGCGCCGTCGCCACGACGGTGCTGGTCACGGGCAAGATGCGGCGGCGCAGCCAGGGCGCGAAGGGCGGCACGTAGGCGTTGGTCGCCACGATCACCTCTCGGCACGACGTCCGCCCCTCGCCCCACGCCACGGCGTACCCCCCGTCCCGCCGATGCACCGCCGTGACCCGCCTACCCTGCAGGATGACCGCCCCCCTGCGCGCGGCCGCTGCCGCCAACCCTCGAGCGTAGAGCAGGGGGTGGAAGGCGCGAGCGGCCGGGAACTCGAGCCCGGCGATATAGAAGGGCGAACCGACCGCCGCCTCCATCTCCGCCGGCCCCAACAGGCGGGTGGGGTGCTGGAGGTCGCGCGCCAGGGCGTCGCCGGCGCGCGCCAGGGCGTCGCGCTGGGCGGCCGTGGTCGCCGCCTCCAGGTGGCCGTACGCCTCCCACCCGCACTCGATGCCCTCGCGCGCCATGATCGCCTCCATGCGTTCGATGGCGGAGAGCGACAGCCGCCACATGGCCTGGGCGCGGGCGAGGCCCAGCCGCTCCACCAGCTCGGGGTAGTCGCGGTCGTAGCCCGGGAGGACCTGCCCGCCGTTTCGGCCGCTCGCCCCCTCCCCCACTTCCCCCGCCTCGAACACCGCCACCGACGCCCCCGCCAGGGCGAGGTGGTACGCGGCGGAAAGGCCCGTGAAACCGGCACCCACCACCGCCACGTCGGCGCGGCGGGGCGCCTCGGCGGGCGGCAGGGACCAGGCGGTTGCGCTCGCCTTCCAGTACGTGCGGCCGTCCGGCGGTCCCCCGCGGCTCACAACAACGGACCTCCCCGGCGGCGAAGGCGACGGCATGGCAAGGTGCGGGCATGCGGTCGACCCCGTCCGCGCGCGTCCGGGCGCCACGGACGCCATGCCCTGGCCGTGGATGCACGCGGCGGCACGCCGGCTCCGGCCGCCCCCTGACCGCGCCTCTCCACCCCACGCGGGCGCCGTCGACCGCCCGCTCGGGCGCGGCGTACCATGGAGGGGCGAAGAAGGGGAGGCTTCACCGCATGTATCGGGGGTAACATCGCGCAGGTCGGCCGGCGCACGGCCGACATCCTGTCCCTGGCCGTCGGGGTGGCCTGGGGCTTGTCGTTCACGGTAGGGAAGTTCCTCATCGCGTACCTCGGTCCCGCCCTCTACGTGGGCATCACGTTCACCGCAGCGGGTATCCTGCTCGCGGCGTGGCTCCTTGTTGCGCGCGTGCCCGTGCGCCGCAGGGCGATCGCGCCGAGCGTCGCCCTCGGCCTCGTGCTGGCGGCCGCCACGGTCCTGCAGTGCGTGGGGCTCCGTGCCACGTCGCCGGGCGTGAGCGGTCTTCTCACCGACCTGGCGGTCGTGCTCACGCCCCTGCTCGCGTATGCTCTCCACGGCGTGCGGCCGCGGCGGCGCACGGCAGCGGCGGTGGTGCTCGCGACCGCCGGCGCGGGCGCCCTGGCAGGAGGCGGCGGCGCCGGCGCGTGGGGCGGCGGCCTTCTCTGCCTGGCGGGTGCCACCCTCTACAGCCTGTACGCCGTTGCCCTCGATCGCGTCGCGCCGGAGGAGGACGCCCTCGGCGTGGCGGCCTTCGCCCTCGGCGGCGGCGGTGTCGCCGCCCTGGGCTGGGCCGCGCTTTCGGGCGCCCATTTCCCTGCCGGCCCGGCGCCGGCGCTCCTGGGGGCGGCGCTGGCGTACGAGGTCCTCGTCGGCACCCTGGCCGGCTTCGCCGTCCAGAGCGTGGCGCAACGCCAGGGCGGTCCCACGCGCTTCGCCCTCCTCACCTCCGTGGACGGCGTGGCCGCCCTGGCGTTCGGCGTCCTCTTGACGGGCGAACGTCTCACACCCTCCGGCATCGCCGGGGCCGTCCTCGTCCTGGCGGCGGTGGCCTCTGCTCAGGGGGAAGGGGACGAGCCGCAGCGCCGGCGCAGGCCCCTCCCTCCCCCTTCGCTCGCCCGCGCCCCGACCGCGCCCTGCGGGACAGCGGCCCGCCCGCCGGCGCTCAGGTTCGGCGCACCGATGGGTCGGTGAGGTCGCGGAACGCGTCGCCGAGGAGGTTGAAGGCCATGGCGGTAAGCAGGATGGCCAAGCCGGGGAAGGTCACGTACCACCACTGCGCCAGGATGTACTGCTGTCCTTGGCTCACCATCGAGCCCCAGTCCGCCTGCGGGGGCTGCGTCCCGAGCCCGAGGTAGCTCAGGCCGGCGGCGGAGATGATCACGCTGCCCAGGTCGCTCGTCCCTTGCACGACCACCGGCGTCAGGGCGTTGGGGATGATGTGGCGTACGAGCATGGCGAGGCCGCGCACGCCGGAGAGCCGGGCCGAGCGCACGAAGGCCGCCTGGCGCAGGGTGCCCGCCTGCGCGTGCACGAGGCGGGCATACCACGGCCACCAGGTGACGGCGAGGGAAACGATGACGTTCTGAAGGCTGGGGCCGATGATGGTGGCGATGACGATCGCCAGGAGGAGGGAGGGGAAAGCCAGGAAGAAGTCGGTGATGCGCATGAGGACCTGCTCCACCGCGCCGCCCAGGTAGCCCGCAGCGGCGCCCACGAGCGAACCCAGGACGATGGCCGTGGCCACCACGACGAAGGCAGCCACGAGCGACGGCCGCGCCCCGTACAGGAGACGGCTGAGGATGTCCCTCCCCTCGTCGTCCGTGCCCAGGAGGTGCGCAGGCGAGGGGGGTTGGAGCAGGGTGAGCATGTCGGACTGGCCCGCGCCCTGGGCCGGGTAGGGCGAGAGCCAAGGCGCCAGCACGGCGGCCAGGACGACGAGGAGAAGGAAGGCAGCGCAGGCGACGGCGACCCATCGCCCCAACGGGCTTAGGTCTCGGGCCAGGCCGAGGAGGTCGCGCGCCAGCGGGGCGTCGGCGAGACGGGCGCGCCGCCGAGGGTCGGGGCGGACGAGGGCGGCCATGCCGCACCCCCTCTCGGTCAGACGGTTCGGATCTCGGATGCAGCCGGGGCGAGGACGTGACAGGCGACGCGGCGGCCGTCCCGCGTGGGCACCAGGGCGGGAACCGCCGTCCGGCAGGCGTCTACGGCCAGCGGGCAACGCGGGGCGTAGGCGCAGCCGTGCTCGGGCGGGGGGACGGTCGGCGATGCGGCGGTCTCCCCCGCCGGCGGGGTCGGCGCCTCGCGCCGCCGCCAAGAGTCGACGTCGAGGACGGCGGCGGCCAGGGCGCGCGTATAGGGGTGGAGCGGCGCCGCCAGGATGGCGGAGGTAGGGCCGGACTCCACCACCCGGCCGCGGTAGAGCACGACGATGCGGTCGGCCACCGCCTCCACCACCGCCAGGTTGTGGGAGATGAACACGTAGGCGGTGCCGAACTCCTCCTTGAGGTCCTCGAGCAGATGGAGCACGCGCGCCTGCACGATCACGTCGAGAGAAGAGGTGGGCTCGTCCAGGATGACGCACGGGGGGCGGGTGATCATGGCCCGGGCGATGGCAATGCGTTGGCACTGGCCTCCGCTGAACTGACCGGGTCGGCGGGGAAGGTGCTCCCGCCCCAGGCCCACCCGCTCCAGGAGGGCGACGGCGCGCTCGCGCCACTCCTCCCGCCGCCCCCGCCCGAGGGCCGCGAGGGGTTCGAGCAGGATCTCCTCCACGGTCATGCGCGGGTCGAGGGAGGAGACCGGGTCCTGGAAGACCATCTGCACCCGTCCCGACAGCCGCGCCGGATCCAGGGGCCGGCCCTCGAACCGGACCTCGCCCGCCGTCGGCCGCACGAGGCCGGCGGCCACGAGGCCGAGGGTGCTCTTGCCCGAGCCGGACTCGCCCACCACGCCGACGGTCTCGCCCCCGGCCACCGTCAGGTCCACGTCGCGCAGCGCCCATACAGCCCCTTCCCGCCCGCGCCCGCCGAAGGCGTGGGAGATGCCGCGCAGCGAGAGGACCTCCGTCATGGCAAGGGGGCACCGCCCGCCGTGGTCGAAGGCGCATCGTAGCGATGGCAGGCGACGGCGTGCCCGTCGCCCACCAGGCGCAGAAGTGGCTCCGTCCCGGCGCACGGGTCGAAGCGCATGGGGCAGCGGGGGTGGAAGCGGCACCCGGCCGGCAGCGCCGCTGGGCTGGGTAGGTCGCCGGGCAGGCTGCGGATGTCGCGCACCCGGCGTCCACCGCCCGGCAGGCTGTCGATCACCGCCCGCGTGTACGGGTGGCGTGGGGAGCCGAGTACCGCCGCCACGGGGCCGTCCTCCATCACCTTGCCGGCGTACAGGACGACGACGCGGTCGGCCAGGTGCGCCGCCACGCCCAGATCGTGCGTGATCCAGAGCAAGGCGAGGCCGCGCTCGGCGCGCAGGCGCAGGACCAGGCGCAGGATCTGGGCCTGGGTGGTGGCGTCCAGGGCGGTCGTGGGCTCGTCGGCGACGACGAGCTCCGGCTCGCACGCCAGCGCCATGGCGATGAGCACACGCTGCTGCATCCCGCCCGACAGCTCGTGCGGGTAGGCGTTCAGGAGTGCCGCCGGCCGCGGCAGCTCCACTTCCCGCAAGAGGGAGAGCGCCGCCTCGCGTCGCTCGCGGAGCGACCTGAGCCGCCTGTGGGTGAGGAGAAGCTCCCCCAGCTGCTGGCCGACCGTGAACACCGGGTTGAGGGCGGTGGAGGGATTTTGGGGCACGACGGCCACGCGCCGACCGCGCACCGCGGCCAGTGCCTGCGGCGTCGGCGGTACGAGCTCGACGCCGTCCACGCGCACGCTCCCCTGGACGCGGGCTCGGGCGGGGAAGAAACCGAGCGCCGCCATGCCAGTGAGCGTCTTGCCGCTGCCTGTCTCCCCCACCACCGCCACCACCTCGCCGCGCGCCACGGTGAGCGCGACGCGGTCGAGGAGGTTGAGGGTGCCCGCGCGCCCCTCGAGCTGGACGGAGAGGTCGCGCACGGCCAAGACCGGCTGGCTCACGCCCACCTCCCATCCCCTCCCCAACGCACGGCTACTCGACCAGGAGGCGCGGATCGAACAGCGCCCGGATGAGATCGACCGCGAGGTTGACCACCGTGTAGGCGAGGGAGACCACCACGAGGACGCCCATGACGGCGGCGATGTCGAGGTTGTCGATGGCGTGCACGCTGTACGACCCAAGCCCGTTCCAGAAGAAGATCTGCTCCACGAAGAAGTCGCCGGTGAGGGAGTAGGCGAAGGTGAGGCCGAGGACGGTCAGGGTGGGCGCGATGGCGTTCTTGAGGGCGTAGCGGAAGTAGATGCGGCGGCGGCGGACGCCGTTGGCCACAGCGAGGCGGATGTAGTCCGTTCCGAGGGCGTCGAGCATCGTCGCCCGCGTCATGCGCGCCACGAGGCCGATGGAGTAGGCCGCAAGGGCCAGGCTGGGCAGGACGAGGTGGCGCAGCTCGTCGCCCACGAGCCCCCATTGGTGGCTGAGGGCCGCGTCCAGAAGGGGGAAGCCGGTGATGGTGCGGGCGGTGAGGACGTAAGCGCCGCCGTACTCGCCCGTGAGGGGAAGCAGGTGGAGCTGGCCGAAGAAGACGATCTGCAGGAGGAGGGCCAGCCAGAAGGCCGGCATGCTCACCAGACCGGCGCCCAGCACTCGTACGGCCACGTCCGCCACGCCGTCCGGGCGCTCGCTCGCCCAAACGCCGAGGAGGACGCCGAGGACCATCGATTCCAGGGTGGCGAAGAAGACGAGTTCCAGGGTGGGCGGCAGGAACGTCATCACGTTCTGGAACACGCTGCCGTGGGTGGTGATCGAGATGCCCCACGCCCCTGTGGCCAGGCCGCGCAGGAACAACAGGTACTGCATGTACAGGGGTTTGTCGAGGCCGAGGATCTGCCGGGCGCGGGCGATCTGCGCCGGGTTGGGGTGGAGTCCCGCGTACACCAGGGCCGGGTTGGACGGCACGAGGTGCGTGAGGACGAAGGCCACGAGGGTGATGCCCACCACGAGCACCACGCCGTAACCGAGCCGTCTCGCCGCGTACGCCCCGTATCCCGCCGTCCTCCCCACCCCCTCGCCGCCCGCTGGTGCGCCACCTACGTCAGCTCGTCGGATTGGGGTACAGGTTGTAGTAGAAGATCACCGCCGGGTACTCGGGTGTGTTGACGAATCCGCCCACCGAACGGTTGAAGACGAACACATTGCGGTCGTCGTATAGGAACGCTACAGGGGTTGCTTGCAGGAGGTCTAGCTGATACTGGTCGTACAGCCGTTGGGCCTGAGCGGGATTTGTCACCTGAAGCGAGTTGGCCTTCTGGAACAGTTTGTCGAATGCAGGGTTGCAGTAATACGACATGTTCCACTGGTAGGGCGTGTAGCAGTTGTAGTTGTAATACAGGTCGATCCAGTCGTCCGAGTATTGCGGCCAGTCCTCCAAGATGAAGATGTCCTGGGCCTTCGCCGGGTTGCCGTCGGCGATCGCCAGGCCCTCGTCGGAGCTCATGGTACGGATGACGAGGTTGACCCCGATCTTGGCGAAGTTCTCCTTCATCAACGGGGCGAAGAGGCCGCACTCGGGGATGTCGGTCGTGCAGGTCATCGTGAGCGTGAAGCCGCCGTGGGGGTAGCCTGCCTGAGCCAAAAGGCGCCGGGCCTTGGCGAGGTCGGTCGTGTACATGGGGAGGGAGTTGTCGTGCGGGTAGACGCCGTACGGCAGCGGGCCCTGCATCTGGCGGCCGTACCCGCCGGTGGCGACCGCGATCATGGCCCGGTACGGGATCGCGTAGTCGAGGGCCCGCCGAACCAGGACGTTGTCGAGCGGCTTGCGCCGGGTGTTGTAGTACGCGATGTAGTAGTCGTTCGACGGCGCCACGACGACGCGGAGCTGGGGGTCGGCCTGGACGGACCTGAGACCGGTCTCCGGGATACCGTTGGCCACCTGGGCCTGGTCGCCCAGGAGGAGCTCCTGCTGGACCGCGGGCTGGGTGACCAGGTCGTTGACGATCGTTGTGAAGTGGCGTCCGTGCCAGCCGCCCCAGTAGTCGGGCATAGCCCGCAGCACGAGCTGGGAACCCGGGTGGTAGCTCGCGATCTCGTACGGTCCGGTGCCGTCGGAGTGACCGGCGTTGAACCACGACTGCGGCTCCTTGAGCCCCTTGGGCCCCACGATCCATGCGTTGTACTCCGCAGTGAGGATGTAGTCGATGCGCATCGGGTAGCGCAGATAGAAGCGCACCGTGTACGGGCCGGCAGCCACCAGGCGGCGCACGCTGCTCCAGAGCAGCCCCCCTTGGGGGATGTCGGCCTTGAGCGAGTTCACCACGTCCTGCGCCGTCATGAGGCTGCCGTCCTGGAAATGGACGCCGCGCCGTAGGTGGAACGTCCATACCAGGCCGTCGGGGCTGTGTGACCAGGACGTGGCCAGCTCCGGGCTGAGCGGGGTCTTCGAGCCCGGAGGATTGGCGAACACCAGCCCCTGGTACACATTGGCCAGGTACTGGACCTCGTCGGAGCCGGACAGGATCGGATCCAACGTACTGATCGCGTTGTCCGACGCCACGGTGAGCACCGGCCCCTGGGGCGCCGCCGCGGCTCCCGCCGCCGCCCCCCACGCCGCCACCGCGCCCAGGACCGCCACCGCAAGCCAGGCCCGGGCGCGCCGCCTCCACTGCATGTCGTCACCGCCTCCCTCGCCGTCACGTACTTGCGAGTTTCGTGCCAGTTTCCGTCCTCACTCCTGGGCGTGCAGGCTGTCGAGGGGGTAGAACTTGCCCGTCTCCTTCCGGAAGTGCAGGCGCACGAGCCCGGTGGGGCCGTTACGCTGCTTGGCCACGATGACCTCCACCACGCCCGGTTGCTCCGAATCGGGGTGATAGTAGTCGTCGCGGTAGATGAACGCCACGACGTCGGCATCCTGCTCGATGGCACCGCTCTCGCGCAGGTCGGAGAGGAGGGGGCGGCGGTCCTGCCGTGCCTCTACGGCACGGGAGAGCTGCGAGAGGGCGATCACCGGCACGTCGAGCTCCCGCGCCAGGGCCTTGAGGGAACGGGAGATCTGGGAGATCTCCTGCTGGCGGTTCTCGCTCCTGCCGGTTCCCTGCATGAGCTGCAGGTAGTCGACGATGACCAGTCCGAGGTCTTGCTCGGCCTTGAGCCTGCGCGCCCGGGCGCGGATGTCCAGGGCGGAGAGGGAGGGGCTGTCGTCGATGAAGATGGGGGCGTCGCCCAGGCGCCCCAGGGCGAGGGAGAGGATCGGCCACTCGTCGTTGTCCACGCGGCCCTGGCGCAACTTTTGGGAGTCGATGCCGGCCTCGGCGCAGAGGAGGCGCAGGGCGAGCTGCTCGCGCGACATCTCCAGGGAGAAGATGGCCACGGGATGGCCGGCCATGGCGGCGTTGCGCGCCACGTTGAGGCAGAACATGGTCTTGCCCATCGACGGCCGGGCGGCGATGACCGTCAGGTCCGAGGGCTGGAACCCCGACGTGAGCTGGTCGAGGTCGCGAAAGCCGGACGGCACACCCAGCACGTCCGGGTTCCGGTAGCGCTCCTCCAAGCGCTGGAAGGCGTCTTGGAGGACGCGTTTGAGGGGGTGGGCGGCGCCGGCGCGACGTTGCGACAGGCGGAAGATGCGCTCTTCGGCCTGGTCGAGCAGCGTCGCCGGCTCCTCGTCGGCCTCGTAGCCGCGCCGGGCGATGTCCGTGCCGGCCTCGATGAGAGCCCGCATGAGGGCCCGGTCGGCTACGATGCGGGCGTGGTAGGTGACGTTGGCGGACGTCGGTACGGCGTCCTGCAGCTCGGCCAGGTAGGCGGCCCCGCCCACCGCCTCGAGTTTGCCCGTGCGGCGCAGTTCCGCCACGGTGGTCACCACGTCCACGGGGCTGGCGCGGTCGAACAGATCGACCATGGTCTGGAAGACGATGCGGTGGGCCGGGCGGTAGAAGTCGTCCGGCCGGAGGAGTTCGATGGCGCGCGGTACCGCCTCGGGATCGATGAGCATCGCGCCCAAGACCGCCTGCTCGGCCTCCTGATCCTGGGGCGGAAGCCGCTCTCTCGTCAGGGCCAAGGCGACCCCACCCCCCGGCCCGCGGCCTGGACCGCCTCCGCCGCCGGCGGGCGGGACGCCACCTCGGGCGCCACCGCGAAGGGCGCCCGCGCGTCGACGAGGACGAGGGGCAAGAGTTCCGCCACCGTCGCCGCCCCCACCACCTCCACGCCATCGAGGCGCGGCGCCTCGGACAGGTTGTCCGCCGGCACGACCACGCGCCGCACTCCCGCCCGTTGCGCCCCCAACACCTTCTCGTACACGCCGCCCACGGGTCGGATGCCGCCCCTGAGCGAAACCTCTCCCGTGACCGCCACGTCGCCCCGCACCGCGCGCCCCGTGAGGGCGGAGAGGACGGCCACGAGCACCGCCACGCCCGCCGACGGGCCGTCCACCCGCCCGCCCCCCACCACGTTGACGTGGACGTCGAAAGCACCCAGGTCGAGCCCGGTGAGATGGCGGATCACCGTGGCGGCGTTGAACACCGAGTCGCGCGCCATGCTGCCGGCGGTCTCGTTGAAGCGCACGCTCCCCCGGCCCGGTTCGGCGGCGGGGAAGACGGCGGCCTCGATCTCCAGCACCGTACCGGTGTGGGCGGCCACGGCCAGTCCCAGGCAGCGGCCGACGACGGGCGACGCCGTCGCCTCGGGCGGGCGCACGGGCCCTAGGCGTGCGGCGCGCAGGGCCTGTTCGAGGTCCTCCATCCGGATCTCTCGCGGGTCCTCGCCCCCCGTGCGCTGCAGCGCGTAGCCGTACGCGTCTGCCAAAAGCCCGATCGCCTTGCGGCCCTCCACCGTGTGCATGGCCACCCGCTTCTCCAGGCCTTCGGCCAGGGTCACCGCCAGGCGCTGGGCGGCCTCGCGCACGATGCGCTCGATGTCGGCCGCGGAAAGGGGGTCGAAGAAGATCTCGGCGCAGCGGGAGCGCAGGGCGGGGCTGATCTCCTCCGGCTCCCGAGTGGTGGCGCCGATGAGCAGGAAGTCGGCCGGAGCCCCCTCTTCGAACAGCTTCTTCACGTACTTGGGGACCTGGGGGTCGGACGGGTCGTAGTAGGAGGACTCGAACGTCACCCGCTTCTCCTCCAGGACCTTGAGCAGCTTGGCCTGAAGCAGGGGGTCCATCTCCCCGATCTCGTCGATGAACAGCACACCCCCGTGCGCCTCGGTGACGAGCCCCGTCTTGGGCTCCGGCACGCCGCCCTCCGCCAGGTCCCGCCGCGCCCCCTGGTAGATCGGGTCGTGCACCGACCCTAGGAGGGGGTTGGCCACGTCGCGCGGATCCCAGCGCAGCGTGGCGCCGTCCACCTCCACGAAGGGGGCGTCGGGCGCGAACGGGCTCTTGGCCATGGCCCGCGCCGCCTGCAGGGCGAGGCGGGCGACCGTCGTCTTCCCCGTGCCGGGGGGGCCGTAGAGGAGGATGTGCTGGGGAAACGGCGAGGCCACCTTGGCCAGGACGGCGGCGATGGCGGCCTCTTGCCCCACAACCTGGTCGAACGAGGTGGGTCGCAGGAGGTCCAACACCTGGCGGCTCAGGTGCACGCTGTTGAGCTTCTCGATGGCCGCCAGGCGCCGCAGGGTGGAGGCGTTCTCCGGTCCGCCGTCCTCGTTCAGGATCTGGTTCTTGATCTCGCGCAGGTACGACTCGTGCCGCTCCTGCATGCGTTCGGCCACCCGGCGCTCCAGGCGGTCCTCGACCGACCGCCGGGCCATGAGGTCGGCTAGCTGATCCTCGACGCGGTCGAGGAAGGCGTCCAACTGGCCGACCGCCGGCGCCGTCAGGGTGGGATCGTCCAATACCACCCGCCCCAGCGCCTGCGCCCGCTGGCGCAGGTCGTCGGAACGCAGGGCCTTGAGGCTTCCCAGCTTGGCCGCCTTGAACACCATCCGGTCCGATCCCATGAGGCCGGCGGTCATCTCGATGAGCCCGTCGACCCGCCGCTCGAGCTGGCTACGTTCGACGCGCCGCGACGCGCGGGCGCCCCGACCCCGCCAGCCGATGCTCACGCCCCGGCCTCCTCCACCACGACCTGGATGCGGGCGCGGTGCTTGGGATGCACGTGGACCTCCACCGGGTAGGTGCCGGCGGCCCGGATGGGCTGTTCCAGGTCGAAGCGGCGCCGGTCGAGGTCGACGCCGAAGGCGGCGCGTACCGCCTCCGCCACGTCCTTGGCGGTGACGCTGCCGAACAGCCGGCCGCCCTCGCCCACCCGCACCGGTACGTGCACGGCCTGACCGTCCAGCCGCGCCGCCAACGACGCCGCCTCGGCCTCCTCGTGCTGAGCATGGCGGGCACGCTCCCGCTCGCGCTCCGTCCAGCGTCGCACGGCGCCCTCCGTCGCCGCCTCCGCCAACCGCCGGGGCAGGAGATAGTTGCGCGCGTACCCGTCGGCCACGTTCACCACCTGGCCGGCGTGCCCCAGGCCCTCGACGTCCTGCGACAGGATCACCTTCATCCTCCCACCCCCGTGCGCGATCACGCCTCCGGCGCCGCCGCCGAGGCAGGCGCGTGCCCGTACCCCGCCGGGCGCATGCGCCCAGGGAGGCGCTGCGGCCGCCCGAGCTGTCCCGCGTTCGACCGCACAGCATTCGGCGGCCCTTCCCCGAGTCCTCCCGGGGAGGGCCGCCGCCCCTCCAGGGCCGTCTATTCCACCGTGAACGGCAGCAGGGCCAGGATCCGGGCCCGCTTGATGGCCGCGGTCAGCTGGCGCTGGTGCCGCGCACAGTTGCCCGTGATGCGCCGCGGCAGGATCTTCCCCCGCTCGCTCGTGAACCGGCGGAGGCGGCTGGCCTCCTTGTAGTCCACCTCGTCGATCTTGTCGACGCAGAAACTGCATACGCGCCGCTTGGGCCTGCGCCCCCGATCGCGCCGCACACCTTCACCTCCCCCGCCGTCCCCGCGCACCGGGCGCTAGAACGGCACCTCCTCCGCCTCGTCCTCGGCTCCAGACGCTGGCCCGGCGTAGTCTCCGAACGACTCCGCCCCCGCCTCCCGCGGTCGGTCGAGGAAACGCACGTCGTCGGCCACCACCTCGGCCGCCTTGCGCTTCTGCCCGTCCTGGGTCTCATAGGACCGGATCTGCAACCGTCCCTGCACAGCGACCAGGCGGCCCTTCTGCAGGTGGCCGGAGACGGTCTCCGCCAGCTTGCGCCAGACGACGATGTCGATGAAGTCGGTTTCCCGCTCCCCCGCCTGATTCGAGAAGGGCCGGTCCACCGCCAGGCCGAAGCTGGCTACCGCGACACCGGACGGAGTGTACCGAAGCTCCGGGTCGCGCGTGAGTCGCCCGATGAGCACGATTCGGTTGAGCACCGCCGTCTCTCCCCTTCGAGCCCTTCTAGCGTCCGACTTCACCCATCCGTCAGGGGGCGTCCTGGGCTTGGCCCGGGCCGGCGCCGGGCGCGGGTGCGGCCGCGGCCGGCTCGCCCGGACCCTCCGCCGCCGCGCGCCGGGCCGGGCTGGGCGCGGGCGGATGGACGACCAGGAAACGCAGGACGTCCTCCGAGATGCGCAGGATCCGCTCCACCTCGCCCGGCACCTTCGGCGGCGCCTCGAACGGCAGGATGACGTAAATGCCGTCACGCACGCCGTCGATCTCGTACGCAAGGTGGCGGCGGCCCCAACGGTCCGGTTCCCCCGGCGTGCCGCCGCCATCGCGGATCACCTGCGACAAACGCTCAACCGCCGCGGTCACCTGCTGCTCGTCCAGCGTGGGACGGAAGATGACCGCGGCTTCGTACATGTGCGGGTTTTTCATGCCATGTCCACCTCCTCCCCATGGACCCCGCCGCAGCGGGGGCCCCGTGTCGCGGAGCGGGGAGCATCCGTCAGGGTACCATACCGTCGCCCGCTGGCACAACCGACTTCCGGGTCGGAACGCCCGGACCCCACCGAGCGCCCGTGCCGGGCCCGGGGCGGCACGGGCGGCAGTGCCAAACGGACCGCGTAGGTGCGGGTCGAGACGGCCGGTGTTGGTACACCCTACCAGTCTACACCGAACTCATGTTTGCGTCTACCGTGGAAGGCGTATGCTGCGAAGCCGCCATGGCGAACAACGGCCGGCCGTGTTGTAAGTCGCAGGCCGCACGACGCCGCCCCGCCGCGAGGCTGGGGAGCGGCCGCGGTTCGCGCCGGGGGCCGGAGGGGCGATGCGCCGTGGCCCCTCAGCCCCGATCGCCTTCGGGCCCGGGTTCCTGCGCGCGGCGGACGACACGCCGCACACGCCGTTCGAACTTGGGGCGGGGCATCATCACGCGGCGCCCGCACCCGGTGCAGCGGATGCCGATGTCCATCCCGGTGCGGTAGATCTCCCACGTCGCCGAACCGCAGGGGTGCTTCTTGCGCGTCTCCACTACGTCTCCCACGTCGAAGCGCGGGATGGCGGGCGGCCCCGGCGGGCGACTCAACGCACGGCGCTCCCTACGGGAAGAAGTCCCCCCACCGCCGGCAGGCGGGCGGTCAGGCTGGCGGCGACGGCCAGAAGGCGGGAACGGTCCACGGCCGAGGAGATGGGCGGCCCCGCGGTCACCGCGTACGGTGCCAACACCGCCCAGACGATGAGAATGATGACGGCGTTACGGGCCGCACCCAGGAGAAGGCCTCCCAAACGGTTGGGCCCGGCAAGGAGGCCGAGGGGCAGGCGCGAGACGACGCGCACGGCCACGGAGGCGGCTGCGAGCACGCCGAGGAGCACGAGGACGTAGGCGATGTCGTCCACCACGCGCGTCAGCACGGGCGCCACAGGCCGCACCACGAGCGAGCCGACGCCGGGGGCGGCGGCGGCCACAGACGACTGTAGCCGGGCGACGATGCCGAAGCGATGGTCCAGGAAGGTGCCGAGCGGAACGCTGAGGCGGGCGGCGGCCAGCCATGCCACGGCATAGGAGGCGATGGCCAGGGCGCCGGCGAACAGGCCGCGCCGCAGCCCCTCCCATGCTCCCAGGGCCAGGAACGCCACGATCACCCAGTCGACCCAGGTCACCGCCTTCCCTCCTTCCACTCAGCCGAGGTGGAGGCGGGCGAGCGCGACGGCACCGGCCGTGAGGACCAGCGCGGCCGCAGCACCTCCACCCAGGCAGCCGGGCCCCCCCCCACCCCGCGCGCGCCGGGCGGCGCGCAGGCGCAAACGGTCCATCTCCCGCCCGTACGTTCGTTCCAGGCGCGCCGCCGTGCGCTGCTCGGACACGGCTTCGGCCAAGCGGCCTAGACGCCGGAGGGCCACGGCCAGGTTGTGGTGCGCCCCCGGGTAGTCGGGCGACGAGACGATGGCGCGGCGATACAGCTGCACGGCCTGCTCGACGTCGCCGGCCTCAAGGGCCATGTTCCCGAGATTCGTAAGCGCGGGCGCGTATTCGCGCGCCTGGGCCAGGGCGGCCTCGAAGAGGGCGCGCGCCTCTTCGCGCCGGCCGAGGCGGATGCACATGACCCCCATACGGTGCGGCGGCCGGGGATCCTGAGGGAAGCGCTCCCGTGCCTGCGCGTACAGAGCCAGCGCCTCCTCGAAGGCGCCCTGGTCCTCCAGGCGCAGGCCCCGCCCCAGGTAATCCTCCAGCTCGGCCCGGTTGTCGTCGCTCACCGGCATTCCCCCGAACGCCGCCCTCGCGCCCCGCGGCCCCGCGGGGCTTCACGCTGCGGCGCTAGGTTCACCAGACGTGCCCGCCGCCCCTGCCGCCGCGCAACACGGCACCCACGGCCAGCAACAGGAGGTAGCCCGCGCCAGCGAAGGCAACGGCCCGGTAGCCGTACCGCACGAGGGGGACGAACCCTGCCGACGCCAGCGCCGCCGCGCCGGCGACGGGTGCCGCCGCAGCCGCGGCGGGCGCCACGCCGGCAGCCGTCAAGCGAGCTGCCAGGCCGTACGCGTTGCCCACCGCCGTGGTGAGCAGCTCGCCCGCCAGGATCCAGGTGAAGGCGGCCCCGAGGGCACCCCCTCTGGAGCGCGCCACATGCAGGAGGGGCATCGCGGCCGACTGGCTGGCGGGGTGACGCTCCAACGTCTGGAGGATGGCGAGGGCCATGAGGCCGAGGAGCCCTGCGCCCACCGCGGCGGCCGCCCATCCCTCCTCGCGCCGGCCGATGCGGGACCCCAACGAGGCGAACAGGACGATGGCCAGAAGGCCGTTGTACAGGACATACAGGACGGCGCGCTCCCCGCCCCCCCCTGCTAGGGCCCTCACGGCCTGCGGCCAGCCCGCCCCGGCCGGCGGCTGCGGCAGCCCGGCCACGAGGGCGACGACGGCCACGAGTGCCGGTACGACCAGGGCGTTCACCGCCACCAGGCCGGCCACGCCGCTCCGCGCTAGGGCCGCGGTGACGACGGCGGCGGCCGCCAGGCCTACTCCCTCCGGGGCGAGCCGGGCCTGCGCGGACAGCGCGCCTGCGCCCGCCAGCGTGGTGGCGAGGCCGAGGAACAGACCCAGGGCCACGACGGGATCCGCGGCGCGCGACAGGCCAGGGCCGGCAAGCGCGAGGGTGAGGTCCCGGTAGGAGCGGGAGCCCAGTCGCCGTGCCGCGTCGAGCACCACCCCCCCGAGGAGGGCGAGCAAGGCGGCGAAGGCGACGATGCCCGCCCATCCGCCGCCAAGAGGGGGGCCGAAGTATTCGAGCACCTCGCGTCCGGAGGCGAAGCCGGCTCCGACGAGCGCACCCACCTCTACCGCCGCCACCGCGAGCACCGGACCCAGCCGCACCCCGCCACCCCCACCCAGGGGTATGCGGGCCCTGGCGGCGTCACCGCATAGCGCGTGCGGACCGCCAATATACTCGCAGGGCCGGGCGCGGGAGGAGAGGATGCGCGTGGAGGGTTGGGGCGCCCACATGCCCAGGGGGGCGGCGCAGCGGGAGGCGCGAGCGCGGCTGGACGACCGCGACGCGGCGGAGCGCCTGGGGCATTTCCTCCGCCAGGAGCTCGAGCGCCTGGCCGAGGGGTGGCGGGGGGCGCCGGTGGTGCTGTGCATCGGCAGCGACCGCTCCACCGGCGACGCCCTCGGGCCGCTCGTGGGCAGCCTCCTGTTGGAGCACGGCCTGCCCCGCGACCAGGTGGCGGGCGACCTCTCCCTGCCCGTGCACGCGTCCAACCTTCGGCGCGTGTGGGCAGAGTTGCGCCAGCGGCGACCGCGCGGGGCGGTCATCGCCGTGGACGCCTGCCTGGGAAGGCAGGAGTCGGTCGGCACCCTCACCGCCGGTCTCGGGCCCCTGCGGCCTGGAGCCGGGGTGAACAAGGACCTACCCCCCGTGGGCGACGTCTTCCTCACGGGAACGGTGAACGTGAGCGGGTTCATGGAGTACTTCGTCCTCCAAAACACCCGACTCAGTTTGGTCGTAGCCATGGCCCGGCGCATGACCGGCGCCGTCCTGGCCGCGCTCGGCAGACCGGTGCCCGCCGCCCTGACGCCCCTATCGGGCGTGGGAATCGGCCTGCCCCTCGCGGGCGACGGCGCGGGCGCGTAGGACGTCCTCCAGTTCCGCCGCCACCTCGGCGGGCGTCTTGCCGTCCGCGTCCAGCACGGGCCAGGGAGGGCGCGTGGTGCGTGTCCCGAACATGCCGGCCCGCTGTCCGCTCACTACCTGGGCTGCAAGGTCCGGCCCCTCCGCGCCCACCACGTCGTAGCCGCGCCGCCTGAGCTCGGCGGCGAACGGTCCCAGGTCCCGGTCCACGCCGATGCGCGTGGCCATCGCACCACCCCTGCGCTAATGTCGCACGCGCGCCGGCAGGTCATGCAGGCGGTGACGCGGGCGCAAGGAGGCGGAGGGCGCGCGGTTCGACCGCCAGGTCGAGAGCCGAGCCGGGGGCGAGGGGGGGAAACTCCTCGCCGTCGCAGTGCACCGCCACCGGCTCGTCGGCCACCAACCGAAGGCGTTCGAACGACCGGATGGACACCGCCGGGTGGTGGGTGTGGAGGCCGAGGAAGACGCTGGGCAGGAGGAGCACCACCTGGGTGGGGCGCAGGGCGCGCACGGTGACCATCTCGAGGCGGCCGTCGGCCACGTCGGAGGCGGGGGAGATGCGCATCCCCCCGGCGTAGGCGCGACCGTTGGCGAAGGTCACGAGGAGGACCTGCATGCGCTCTTCGGGTGCGTCGTCGACGCGCGCCCGCACCCACACCGGGCGGTAGGTGCGCAGCACCCGCCCCACCGCCACCAGGAAGGGCCACGTGCCCCCAGCGCGCGTGGCGTGCTTGATGCGGTTGGCCTCCTCCGCCACCGCCGCGTCGAAGCCGAAGCCGGCGGCATTGAGGAACCGGCGCTCGCCGATCCGCCCCAGGTCGCAAGCGCGCGGGGGGTACGACCAGATGCCGGCCATCGCACGTTCCATCTCGGCCGGGATACCCACGCTGCGCACGAAATCGCACCCTGTACCCGTGGGCACGATGCCCAGGGACGTGTCGGTGTGGGCAAGGGCGTCGGCTACGTCGGACGCGGTGCCGTCGCCGCCGACGGCCACGACCGTGCGCCAGCCCTCGGCGGCTGCCCGGCGGGCGATCTCGCCCGCATGGCCGGGTCGCTCGGTGTATTCGATGCGCACGACCTTCCCCGGCGCCGCTGCCAGGTGCCGTACGCGCTCGAAGCGCTCGCGGCCCCGGCCACCACCGGCGGCTGGGTTGACGATGAAGAGGGCGTCCACGTTATCCCTCCCGGCGTTGCCGGATGGCAGCCTGGGCCCGGGCCAGCGCCTCGCCCTCCTCGGGAGAGAGGGGCTGGCGGCTGGCGCCGCGCTCGACCCACTTGGCGTACATCCGCGTCTCCTCGCGTCCGGAGATGGCGGTGAGGATCACGCCCGTGGCGGTCCCGTCCAGGAGGGCGACGGAGAACGAGAACTGACCCCCGGCGCCGGGAAAGGCGTCGTAGCGCACGAGGCCCACCCGCTGAAGGGCGTTCCCCTGGTCCCGCTCCAGGATCTGCAGCCGGCGGCTGAGCTCGGCTACGGCGCTGTCGGGCGTCGCTGGGGCGGTCTCCGTAAGCCGGGTGCGCCGGAGGGCGACAAGGGCCACTACCAAGGACGCCAGGGCGAGGGCGAACAGGGCCAGCGCCAGCGCAAGGAAGGTCGGTCCCGAGAAGGGCAGGCGGAGCGTCAAGGCGTCCCTCCCCCGCCCGATGTTCCTCGAGGAACATCCTCACCCCAGCCGCCTTCGTGTTCCTCGAGGAACGCAAGGCCGCGGTCGAGGGCTCGGAGGAGCCGAGCCGCCTCCGCGTCGTCGTCGCACACCAATCGGATCTCTCCTCCTTTGGGCGCGGCGTGCCAGCGCACCGGACGGCCAAGCCGTTCTCCCAGCGCCGTCGCGGCGGCCTCCAGCCCGGCTGGCCATCCCCCGCCCGCCCGCCGCCGGGCGGGCCGCGAGCCGTCCGCAACCCGGAGCGCACGCGCGCGCGCCTCCACCTCGCGCACGCTCCAGCCCTTGGCGGCAGCCTCGGCCGCCAAGGCCTCCACGTGTTCCGGCCCCGCCTCAAGGACGGCCTTCACGTGTGCCAGGGTCAGCCGTCCGTCCTCCACCAGTCGCCGTGCCCCCTCTGGAAGGGCGAGGACGCGAAGGATGTTGGCCACATGGGAGCGGCTCTTGCCCACCCGCTCGGCCACTTCGTCCTGGGTCCAGCCGTGCGCCCGCATGAGGGCGCGCAGCGCGCTCGCCTCCTCCCACACGCCGAGGTTCTCGCGCTGCAGGTTCTCCACCAGGGCGATCTCCAACATCCGCTCCTCCGGCACCTCGCGTACGACCGCCGGGATGTCCGACCGTCCGGCCATTGCCGCCGCGCGCCAGCGCCGTTCCCCCGCTACGATCTCGTATCCACCCGCCGCCGGGCGCACGACGATGGGTTGGAGGACGCCGTGCTCCCGCACCGAGGCGGCCAGCTCCTGCAGGCCCTCGGCATCGAACCGCTGCCGCGGCTGAAACGGGTTGGGACGGATGGCCCCCAGAGGTAGCGCCACGACCCGGTCGTCCGGACCCGGCTCAGCTTCCGGAATGAGCGCGGACAACCCCCGACCCAGACCCCGTGCCCTCGGCACGCGCCATCACCTCCTCCGCCAATTGGCGGTACACCTCCGCCGCCCGCGATCGCGGGTCGTACAAGGAGATCGGCATGCCGTGGCTCGGCGCCTCCGACAGGCGCACGAGGCGCGGGATGAGCACCCCGTAGACCCGGTGGCGGAAGTGGCGCTTCACCTCGTCCACCACCTGCGCCGACAGGTTTGTGCGAGCGTCGAACATCGTCAGCACCACACCCTCGATCGCCAGTCCGGGGTTCAGGCCACGCCGCACCCGTTCGAGCGTCGCCATGAGCTGGGCCAGGCCCTCAAGGGCGTAGTACTCACACTGGATCGGCACCAACACGCCATCGGCCGCCGCCAGTGCGTTCACCGTGAGCAATCCGAGCGACGGCGGGCAGTCGACCAGCAGGTAGTCGTACGCGTCGCGCGCCGGCACCAGGGCTCGACGCAGGCGCCGCTCGCGGTCGGCCAGTTCGGCCAGCGTGATGTCCGCCCCCGCCAAGCCCTCGGAGGCAGGCACCAGGTCGAGGCCGGGCACGGCCGTCGCCACGGCCTCCGACGCCACGTCGCCCTCTCCCCACAGCAGCCGGTCCGTGCCCCCGCCCCGACCCCGCAGGCCCAACCCGGATGTGGCGTTCGCCTGCGGGTCGGCGTCGACCACCAGAACGCGCCGCCCCGCCTCGGCCAGGCAGGCGGCAAGGTTGACGACGGTCGTCGTCTTCCCCACGCCGCCCTTCTGGTTGGCCACCGCCAAGATTCGCCCCACGTAGCGCCACCGCCCCGGTTGCGGATTCGGCAGGTGCGTGGCGGTTCCTGTCCCTACCCTTGCCGTTCCGCAAAGCGCCGAAGCCTCTTGCGCGGCCCCTTCTCGCTTCGCCGCTGTCCGCCCCCCGAGGGCGTCGTACGTCACCTCCACGAGCGTCTTGCGTCTCCCCGGAATCTGGGGCGACCGGGCAACCTCCCCTGATCGCCCAGATCACCCAGGCTGCTCCCCGCGTTCCGGTCGCGGTCCCTCACAACACCGCACGCTGCACAGCCCAACGCGGGCTCACACAAGGCAAGGCTCTCCCTTACGACCCCGCACCCGCAACAGGTCTTCGAAGATGGGTAGAAGCGCTTGGCCACGGTCACCCGGGGCCCGTACCGGCTTGCCTGCTAGGTAGACGGCGGCCTCGACGGCGGTAGCGATAGCACCGTTCCCAGGGGATCGGGCTTTCGCTCGAGTGTCCTCGGGGAACCGGCGTGACCGCCTTGCGCCGCCGCCCCCCGCAGAACCCGGCGTGCAGATTTCCCGCACCGGGCTGCCCGGTTTCTCGCCCGTTCCACGTCACGGTGGACCACTCTCGGTACTGGCAGCGTGAACCACGCGCGGCTGCGAACCCACTCTCCCATGCGCCTTTCGCTCGCTGGCTGCGCTGCCGCCAGCTCCGAGTCCAATGCCAAGTCGCCTGGCCGTCGACCATCTTGAGCTTAGGCGTGCAGAACCAGAGGCCGAAGTACCGGTAGTAGCCACGCAGTTTCGCAGACAGAACCTTCTGCTGCTCGCGTGGGGCCAGGTGCGGGTGTCGCCAGGTGGTGGCTCAAGCCCAAGAAGTCGAAGGTCCGGGCCGCGCCCTTCCCCTGCCGCCACAACTTGCGGCCGAACGGGATCAGGCCCGTCTTTTCCGGGGCCACCTCCAACCCGAACTTGGCCAACCTCTCCGGTAGGGTTTGAGCGAAGCGCTCCGCATCTTTCGCGTCCTCGAAGAGGACGAGAAAGTCGTCTGCGTAACGCACCGTCTCTGCGGTTCCACGCAGCCCGAGCCGGATCACCTTGCCGAACCACAGGTCGAGGACGTAGTGCAGCTACACGTTGGCGAGGACGGGCGAGAGAGGACCGCCTTGCGGCGTTCCCTCCTCCGGGTGCGTCACGGTGCCGTTCTCGAAGATCCCCGCCTTGAGCCACTTGCGCACGAGACGGAGGATCCACGGGTCGCCGACCTTGAGCTCCAGCATGCGCATGAGCCAGTCGTGGTCCAGGTGGGTGGCTAGCCCTTCGGCGGCGGGAATTTCGCTCGCTCTGTGCAGTCAGCTTTCACGGCGCACTGTACTCCAGCATCCGCCGAAACCCGCCCCACCCAGCATCCGAAATCGCACGTGCGAGTCGGCGGGTCATCCATCCACAAAACCATCACCAGCTGCTCGCCCCAGGGGGCGGCGACGGATGGCGGCCGGGTTGCGCGGCACCCCGGCCGGAAGGGGCCCCTCACCGCGACGGTACGCGTACAAGGCGCGTTCCCCCGCCCCTCCGGGGAGGGAGTACGCGCGCCTCCCCAGGTAATCACCGCCGAGGGCGCGGCAGGCGGCCTCCCCTGCCGCCGCCTCCCCGCCCTCCGCCCCAGGCCCCTTCCATGCCACGACCACGCCCCCGGGCGCCAGAAGGCCGAACGCAAGTTCGACCACTACCGGGAGGGGGCCAACCGCCCGCACCCACACCCGCGCCTGGGGCCCGACAGAGCCGGACGCCTGCTCTGCCCGCACCCACACCGCCCGCGCCGGTGCCCCGCATCGCCGCGCCGCCTCCGCCAGAAACTCCGCCTTCTTGCGCGTCGCCTCCAGCAGCGTCACCGCCCGTGCCGCCCCCGCCAGCGCCAGCGGCAGTCCCGGGTAGCCGGCGCCGGCGCCCAGGTCGAGCGCCGGCCCGTCGGTGCGCACCACTTCCGGCCACACCGCCAGCGGCGCCAGGCTGTCGGCCACATGGAGAACGTGCATCGCCGACGGCTCCACGATGGACGTCAGGTTGAACGGCGCAGCCCGGACCAGCCGGGCGTGGACGGCCATCGCGCGCGCGGCCTCAGGCTCCAGCCGTACGCCCACGGCAGAGGCCGCCGCCCCGATGGCAGCGGCCTCCTCTTCCAGTGCGGGGGGATCGCCATCCCCCACCTGCCTAGCGCGCATGCTGCACGCGGGCGTCTCCGGCTCCCTGGCCCCGTCCGGGAAGGGTGGGGCGGCGGCGGAAGAAGAGCCATTGCTGCCCCACCGTGAGGATCTGGCTTACCGTCCAGTACAGGGCCAAGCCGGCAGGGTAACGGATCGTGAAGTAGACGATGATGGCGGGCATGAGCAACATCATGACGATCTGCTGGGTTCGGTCCTGCGTCTGCAGCGACGCCGACGACGTCATCTGCGTGGAGAGAAGCGTCGTGAGCCCAGACAAAAGCGGAAGGATGTAATAGGGGTCGCGCCCGCTCAGATTGGGGATCCAGATGAACCCCGCATTGTGGTAGTTGATGTGCATGAGCGCATAAAACAGCCCCCAAAGGAACGGCAGCTGCAAGAGTAGCGGCAGACAGCCGGCAAAGGGGTTGACCTTATACTCACGGAACAATTCGGCCTGTGCCTGCTGCAACTTCTGCGGGTCACCCTTGTATCGCTCCTGCAAGGCCTTCATTTCCGGTTGCAGAAGCTGCATCTGGCGCATGGACTCGAATTGCCGGATGCTGATGGGCGCCAATACCACACGAACGAGGACCGTCACTAGGACGATCGCCAGCCCATAGCTGTGCAGGTACCGCACGAAGAACTCGATGGGGTACAACATGACAGCCCCGAAGAAGTGGTACAGGGCGCCCAACCCATCCCCTCCTCACCGCGCAGCGCCGGCCCCCGGCTGTCCCCGTCCTAGGGCACCGGGTCGTATCCTCCTTCGTGCCACGGATGGCAGCGCGCGATCCGCTTCAGCCCCATGAAGATTCCCCTTGCGACGCCGTATCGCTCCACCGCCGTCAACGTGTACGCGCTGCAGGTGGGGGTGTACCGGCACGAAGGCGGGAACAGCGGCGATACGAAGCGCCGGTAGCCCCGGATGGCGCCCGTGACCACCGCCACCCCCGCCGCGCTCAGCCCCTGTCTCCGAACGCTTCCGCCAATAGCTGCCGTACCGCCGCCTCCACTTCCGCCCAGGGGGCCTCGACCGCCGCGACGCGGCCAATCCACACCGTGTCCACCCCGCCCGGGAGTTCCCCCCGCAGGCGCCGCACCGCCTCCCGCAGGCGCCGGCGGGCGCGGTTCCGGCGCACGGCCGACCCCAACCTTCGCCCCGCCGCGAACCCCACCCGCGCCGGACCCCCATCGCCTCGCCGCAACACATAAAGGGCGCAGCACCGGTTGGCGTACCCGCGCCCCTGCCGCACCACGCGCTCGAACACCTGTCGGTGGCGGATGTGCTCCGGCTCCGCGCCGGGGGGAGGAGAGCTACAAGGCGAGGCGCTTACGCCCCTTGCGGCGGCGCGCCTTGAGGACGCGCCGTCCCCCCGCGGTGCGCATCCGGCGCCGGAACCCATGCACCCGGCGCCGGCGCCGCCGCTTCGGTTGGTAGGTACGCTTCAGCGCTTCCACCCCCAGGCCATGTAGGACAGAACGAGTATAGGGGGGGGTGCACGGGGTGTCAAGGAACGGCGTGCCTACCCTCCGCGCCAGAGCGAGGGGATCACGCGCCCGCCGCCCTGCGAGGGCGTGGCAGCATCCCCGGCCCCCTGCGGACGAGACGGCCGCCCCACGCAGTCGATCGCCGCCCTGTCCCTCGCCGCACCACCTCTGGTACAATTCCGCCGGCGGGGGCCTGTCACCTCGCCGATTTTATCCACCGGTGTGGATAGTATGTGGATGAATTTGTGGGTTCTCTATTCGTTCCATCGGCAGGCGTTTGCCCGGCACCTCCCTACCCGCGACATCTTCTTATGCATTCCTACATGACTGCGCGCACTCCCGCCCGTCGCCCATCGAGGAGGACGTTGGATGCGTGATTTCCTGGGTGACCTTTGGCACGACACGCTCAAGGCGCTCGAGGTCGAGCTCCCGACACCCAGCTTTGAAACGTGGATCCGCCCGACGCACCCCGTGCAGATGAACGACGACGTGCTCATCATCGGCGTTCCTAGCGAGATGGCAAGGGATACCATACGCAGCCGCTATGCCGGCGTCGTCGCCAACACGGTGCGCAATCTCACGTCCCGCAAGGTCAACGTCGAGTTCGTCGTGGACGCCGATTCGGCCCGCCGCCACCAGACCGCCGCCGCAAGGGCGCGCGACGCCCGCCGTGAGGCGCCGGAACCGCCGCCCCAACCCTCTTGGGACGCGGCCGCCGAGGTGGGAAGTCCCCTCCGCGACCGCTACACCTTCGACACATTCGTCGTCGGCACGTCCAACCGTCTCGCCCACGCCGCCTGCCAGGCCGTGGCCCAGAACCCGGCCCGCGCCTACAATCCCCTCTTCGTGTACGGCGGCGTAGGCCTGGGAAAGACCCACCTCATGCACGCTATCGGCCACATGGCGCGCAGCCTCCATCCCAAGAGCCGCGTTCTCTACGTCACGTCCGAGACATTCACGAATCAGATCATCACTGCCATTCGTGACGACAAGACAGCGGAATTCAGGGCGAGATACCGAAACATTGACATTTTGTTAATTGACGACATTCAATTTATATCTGGAAAGGAAAGAACGCAGGAGGAATTCTTTCACACATTTGAGGCACTTCACGGAGCACAAAAGCAGCTTGTCATCTCATCCGATCGTCCTCCAAAGGATTTTACTACGTTGGAGGAGCGGCTTCGCTCGCGCTTTGAGTGGGGTTTGATCACCGACATCCAGCCACCAGATTTTGAGACGCGAGTTGCGATTCTGAAGAAGAAGGCACAGCTCGAAGGCATCGACATCCCGGACGATGTCCTGGTCTTCATCGCCCGGCGCGTCGAGACGAACATCCGCGAGCTGGAGGGCGCCCTCATCCGCCTCGCAGCCCACGCCTCCCTCCACGCCGAGCCGATGACCTTGGCCCTCGCCCAGTCGCTCCTGAAGGACCTCTTCCCGCCGGAGCGAAAGCGGCTCGTCACCATCCCCATGATCCAGGCGGCGGTGGCCGCCTACTACGGCATCGACCCGGAGGCCCTGAGCGCGAAGAGCCGCACACGTGCGGTGGCCTTCCCCCGCCAGGTGGCCATGTACCTTTCGCGCCGCCTTACCGACGCGAGCCTTCCCCGCATCGGCGAGGCCTTTGGCGGGCGCGACCACACCACCGTCCTGCATGCGTGCACGAAGATCGAGGAGCTCATGGCTGCCAACGACGAGCTCCGGGCCACGGTGGCCGCTCTCGTGGACGCCGTCCAGCACCCCACCTCCTGACCTCTGGACAAGAGCGGGGATAACCGGTGGATAGCGTGTCGAACGGTTGGGGGCGGATGGGGACGTCCACCGCCCACCCACAGGTACCCGGCCGAGTTCTCCCCAGGATCCACACCCCTATCCACCGCCCGCATCCCCGTCCCTCAGGCCTCCCGCAGGGTTATCCACTTCTCCACACCGCCGACGGATACGGCGCTATGTCCTTCATCTCCGCCCTATGAGGAACCACTCCGCCCGAGGAGAACAGCCCCATCGAAGGGAGAGTCGGCCCGCATGCGAGTCGCCGTCGACACCGCCCGACTGCGTCCAGCCCTGGCGGCCCTCTTGAGCGTAAGCGCCCATCGCGAAACACTCCCGATTCTCTCGGGCGTTCTCTGCGATGCTCAGGAAGGCGCGCTAAGGCTCACGGCCCACAATCTGTCGCTCGGGCTCGAATGGACCTTACCCGTGTCGGTGGATGTCCCGGGCCAGAGCGTGATCCCCCTCCGCCCCCTAGCGGACCTCACCCGCCGACTCGAGTCGGGAACCCTCGTCATCGATAGCGAGGCGCCCGCGTCCGTGGAACTTCGCTGGGCGCAGGGGGAGGCGACGCTGCCGACGATGGCGCCCGACGAGTTTCCCCGCCTCCCCTTCGCGGCCGACGAGGGCGTGCGAGTGGCGGGGGCCGAGTTTCGCCGAGGCGTGGAACACGTCGCCTTCGCCGCCGGCTACGATCCGGGTCAGCCGGTGCTCGAGGGGGTGCGCGTACGCTTCGGGCCGCAGTCGGTGGAGTTTCTCGCCACGGACCGGAGCAAGGTGGCCATGAGCAGCCGACCCATCGAGGGCGGGGTGGCGGTGGAGAGCTCGGTGGTGTTCCCGGCCAGCGCGCTCGTGGCGATGGGCCGCCTGTCGGGTCAGGCCGAGACGTACGCGATCGCCTGGGACAGCCACGGAGTGACCGTGCGCTGGGAGGGGGCGCGCCTGTACAGCCGGCTCCTGGACGGCGCCTATCCGGAGATCGACCACCTCATCCCGGAGGAGTATCCCGTGCAGGCGGTGGCGGAGCGAACCGCGCTGCTGGGCGCGTGCGACCGGGTCGCGGCCCTGGTGGACCCGGGGATGCCCCAGGTCTACCTCGCCTTCCAGGGGGAGGAAATCGCGCTCCACGGCGAGGCGGTGGGGAGCCGCGCGCGCGAAGCGGTGCCGGCACGGCGCGTGGGCGGTGAGATGGAGATCTCGTTCAACGCCCGCCTCCTGCTCGAGGGCCTCAGCCATCTGGAGGGGGACGAGGTGATCCTCGAGCTGCGCGGTCCGGAAGAACTCATGCGCATGCGGCCGGTGGACCGGCGCGACCAATACGTCGTCGTCCTGCCGATGATGCGGGGATGAGGCGCGCGCATGGCGGAGCGTGAAGCCCGAGCCGTGCCGGTGGCGCGCCCGCCCATCGCCCTATCGGCCTTCCTCAAGCTCGCGGGCGCGGCGCGCACCGGGGGCGAAGCCAAGGCCATGTGCGCCGCGGGCCGGGTGCGCGTGAACGGCAGGCCCGAGCCGCGGCGAGGGCGCTCGCTCGTGCCGGGCGACCATGTGGAGGTGGACGGCGTCCGTCTGCGCGTGGAGCACGCGGACGAGGGAGGGAGGCCGTGATCCTACGCCGCCTCCGCTTGGCCGACTTTCGTTCCTACAGCCACCTGACCTGGGAGCCGTCCCCGGGCATGAACGTCATCCTCGGTGCCAACGGGAGCGGAAAGACCAACCTCCTGGAGGCCGTAGCGCTCTTGGCGGGCCTGCGCCTTCGGCCCGCGGCGCGCGACCGGGACTTGGTGCGGGAGGGCGCGGGCAGTCTGCGCGTCGACGCTGCGCTGGCGGGCGACGAGGGCGGTGAGCACGAGGTGTCGCTCCAGCTCTCCCCCCAGGCGCGCCGCTATCTCCTCGACGGGCGTGCGACCCGCGCGGGGGCGGAGGGGACACCGGCGGCGGTGGCGTTCACCCCCGACGACCTCGAATTGGTGAAGGGCGGGCCCGAGGCGCGCCGGCGCCTGTTGGAGCGCGACCTGGCCCAGGTCTCCCTGGCGTACCGCGATCTCCTGCGCCGTTACGGGCGCGCGTTGGCGCAACGCAACGCCCTCCTGCGCGCTATGGGCGAGGGGAGGGCGGGGGAGGGGGAACTCGCCCCCTGGGACGAGGCCGTCGCCACACTCGGTGCCGGCGTGCAAGCCTTCCGCCGCCGGGTGGTCGACGCCCTGTCGCCGCGCGTCGCGGCGGGCTACCGTCGCCTGGCGGGAGAGGGCCATCGCCTGGAGTTCGCCTACCGGCCCTGCATCGACGCGGCCGGCGCAGCCGAGGGCGCGGCCGGCACGGAGGAGGAGCTTCTCCGCGCTCTGCGCACGGCGCGAACGCTGGAGCGCGCGCGCGGCCACACGTTGGTCGGCCCACATCGCGACGACCTCGCCTTCCGCCTTGACGGACGGGAGATGCGCGCCTTCGCCTCCCAGGGAGAGCAGCGAAGCGCCGTGGTGTGCGTCAAGATCGCGCTCCTGGAATATCTGGGCGAGGTGCGGGCGGACCGGCCGCTGCTCGTCCTCGACGACGTGCTGAGCGAGCTGGACGCGTCGCGGCAGGAGCGTCTGCTCGAGGCCGCGAAGGGGCATCAGGCGTTCGTTTCCAGCACGGCGGCGCCGCCGGTGGCGGAGGCGGCCGTCGTCCGCACCGAGCGGGGAGGGTTGCGCGCATGGCCGGGGGACGAAGTGCCGGGCGACGCAGGAGCGAGCCCGTAGGACCCCTCCTCCACGCCGTCCTGAGCCGACTCGGTTACCACAAGAGGGCCAGCGCCTTGTTCGCCATGGCGGTGTGGGACCGCGCCCTGGGCGAGGCGGTCGCCCGCCACGCCCGCCCCGAGCGGGTGGAGCGCGATACGCTCCACGTCGTCGTCGATGGCGCGCCGTGGGCGAATGAGTTACGCTGGATGGAGAGCGCGCTCGTCGCCCAGCTCAACGCGGCTTGCGGGCGCACGGTGGTGCGGCGGCTGCGGTTCCGGATCGGTACCCTCCCCGCGTGGGGGGGCGAGGGCGGAACACGGCAGCAGGCGCCTGCACCGCACGCGGACGAGGTGGCGCGCGCGGAGCGCATCGCGCGCCCAGTCGCCGATCCGGACCTGGCGACCGCCTTCGGTCGCTTGGTGGCAAGGGCACTGGCGCGGGACGCGGCGACGGCCGGGAAGGGGGATGACGGGGCATGATCCTGCACCTCGGTTCGGATATGTCCATCCGGACACGCGAGGTGATCGCCATCTTCGACCTCGACGTGATCCGGCCGTCGCAGGCGTCTCGGGAGTTCCTGGAGATCATGGAGTCAGAGGGCAAGCTCGTCCGCATCTCCAACGAGCCGCCCAAGTCCGCGGTCCTCACCGAGAACGCGCTTTATCTCTCGCCGATCTCGTCCTGGACCATCCTACGGCGTGCCGAACACGGGCAGTTCGGACCCGAGGTGACCGCATGGCGGTAGAGAGCGAACGGTACGACGCGTCGAAGATCCAGATCCTCGAGGACATCGAGCACGTCCGCAAGCGCCCTGGGATGTACATCGGCAGCACAGGGCCTGCGGGCCTCCACCATCTCGTGTACGAGATCGTCGACAACGCGGTAGACGAGGCGTTGGCCGGGTACGCGAGCCGGATCGACGTGGTCCTGGCCGGCGACGGCTCGGTGGCCGTGCGCGACAACGGGCGTGGATTCCCCACCGACACGCACGCGAAGACCGGCCGGCCCGCCCTGGAGGCCGTGGCCACCATGCTCAACGCAGGCGGCAAGTTCGGGGCCGGTGGATACAAGGTGTCCGGCGGCCTGCACGGCGTCGGGCTGTCCGTCGTCAACGCGCTGTCCGCCTCGATGGCCATCGACGTCTGGCGCGAGGGCGAGCACTTCCGGCAGGAGTTTCGTCGGGGCAAACCCACGGGGGACATGATGCGGCTGGGGGAGAGCGGCGAGCGCGGCTCGCTCGTCCGCTTCCTGCCCGACCCCGACATCTTCCCCGACACGCATTTCGACGCCTCGGTGGTCACCGGGCGGCTACGGGAGATCGCCTTCCTCAACCCTGGCCTGCGCATCCGCCTGATGGACGAGCGCACCGGGGAGGAGCGCCAATTCCTGTTCCGAGGCGGCCTCGTGTCGATGGTGGCGGAGCTCAACCGCGGGCGCGACGTGATCCCCGACGCGCCGGTATACGCCCGGCGGGACTTCGACGGCGCCATGGTGGAGTTCGCGCTCCAGTACAACACGGGCTACCAGGACACGTTCCTGTCCTTCGCGAACACGATCCGCACCGAGGAGGGTGGCACGCACGAGGCCGGGTTCAAGGCGGCCCTCACCCGGGTGGTGAACGATTACGCGCGCCGCGCCGGCCTCCTCAAGGAAGGCGATGCCAACCTCGGAGGGGAGGACGTCCGCGAAGGGCTCGTCTCCGTCGTGGCCGTCCAGCTCGTCGAGCCGCAGTTCGAGGGGCAGACGAAGACGAAGCTGGGCAACCCCGAGCTCCGGGGGCTCGTGGACCAAACGGTGAGCGACGGGCTCGGGGCGTTCCTGGAGGAGAACCCCCAGGCGGCGCGCCGCATGGTGGAGAAAGCGATCGCGGCCGCCCGGGCGCGCGAGGCCGCCCGCAAGGCGCGCGAGCTCACGCGGAGGAAGAACGCGCTCGAGGTCTCCGCCCTTCCGGGAAAGCTTACCGACTGCACCAGCCGCGACCCGGCGGAATGCGAGCTGTTCCTGGTGGAGGGAGAGAGCGCGGGTGGCAGCGCCAAGGCGGGACGCGACCGCCGCTTTCAGGCCATCCTCCCCCTGCGGGGGAAGATCCTCAACGTGGAACGCGCCCGCCTCGACCGCATCCTCGGCAACGAGGAGATCCGGGCCCTGATCACCGCCGTGGGCAGCGGGGTGGGGGAGGACTTCGATCCCGCCAAGGCGCGCTACCAGCGCATCGTCATCATGAGCGACGCCGACGTGGACGGGGCGCATATCCGCACCCTTCTCCTCACTTTTTTCTACCGCTACATGCGCCCCCTCATCGAGCTGGGGTGGGTGTACATCGCGCAACCGCCCCTCTACCGCGTGCGCAAGGGGAAGCAGGAGCGATACCTGTACGACGACGACGCGTTGGAGCGCCTCATCGAGGCGTGGGGGCGCACCAACGTCGAGGTGAACCGCTTCAAGGGGCTGGGCGAGATGAATCCGGAGCAGCTGTGGGAGACGACGATGGATCCGGGCAGCCGGACGCTCCTTCGCGTGTCGGTCGCCGACGCGATCGCCGCCGACGAGGTGTTCACGAGCCTCATGGGGGAGAACGTGCAAGCCCGGCGCCGGTTTATCGAGGACCACGCCGACCTGGTGCAGAACCTCGACGTCTGACGGCCCAAGGGAAGCGGGACGGGACCGCCCGACGGCGGTCCCGTCCCACGTGCTCCACCCCGGCGCGATCAGGCCGACGTCGCCTGCTGGGCGGGTGCGAACGCCTCCACCTCGACGTGGATGCGCACCTCCTCGCCGACGAGGACGCCGCCCCCCTCGAGCAGCATGTTCCACTCCAGGCCCCACTGCTTGCGGTTGAGCTTGCCGTCGAGGACGATGCCCATGCGCCGGCCGCCCCAGGGGTCCTTGACCACCGGCGTCGTCTCCATCTCCAGCTCCACGGGGTGCGTCTGACCACGGATGGTGAGGTCGCCCACGACGCGGTAGCGGTTGGCGCCGCGCTCTTCCACCGCGGTGGAACGGAACTGCAGGTCCGGGTGATGCTCCACGTCGAAAAAGTCGGCCGACCGCAGGTGGGCGTCGCGCCTCTCCTCCCGGGTGTTGAGGCTGGCCACGCCGATGCGGGCGGTCAGGGAGACGGGCCGGTCGCCCTCGACTTCGACATTGCCGTCGATGTCGGAGAACGTACCTCGGACGGTCATGATCCCCATATGCCGGACGGAGAACTCGATGACGGCATGGGACGTGTCGACGGACCACTGCATGCGCCATTCACCCCATGAGGTAGGATTCGGCTTCACCCTTGGGATCATG
The DNA here is from genome assembly GCA_023512375.1 of Bacillota bacterium. Taxonomy (GTDB): domain Bacteria; phylum Bacillota; class Sulfobacillia; order JAJZYS01; family JAILZS01; genus JAILZS01. The sequence goes on along the minus strand of JAILZS010000004.1, from coordinate 16,611 downwards.
AAGCAAACCGCTATAAAATGTCAAGCGCATGGTACAATGGCGGCGTAAGGGGGCTTAGGGTATGCACACGGTCGAGGAGCCGTTCTGCGCCGCGGCCGCCGCCATCGAGATCCTCCAGCAGAAGTGGGTGCTCCACATCGTCCGCATCCTCTTGGACGGTCCCCGCGGCTTCAACGAGCTCGGCCGCCTGACGGGCGGCTGCAACCCGGCGACGCTGGCCCAACGCCTCGAGCACCTCGAGTCCCTGGGTATCGTGCGCAAGACCGTCCACTCCTACATGCCGCCGCGCACCACGTACGAGCTCACGGCCGCCGGCGTGGCCCTGCAGGACGTGGTCGCCGCGATCGAGGCGTGGGGTAAGCGCTATCTGCGGCCCGCCGGAGGGGCCGGCGAGGTGGTGTGCACCCAAGGGGAGGCGCCCGCGCCGGGGAGGACGGGCTAGGCCGCCCAGGCAGGAGGGCGCGGGTGCGGCGCAGTAACGCCTGGGCGGAGGCGAGGCGATTGGCGCACGCAGCCCGCGTCCTCCTGGTCGAGGACGACCCTGCCGTGGGCGACGCCGTCACGGCCCTGCTCAAGGCCAACGGCTTCGCCGCCGACCTGGCCCCCACGGGCCGGGACGGCCTGAGGCGGTTGGACGCCGCCGAATACGACCTGTGCGTACTCGACATCGTCCTACCGGACACCTCGGGCTTGGACGTGTTGCGCGAGCTGCGCCGCTACCACCGTCTTCCCGTCCTCCTCCTCACCGCCCGCGGCGGCTCGCAGCACAAGGTGCTCGGCCTCGAGGCGGGCGCGGATGACTATCTCGTCAAGCCATTCGACCCGGCCGAGCTGGTGGCCCGGCTGCGTGCCCTTCTTCGGCGCAGCGGCAAGCTGGCCACGGAACCGGTGCATCTGGGACGGTGCGTCCTCGACCCCGCCACCCGCACCCTCGGCCTAGGGCAGGCGAGCGTCGCCCTCACCCAGCGGGAGGTGGAGCTCCTCGAACGGCTGGCCAGCGTGCCGGGCAAGGTGTGGACGCGCAGCCAGCTCCTGGCCGCCGTCTGGGGCTACGACGCCGACGTAGACGACCGCACCGTGGACTCCACGGTCAAGCGCCTGCGGCGCAAGATCGAGGGCCTGGCGGCGGATGCCGGGGAGGAGGGCGCTCCGTCGGCCGGAGTGCCGGCCATCCGCACCCTGTACGGGGTCGGTTACCGGCTGGAGGGCGTGCGGTGGTAAGAGGCCTGTACGGCCAGCTCATGGCCGTCACCAGCGCCGTCCTCGTGGTGGCGGTCGGCATCTCGTTGTGGGTCCTGCACGCCTTCGGCGCGGCCGCCGCCGTGGAGGCCGCCCGGCGTGCCGCCCGCGCCGACATCGAGGCGGCCGCCGCTGCGGCCCACGTCGGCCTCGCCCGCGGCCTGGAGAACGCCGGCCTGCGCACGCCCGCGATGCGGGCGCGCGAGCGCGCCCTGGGCGGCACGCTGGAGGTGGTGAACGCAGCCGGGCTGCCGCTCTGGCGCCATCCCCTGGCCGACGCCATCCCCCCCTCCGTCGCCAGCCGGGAGCTTCCCCGCCCCGGCCGACCGTTGCGGGTGGACCTGGAGGGCGATGTCGTATGGGCATCCGCCGTCGTCGCCTCCGCTCGGCCGGGGTTGCCGCGCTACTACGTGCTGTGGCGTGCGCCGCTTGCCCCAGTGCGCTTTCCTACCCCGACCGAGGTCGGGGTGATGGTGTCGGGCCTGGCGGCGATCCTCCTCGCCCAGATCCTGTGGGCGGTCGTCGCCCGCCGCCTCACCGCCCCTCTCGCCATCCTCCTGGATCGACTCGAGCGCTACGGGCGGGGCGACTTCTCCCAGCCGCCGCGGATCCGCGCCCCTGCCGAGTTCATGCGCCTGGCCGACGCCATGGCGCGCATGGCCCAGGCGCTGGCGGCCGAAAGGGAGCGGCGCGAGACCTTCCTGGCCGAGGTGGCGCACGACCTGCGCACGCCCCTCACGGCCCTGCGCAGCCTCCTCGGTTCGCTCAGCGCCGCCCCGCATGCCGAACCCGTGGTGATGCGGGAGCGCCTGGCCCGGGCGGAGCGGGAGACCGATCGGCTTGCCCGCTTGGTGAACGACCTTCTCGACCTCGCCCGGTACGAGAGCGGCCATCTCCACGTGGCGGTCGTCCCGTTAGACCTCCGGGAGGTGGCGGTGCTCGGCGCCGTGAGCGGGGAGGCGGTGGCGCAGGTGCGCGGTGTGGCGTTCGCCCTCGACCTGCCGGAACAACCGGTGTGGGTCCTGGGCGACCTGGACCGTGGGGCGCAGATCCTCGTGAACCTGGTCGACAACGCCCTGCGTTACACGCCCCAAGGCGGGCGCGTGCGCGTACGGGTGGGAAGGGACGGGGGCCAGGGGGTAGTCTGGGTGGAGGACACGGGCCCCGGCTTCGAACCCGACGCCGGCAGCTGGGTCTGGTCGCCGTTCGTTCGCGGCAAGACAACGCGCGAGAACGACGGCGGCACCGGCCTCGGACTGGCGGTGGGGCGCGCCCTGGCGCGGGTCATGGGGGGCGACCTGCGCATTCTGCGCCCGGCGCACGGCTGGATGGGCCGCATCCGCCTCGAGCTTCCGCTCGCATCCGCGCCAGCGCAGTCGCCCGCGCGAGCGGACGAAGGTGGACGTGGGCAGGCGTGACGGGCGGACGTGTCAGTTGTCGCCGCCGCCCTGCCCGCGGTCGCCGCCCGAACCGCCGCCGCCCCGCCCGCGATCGCCGCCCGAACCGCCGCTGCCACCTTGGAGGCGATACACCACGCGGGTGGCGACGATCTGGTGGCCTATGGCGGTGCCCCACACCTGCACCGCGTCGCCCACCTGCAGGAAGGCCAGGCTGGCGGGGGTGGCGCCCAGGCGAACCTGGGTGGCGGGCGTGACGGCCACGACCCATGTGCCGCTTCCCGTGGCGACGGCGAAGCCGCCGCCTGCGTACAGGGCGGTGACGGTGCCGGCGATATGGGTGTTCTGGACGCCGGCAACGAAGGGGGTCGGGGCGTACGTGACCGAGCGCGCCACGAGCCACATGGCCTGAAGGCCGCGTAGGGACTGGCGCTGCACCGCATAGGCGACCAGGGCCCAGTCGCCGTCGGCGATGGGCCCCACACCCGGCGCCTGGGAGGTCAGCACCGTCGTCGCCGCGAGGTTCACCGCCACCCAGTTGCCGTTGCCCAGCGCGAGGACCAAGGCCTGGGGACCGACCGCCACCACCTGGCCGTAGAGAGAGGGGCCGGCAGCGGCGGCCCGGGCGCCGACGGCGCCGCCCGGGACGACGGCCCAGAGGATGGCGAGCAGCGCGGCGGCGGCCACCCGGCGCATGGCACGAGGGCGTGCGGCGGTCGACAACGGCCCCACCTCCCGAAGTGGCCCCATCCTAGCACAGGACTTGGGCAAGATTGGGGCGGGCCGGGCGGGGCGCGAGGGAGGACGAGCATGGTCGAAGACGAGCGCATGCGGTCGTGGCTCGAGCGTTATCCGGTCGGCCGTCGGGCCGAGGCACGCCACACCTTCCGCTGGGAGGACGTGCAGGCGTACGCCCGCCTTACCGGCGACCTCAACCCGCTGCACGTGGACTCTGCGGCCGCGGCGCGCGGGCGGTTCGGCCGCCCCGTGGTGCACGGGCTGTTCACAGCCGGGCTGTTCTCCCGCCTGTTGGCGATGGAGCTTCCCGGGCCGGGCACGATCTACCTGCGCCAGAGCTTGCGCTTCGCCCGCCCGGTATACGTGGGCGAGGAGGTTCTGGCCAGCGTCACCGTCGTCCGACGCAGCGCCCGCAGGCGCATGCTGTGGTTGCGCACCGAGTGCGTCGACGCGGTTGGCCGGCTTCTCGTGGAAGGGGAAGCCCAGGTGCTCAAGGAAGAGGTTTCCGGCAGCGACGGCGGCGGTCGGGGGTAGGGGCCGCTGCAGTACCGACGGGGCGGGAGGCGCGTAGCGTGGGCGACGGGTACTATCGGTTTCCTTGCATCTGGGGCGACACCGTGGTGTTCGTGGCGGAGGACGACCTTTGGGCAGTCGGGGTCGACGGGGGGCGGGCGCGCCGCCTGTCCGTGCTGTCGGGCCCCCCGCGCCGGCCGCGCCTGGCGCCCGACGGGCGACGGGTGTTCTTCAGCGTGCGGGAGGATGGGGGCGAGGACGTCTACGCCATCCCGCTGGACGGGGGTCCGGCACGCCGGCTCACGCACCTCGGGGGGGCGACCGAGGTGGCCGGCTTTCTGCCCGACGGGCGGTTGGCGATCGCTACGGACGCCCGTGGCCCGTTCGCACGCGTCCCCTACCTGTTCGCCCTCGACCCGGAAGGGGGTGAACCCCAGGCCCTACCCTACGGGCGCGGCACGGACATCGCCTTCTCCCCTGGTGGAGCCGTAGCCGTCGGGCGCCGCAACTTTCGCGAGTACGCCTATTGGAAGCGCTATCGGGGCGGCACGGCCGGACAGATCTGGATCGACGCCGAGGGCGCGGGCACCTTCCAGCGCCTCGAGGGACTGGAGGGCGATCAGGAGTCGCCCATGTGGGTCGGCGACCGGCTGTACTTCCTGAGCGCGCATGAAGGTGTGGGCAACCTGTACTCTTGCCGGCCGGACGGCACCGACGTGCGGCGCCACACCGACCATGTGCGCCATTACGCGCGCAACGCCGCCAGCGACGGGCGGCGCATCGTCTACCACTGCGGCGGCGACCTGTATGTCTTCGACCCGGCCGACGGCGCCGCCCGCCGTGTGGAAGTCGACTGGAGCGGACCGGCGCCGGCCCGGGCTCCCCGCTTCGTGCCACCGGCCGCCCACCTGACGGCGTACGACCTCCACCCGCAGGGGCACTCGCTCGCCCTCACGATCCGGGGTAAGCCGTTCCTCATGGGCAACTGGGAGGGCCCGGCGGTGCAGCTGGGTCGCGCACAGGGCGTGCACTACCGGCTGGCCACGTACTTGCCGGACGGCGGGCGCATCGCCGTCGTGTCGGACGAGGGTGGGGCAGAGGCGGTCGAAGTGCACGCCGTCGACGGCGGCCCGGTTCGGCGCCTGGCCGAAGGCGAGCTGGGGCGCGTGTACGAGCTCACGCTCTCGCCCACCGGCCGCACCGCGGCGGTTACCAACCAGCGGATGGAGGTCATGCTGGTGGACCTGGAGAGCGGACGCGCCCAGGTGGCGGACCGGAGCGCGTTCGGCCGCGTGCGCGATCTGGCCTGGTCCCCCGACGGCCGCTATCTCGCCTACAGCTTCCCGGACAGCCGCAAGACGCGGGCCATCCGCCTGTTCGACACGCGCACCGGTTCCGCCACCACGATCACCCGGCCGGTGCTGGAAGACTTCGCACCCGCCTTCGACCCCCTCGGCCGCTACCTGTACTTCCTCTCCGCCCGGGTCTACGACCCGGCGTACGACAGCCTCATGTTCGCCATGTCCTTTCCCCGCGGCATCCGCCCCTACCTCGTCACCCTGCGCAGGGACCTCGCCAACCCTTTCCTCGCCCCGCCCCGCCCCCTCGTCGATGAGGGGGCGGGCGCCAAGGCCGGTGCAGGCGATGGCGAAGGCGCCAAGGGGGAGCCCCCCGCGGTGGAGGTCGATCTCGACGGCATCGAGGATCGGGTCCTCGCCTTCCCCCTGCCCGAAGGGTTGTACCGTCAGATCGCGGCCGGAGGCGAGAAGGTCTTCTTCACCAACTTCCCCGTGCGAGGCCAGCTGGAGGGAGACGGCGGGGAGGAGGGCGGCCGGGGCGAGCTGTGGGTGTACGACCTCAAGGAGCGCACAAGCGAGGTCGTGGTGCACGGCGTGAGCGACATCCGACTGGGGCGGGACGGGCGCACCCTCGCCTACCGCAGCGGCGACCGCCTACGCGTCGTGCGCGCGGGCGAGAAGGTCGACGAATCCGGCCGCGGGCAGGGAGGCGGCGAGTCGGCCGAGCCTGGGCGCAAGAGCGGGTGGATCGACCTGGAGCGGGTGCGGGTACGCGTCGACCCCGCGGCGGAATGGCGCCAAATGCTGGCGGAGGCCTGGCGCAACATGCGGGACCACTTCTGGGACCCGGACATGTCGGGCGTGGCGTGGGAGGAAATGTACGAACGCTACGCCGCCCTTCTGCCGCGGGTGGCCACCCGGGAGGAGCTGTACGACCTCATCTGGGAGATGCAGGGCGAGCTTGGGACGTCGCACGCCTACGTGTGGCCGGCAGCGGAACCCGCGCGCCCGCGCCGCGCCCGCGGCTACCTGGGGGCGGAGTTTGCCTACGACGAGGCGACGGGCGGGTACCGTGTGACCCGAGTCGTGCGCGGCGACACCTGGGACGAGGAGCAGGACTCGCCCCTCCGGGCGCCGGGCGTGAACGCCGCCGAGGGAGACGTCCTCCTCGCCGTCAACGGCCGCCGCCTCGACCGTTCTCTCACCCCCGGGGAGGCGCTGGAGAACCTCGGGGGCCAGGAGGTCCGCCTGACGTTTGCCGCCCCCGGGGGTGAGCGCGCCGTCACGGTGCGAACCCTTCGGGGCGAGACCCAGGCGCGCTACCGCGAATGGGTGGAGGCCAACCGCGAATTCGTCCACCGCGTAAGCGGCGGACGGGTGGGCTACGTGCACGTGCCGAACATGATGGCGCGCGGGTTCAGCGAATTCCACCGCGGCTTCTTGGCCGAGGCACAGCGCGACGCCCTGTTGGTGGACGTGCGCTTCAACGCCGGCGGCCACGTCTCGCAACTGCTCATCGAACGCCTTCGGCGGGAGATCGTCGGTTACGACCAGCCGCGCTGGGGCCCACCGGAGCCCTACCCCGAGGACGCCGTGCGCGGCCCACTGGTCTGTCTGACGAACGAGAGCGCGGGCTCGGACGGCGACATCTTCAGCCACGCCTTCAAGCTCTACCGGCTGGGCCCCCTGATCGGCACGCGCACCTGGGGTGGGGTGATCGGCATCAGCGGCGAACGCGCCCTGGTGGACGGCACGGTGACCACCCAACCGGAGTTTTCCTTCTGGTTCCGCGACGCCGGCTGGGGGGTGGAGAACCACGGCGTCGACCCGGATATCGTGGTCGATGATCCCCCCATGGACTTTGGGCGCGGCCGCGACGCCCAGTTGGAGAGGGCGGTGGAGGAGACGATGCGCCTTCTCGCCGAGCGCGGCGCGTCCGCGCCCGCCTTCGGGCCCAGGCCGCGGCGCGACGTGCCCACCTCGCTGCCGCCGCGCTAGGTCGGGCGCACCGGTGCCAAGGGAAGGGCCGGCGGCGAGGGGGAACGCCCCCGCCGCCGGCGCGCGCCTCATCGCCCGGTCCGCGCGTCGTCAGGCGGCGTTCGCCGGGTCGGGACTCCCGCCTTCGTCGGCGACCGGGATGCGCCGCGGCTTGACGGCGTCGGCCTTGGGCACCCGCACTGTGAGCACGCCGTCGCGCCAGCCGGCCGTGATGGCATCCGGCCGCACCCCTTCGCCCAGGGTGATGCGCCGGGTCATGGATCCGTATGCCGACTCCAGGTGCAGGAACTCGCCCGCCTCGACCGGTGTCAGCTCGCGCCGGGCGGTGAGGGAGAGGACGCGGCCCTCGACCTCCACCGCCACGTCCTCGCGCCTTACGCCGGGCAGATAGGCGAGCACGACGAGCTCCTCGTCCGTCTCCAACAGGTCGACGGGGATGGCGTGCTCGCCTCCGACCGCACCCACCGGCTCGCCCAACAGGCGCGATACGGCTCGGGCCAACTCGTCCATCTCGCGCAGGGGGTTCAACGTCGTGCGCATGGGCAACACCTCGCCTTTCCGCTCAGGTGGATTCCGGTACCAGAATGGTCAGGAACGGTCATACAGCCAAGCTGCCCTCGCCGCGGCCAGGCTTGACCGTTCCTGACTATCAGTTTGCGGGGCAGCCGCACGCCCGCGGATGCATCCGCGCGGCCCAGGGCAGGGCGGGACGTTGCGGCCGCAGAGCCCGGCGTCTACTCTGGTTGGGGACGAGCGGCGCGCCGCCGGGCGGGGCGCCCGGGCGACGTGGGCCTATGAGGGGAGTGCGGCGATGGCGGTAGACCCAGGCAACATCCGGGTGGTGAACCTGGAGGAGGAGATGAAGCGCGCCTACATCGATTACGCGATGAGCGTAATCGTGGCGCGCGCCCTGCCCGACGCCCGGGACGGTCTCAAGCCGGTGCAGCGCCGCATCCTGTACGACATGCACGCCATGGGCCACGCGCCGGACAAACCTTATGTGAAGTCTGCGCGTGTGGTGGGCGACGTCATGGGCCATTACCACCCGCATGGCGACGCCGCCATCTACGATGCGATGGTCAAGCTGGTGCAGCCGTTCAATACCCGCTATCCGCTCGTCGACGGGCACGGCAACTTCGGGTCGGTAGACGGTGACCCTCCGGCGGCTCCGCGCTACACGGAGGTGCGTCAGGCGCGCATCGCCTTGGAGATGTTGCGCGACATCGACAAGAAGACGGTGGACTTCGGCCCGAACTTTGACCAAGAGGAGGAGGAGCCCCTCGTCCTCCCGGCGCGCTTCCCCAACCTCCTGGCGAACGGCTCGGCCGGCATCGCCGTCGGCATGGCGACCAACATCCCGCCCCACAACCTGCGCGAGGTGGCGGACGCCGTCGACCGCGTCCTGGCCGACCCCGACGTGAGCGACGAGGAACTCATGGCGGTCGTGCGGGGCCCCGACTTCCCCACCGGAGGCCTGATCATCGGGCGGGAGGGCATCGAGCAGGCCTACCGTACGGGTAGGGGGTCGATCGTCATGCGGGCCGTGGCCCGCATCGACAGCGACGGACACCACCCCCGCATCGTCGTGACCGAGCTGCCGTACCAGGTGAACAAGGCGCGCCTGGTCGAGCGCATCGCCGAGCTGGCGCGGGAGCGGCGGATCGAGGGCATCACCGACCTGAGGGACGAGAGCGACCGGGAAGGCCTGCGCATCGTCATCGAGCTCAGGCGCGACGCGAACGCCCGTGCCGTCCTCCGCCGGTTGTACCGCCTGACGCCCATGCAGGACACCTTCGGGGTGATCCTGCTCGCGCTGGTGGACAACCGGCCGCGCCTTCTGTCGCTCAAGCAGGCTCTGGTCGTCTACGCCGACCACCAACGGGCGGTGGTGCGCCGGCGCACGGAGTACGACCTGGGCCAAGCCGAGGAGCGGGCCCACATCCTAGAGGGCCTGCTCGTGGCCCTCGCCAACCTGGACGAGGTCATCCGGCTCATCCGGCAGTCGCCCGACGGCGAGGCGGCGCGGCAGGGGCTCATGGAGCGCTTCTCCCTGAGCGAGGCGCAGGCCAAGGCGATCCTGGACCTCAGGCTGCAACGCCTCACGGCGCTGGAGCGGGAAAAGGTGGAGGCGGAGCACCGCGAGCTGGTGGCCACCATCGCGGATCTCAGGGCCATCCTGGCGGACGAGGGACGCGTGCGGGAGATCGTGCGCCGGGAGCTGCGGGAGGTGGCGGAGAAGTTCGGGGACGAGCGGCGCACCCGTATCGTCGACGTCCTGGGTGAGGACGAGGAGGGGGAGGAGGACCTGGAGCCCTCCCAGGACGTGGTGGTGACCTTCACGCACTTCGGGTACGTGAAGCGCCAGCCGCTGGCCGCCTACCGCACCCAGCGCCGGGGCGGCCGGGGGGTCACGGGGGCGAGGGCGCGCGAGGAGGACTTCGTCGAGCACCTGTTCGTGACCACCACCCACCACAGCCTCCTGGTGTTCACCGACCGCGGCCGCGCCTACCGGCTCGGGGTGCACCGCCTGCCCGAGGCGGGGCGGGGTGCCCGCGGTACCGCGATCGTCAACCTCCTCGACCTGGCAGGGGGGGAGAAGGTCACGGCGGTGATCCCGCTGCCGCCCGGAGAGCCGCCGCAGGACGTCGACCTCATGTTTGTCACCCGGCGCGGGCGGGTGAAGCGCACCGCCTTGAGCGAGTTCGCCAACGTCCGGCGCAACGGCCTCATCGCCATGGGCCTGGAGGACGGGGACGGCCTGGTCGGCGTCCATCTGACGCGGGAGGACGAGGAGGTCCTGCTTGCGACTCGGCGCGGCCAGCTGGTGCGATTCGTCTCCTCCGAGGTGCGGCGGATGGGGAGGTCGGCGCGGGGCGTGAGCGGTGCCAGCCTGCGCGCCGGCGACGAGGTGGTGGCGTCCGCCGCCGGCGTGCGGGGAGGGCGCGTGCTGACCGTCACCGAGGCGGGCATGGGCAAGCAGACGCCGCTCGCCGACTACCGCCGCACCGCCCGCGGCGCCGTCGGCGTGAGGCTCATCGGCCTTCGCGCCGACGACGCCGTGGCGGGCATCCTCGTGCTGGACGGACCGCGCGACGTCATGCTCATCTCCAGCGAGGGCGTGCTCATCCGCACTCCCAGCGCCGAGATCGCGGAGCAGAGCCGTGGGGCGCACGGGGTGCGGGTCATGCGCCTCGGGGGCGACGACCGCGTGAGCGCGATCGCCGCCGTGCCGGACGAAGAGGGCGGGGAGGAGTGACGGCAGGGCGGCAGGCCCGTCTCCTCGCCTGGGGAGTGCCGCTCGGGCCCCTCATGGCCAACGCCTACCTTGTCGCCGACGAGGTGACGCGAGAGGCGGTGGTCGTGGATCCCGGCCAGGATCCGGCTCCGTTCCTGGCGCGGTTGCGGGAGGAGGGCTGGCGGGTGCGCGCCCTGGTGTGCACGCACGCCCATTTCGACCACATCGGCGGCGCGCGCGAGGTTCAGGCCGCCACGGGGGCGGTGCTGTGCGTGCCCGCGGCCGAACAGACCTGGCTCTTCGACCCGGCCCGCAACCTGAGCGCCGCCCTGACCGCGGCCGGCGTGCCCGAGGTGCGATTGGACGGGGTCGAGAGCCGGCCCATCGAAGGTGGCTGGATGATGGCGCTGGGCTCCTCCCGAGTGGTCGCGCTCTCCACCCCCGGGCACACGCCTGGCGGCCTGTCATACCACGTGCCCGACCTGGGCGAGACGGGGGCGGTGTTCACCGGCGACACCCTGTTCGCCGGCACGGTCGGGCGCACGGACCTGCCCGGCGGCGATCCGGACTCGCTGATGCGGTCCATCCGCACCGCCCTCCTGTCCCTGCCGGAGGGCACGATCATCTTCCCCGGACACGGGCGCGCCACCACAGTGGGCGAGGAGCGCGAGTTCAACCCCTTCCTGGGGGGGTGAGCCGGGAACGAGACCGGAGGCGGCCGTGTCGGCCGCCTCCGGCGCGTATCCTGACGGCCGGCCTCAGCCCGCAACGGCGCCGACCGGCGCCTGCGCCGGGCCGTCCAGGCCGGCCAGGAAGGCCGCGTGGAGGCGATGTTCGCCCGCCAGTTCGGGATGGAAGGCGGTGGCCAGGTGCGGGCCCTGGCGCACCACCACGGCGTGCCCGCCGTGATCCCGGGCGAGCACCTCGACGCCGTGCCCCACCTCGGTGACGTACGGCGCCCGGATGAACACGCCGCGCACCTGGCCGATCCCGCCCACCTCGAGGTCTGCCTCGAACGACTCGCGCTGGCGCCCGTATGCGTTTCGGGCCACCGCCACGTCGAGGATGCCCAACCAAGGGGGCTCGCCCCCCTCGATGCGGCGCGCCATGAGGATCATGCCCGCACAGGTGCCGAAGGTGGGCAGGTAGCCGGACCGCAGCGGCTCCCTCAGACCGTATTCGGTCATGAGCAAGCCGATGGCCGTGGACTCCCCGCCCGGCAGGACGATGCCCCACAGCCCTTCGAGGTCGGAGGGCCGCTTCACACCGCGCACCCGCGCTCCGAGGTCCTGGAGGACCGCCGCGTGCTCTCGCACGGCCCCCTGGAGGGCCAGGATGCCGACGAGAGGGGCGCTACCAGCCACGTTCCTGCAGGCGAGAGGCGGCCGGGATGGCGCCGATCTCGATTCCGGGCATGGCCTCGCCGATGCCCGCCGACACCTCCGCCAGCACCTCCGGGTCGTTGAAGTGGGTGGTCGCCCGCACGATGGCGCGGGCGCGCGCCTCGGGGTCCTTCGACTTGAAGATGCCGCTGCCCACGAAGATGCCGTCCGCCCCCAGCTGCATCATGAGCGCCGCGTCAGCGGGCGTGGCGATCCCGCCGGCCGAGAAGTTCACCACCGGCAGGCGGCCAAGACGCTTGACCTCGCGCACCTGCTCCAGGGGCGCCCCCATCTCCTTCGCCAGGGTGGGAAGCTCGTCGTCGGGCGTGGCCAAGACGCGGCGGATGTCGGCCTGGATGGTGCGCATGTGCCGCACCGCTTCGACGACGTTGCCCGTGCCGGCCTCGCCCTTCGTGCGGATCATCGCCGCACCCTCGGCGATGCGGCGCAACGCCTCGCCGAGGTTGCGCGCGCCGCACACGAAGGGCACCTTGAAGGCGCGCTTGTCGATGTGGTACTGCTCGTCGGCCGGGGTGAGGACCTCGCTCTCGTCGATGTAGTCGACACCCAGGGCCTCGAGGATCTGGGCCTCCACGAAGTGGCCGATGCGGGCCTTGGCCATGACGGGGATCGAAACCGCCTTCTGGATCTCGCGCACGACGGCGGGGTCGGCCATGCGCGCCACCCCTCCGGCCGCGCGGATGTCGGCGGGGACGCGCTCCAGCGCCATGACGGCCACGGCGCCGGAGCGTTCGGCGATCTCCGCCTGCTCGGGCGTGGTGACGTCCATGATCACACCGCCCTTGAGCATCTCGGCCAGGCCGCTCTTCACGCGAAAGGTACCCTCGTCAGCCACGGACGCACCCTCCTTGCCCGCTCCGATCGCTCCCCCATCGCATCGATGCTACTCCCCCCCTTCGCGCACCGTCAACGCGCGCCGTCCCGGCGGACGGCGCTGGGCGGCGGGCGGAGGTGTCTGGGGGGTCAGAGGTTGCGCGCGGCCAGCCAGAAGAGCACGGCGCTCAGGGCGGCGAGGAGAAGGGAGGGCGTGTCGGACGGCACCACGGTCGGCCGGACGGCGCGCGCCAAAAGGGCGACGGCTGCCAGCACGGCCGCCGCCAAGCCGGCCGCGGCCAGCACTGCGGCGCGGGCCGAACGGGCCACCTGCCGCCCCAGGCGCTCGTCGCCTTCGGTCGCCCAGCGCACGACCAGGCGGCCACGGGCGAGCAACGACAGGACGCGGGCTGCGTCGCGCGGCACCGAGTCGACCGCCTCAAGCAGGGTCCGCGCCTGACGGCGCGTCTTGGCGGCCAGGCGGTTCGGCGAGAGGCGCTGGCGCATGAGGGAGGTGCCGAACGGGCGTGCGAGCTCCACCATGCTCAGGTCCGGGTCGAGGGTCTGGATGACACCCTCCAGGGTGACAAGGCATTTGCCCAGGAGGGTGAAATCGGTGGGGATGCGGATGTGGTGACGGTAGGCGAGGCCGAAGATGTCCTGGACGATCTGCCCCATGTTGAGCGTGCGCAGGGGGACCTCATAGTACCGGTCCCTGAGCTCTTCGACGTCGCGCACGAGGCGGGTATGGTCGAGGTCGGGAGGCAGGGCGCCTAAGGACACGACGGCATCCACCACCGCCTCCGTGTCCCCGCGCAGGAGCGCGACCGAGAGGTCGCCGAACGCCTCGCGCATGTCCTCGGTGAGACGGCCCACCATGCCGAAGTCGTACAGGACGAGGCGGCCGTTCGGGAGGACCGCCACGTTGCCGGGGTGGGGGTCGGCGTGGAAGAAGCCGTCGTGAAAGACCATGTGGAGGATGGCGCGGGCGAGGGTGCGGGCGACGTCCGACGGGTCGTGGCCGGCCTGGCGCAGGCGCTCGGGATCGGTCGGTTTGAGCCCTTCGATCGCCTCCAGGGTGAGGACGCGGCGGCGGGTGTAGGGCCAGATGACGCGCGGCACGACCACCCGTGCCCCCGGCGGCAGGAGCGACCGCAGGCGTTCGGCGTTCCGCCCTTCGCGCGCGTAGTCGAGCTCCGCCCTGAGACCGCGCGCGAACTCGTCGACGAGCGCCTCGGGGTCGTAGAGGTCGCGAAGGTTGGCTGCGCGGCCGAGCAACCGCAACACATCGCCCAGGATGGCCAGGTCCGCTTGGATGGTCGGTTCCACGCCGGGCCGCTGCACCTTGACGACCACATGGCTGCCGTCGGGGAGGGTGGCGGCGTGGACCTGGCCCAGGGAGGCTGCGGCGATCGGCTCCCACCGGAACGAGGCGAAGAGCTCTTCCACCTTCTGGCCGAGCTCGCCCTCCACGACGCGCCGGACGGCTGCGGCCGGCTCGGGCGGGACGTGGTCCTGCAGGTGCTCGAGCTCGCGCAGGATGTCGGCGGACACGAGATCCGGCCGGGTGGAGAGAAGCTGCCCCAGCTTGACGAACGTGGGGCCGAGGTCTTCGAGCAGGCGGCGGACGCGGACGCCCGTGTCCAGCGGTACCGATCGATGGCGCACGAGGGCCCAGAGGCGTCCGGGTGAGGCCTCTCGCGCCGCCAGGCGCAGGCCGTGTGTGAGCACGAGCTGCGCGATGCGGCGGTAGCGCACCAGGCGCCGCCAGCGGTCCTGCACCGCCACCGCGCCTAGTCCTCCCCGTTCGGCCCCGCCTTCCGCCAAGCGGCCATCTCGGCCCGCAGCCGCTCCTCGAGCTGGCGCAGATCCTCCTTCGTGGCCACGGGCAGCGTGCGTACGGCCCGCGCCACCTGTTCGGACACGAAGGCCCGAAGGTTCTCCTCGTCCCGCCGTCCGCGCTCCATCAGGGCTTGCACCAGGCTCTCTCGCGCGCCGGCGTCGAGGTCTTCGCGCCCGACGAGTTCGTCGACCAGCGCCTCGGCCCGTTCCCGGCTCCAGCTCAAGGCGCCGATGCCGAGGAGCAGGGCGCGGCGCAACAGCGACTCCGCCACATGCCACCCTCCCGTCGCCTTCCGACTGCGGCGACCTTTCGACTTCCCCTTGCGGATACCTGCGGGGACGTGCCGGTGTGCCGCCGCCAGCCGTGGCCTTCCCAGGTAGGGTGCCCGTGGGGAGGGCGAAACGCCCATAGAGGGTGGGTCTGCGGTGAGGGCATCCTAGCGCGGGGGGAGAACGGTGAAACTGCGGCGGCGACTGGCGGCGGCGGTCCGCCTCGCCACGATGCCCTGGGCAGAGGCCTTGTGCGCCGCCTACGACCTCGGGCCGGGCGACACCCTCGTCGTCCGCCTGCACCGGGCGGCGGCGCCGGAGGGCGAGGTGCGGTTGGAGGTGCGGGCGCTCGCTTGCCGGCCGGGACGGGCACGGCGGACGCTATGGTACACTCGCACTACGGCGGCGCCCCAACGGGCGCGCGAGTGCGGGGGTGGCTCGGTTGCTGGACATCCGGCGAGTGCGCCAGGACCCGGAGCCGATCCGGAGCGCCCTGGTGCGGCGCGACGCGGCCTACGCTGACCGGCTGGATGCCCTTCTCCGGGCGGACGCGGAGCACCGCAGCGCGCTTGCGGCGCTCGAACGCCTGCGCGCGGAACGCAACACCCTGTCCCAGTCCGTCTCCCTCGCCCGGCGCGAGGGCGACGAGGCGCGCGCGCAGGCGGCGATCGCCCGCGTCAAGGACATGTCGCAGGAGATGGCGCGCCTGGAGAGCCTGCAGGCGGAGCAGGCGGAGCGGGTACGCGCCCTCCTCCTGGAGCTTCCCAACGTCCCCCACCCGAGCGTTCCCTCGGGGGGGGAGGGCGACGCCGTCGAGGTCCGCCGGCACGACGCCCCGCCCATCGGCGTACCGGCCAAGGTCCCGCTGCCGCATTGGGAGATCGGCCAACGCCTCGGCCTGCTCGACTTCGAACGGGCGGCCAAAGTGTCGGGCAGCCGCTTCGTCGTGTACCGGGGACTGGGCGCCCGCCTGGAACGCGCCCTGGCCAACTTCATGCTCGACCATCACGCCGCCCGCGGCTACACGGAGATCCTTCCCCCGTACCTGGTGCGGGAGGAGACGTTGTGGGGAACAAGGCACCTGCCCAAGTTCCGCGAGGACATGTTCGTGACGACCGACAACCGCTACCTCATCTCCACCTCGGAGATCCCGGTCACCGCCTATCACGGCGACGAGATCCTCTCCCATGAGGCGCTGCCGATTCGCTACGTGGCCTACAGCGCCTGTTTCCGTTCGGAGGCGGGGGCGGCCGGCCGGGACACCCGCGGCCTCATCCGACAGCACCAGTTCGACAAGGTGGAGCTCGTGACCCTGTGCCGGCCCGAGACGTCGTACGACGTGCTTGAGGCCATGACGCGCGACGCCCAGTCCGTTCTCGAGGCCCTGCAGCTCTCCCATCGCGTCGTCGCGCTGGCGGCCGGGGACCTCGGCTTCAGCTCGGCCAAGACGTACGACGTGGAGGTGCTCCTGCCCGGGAGCGGTGGCTACCGAGAAATCTCGTCGGTGTCCAACGTGGAGGCGTTCCAAGCCCGTAGCTTGGGGATCCGGTTTCGGGACGAAGAGGGCAGGGTGCAGCACGTCCACACGCTCAACGGATCGGGGGTGGCGGTGGGCAGGGCTTTGGCCGCCCTCCTCGAGCAGGGATGGCAGGAAGACGGGAGCGTGCGCCTGCCCGAAGTGTTGTGGCCGTACATGGGCGGCGTGCGGGAGATCGCCCCGGCCGACCGGGCGGTGCGCAGCTGACGGTACGCCACGGAGGAGTTTGGGGAGGGGTGGCCGAGCGGCTGATGGCGGCGGTCTTGAAAACCGCTAGGGCGCAAGCCCTCGTGGGTTCGAATCCCACCCCCTCCGCGTTTGCTTGATT
>JAILZS010000041.1 GCA_023512375.1 Bacillota bacterium | reverse complement strand
GCCGTGGCCGAGGCGCTGGCGCCCGGCGCTGGCGCCTCCCGACCGGTGGGCGCGGGCCGGACCGCGGGCGAGGACGGGACCGGCCGGGTCGGGACGCCCGCGGCGGAGAGGGGCGGCCTGGCCGGCACGCCCGGCCGGGGCATCGGCGGCCGCGCGGCGGGCGCCGGCGGGCGCGGCCCCGGCGCCCCCGGCCGAGGCAGGCCGGGGCGCGCCATGGGCGGTCGCACGCCGGACGGGTACGGCGAGGGCAGGCCGGGGCGTACGGCGCGCTGCGCCCCCGCCCTGAGGGCCGGCGCCCCGGGCAGGGGCCGGACCGGCGGCGCCGCCGGCCGGGGCGCCGGTGGCTTGGGAGGCGGCGGCGGCGCGTTGCTCGGCCCGCCGCGCACCACGGCGCGCACCTTCTCCTCCCACTCGGGCTCGAGCGTCGACATATGGTTGCGCACGGTGATACCGAGCCGGCGCAGAAGGTCGATGAGGCGTCGGCTGTCGAGCCCCATCTCCTTCGCCAACTCGTACACCCGCGTCTTCTGCGCCTCCGCCAGTGGACTCACCTCCGTGGCCCGCCCGGTCCGCCTCCCGCAGGAGCAGCCGGGCCAGACCGCTTTCCGTCACCGCAATCACCGCCCGCGGCGCCCCGCCGAGCGCCCGGCCCAGGCGCTCGCGCGTCTCCACCCGCCGCACGGCGAGGTCAAACTTTTCCCCCAGGTGGGTGAACTCGCGCACGGTGGCGCCGCCCGCGTCCGCCGCCAGGAGGATGAGGCGCGCCCGTCCCTCCTGCACCGCGCTGTGGCAGTCGTGGTCGCCGCTCGCCAGGTGGCCCGCCCGTTTCGCCACCCCCAACAGGGAGAGCAGGCGCTCGCTCATGCCGGCGCCTGGGCCCGGCGCATGAGCTCCGCCTTGACCGCCTCCGGGATCTCCACCCCCAGGCGCTGGCGCAGACGGCGCCCACGCGCCCCCTCCGTCAGGCAGGCGCCCGCGGCGCACAGGTAGGCGCCGCGCCCGGGCCGCGTGCGTGGGCCCTCGTCGATCTCCACCTCGCCCTGGGGGGTGCGCACGATGCGCAACAGCTCGCGCTTGGGGCGCTGCGCGCCGCACACGCTGCACTGGCGCATGGGGACGGGTCGCGGCCTCGGCCCCTTCACGCCCGCGCCTCCTCCGCCGCCTGGATGTCGATGCGCACGCCGGTGAGCTTCGCGGCAAGGCGGGCGTTGAGGCCCTCCCGCCCGATGGCCAGCGAGAGCATGTGGGCCGGAACCGTGACCCGGGCCGACTTGCCGTCGGGGGAGAGTTCCACCCCCTCCACCTGGGCGGGGGCGAGGGCGTTGCCCACGAACACCGCCGGGTCGGGGTCCCAGGGGATGACGTCGACCTTCTCCCCCCTGAGCTCGCTGATCACCGTGTTCACCCGGCTTCCCTTGGGGCCGATCACCGCCCCCAGGGGGTCGACGCGGGGGTCGCGGCCGTACACCGCCACCTTGGAGCGCACGCCGGGCTCCCGCGCCACGGCGCGGATCTCCACCAGCCCGTCGTGCACCTCCGGCACCTCGAACTCGATGAGGCGCCGGAGGAGCCCCGGATGCGTACGCGACAGGACGATCTCCGGGCCGCGCAGTCCCCGCTTCACCTCCAGGACGTAGGCCTTGATGCGGTCCCCTACGCGGTACGGCTCGCCCGGGATCTGCTCCGCCGCCGGCAGGACGGCCTCCGCCCGCCCCAGCTCGACGATGAGGTTGCGCTGCTCGGCCCGGTTGATGACGCCCGTGACGATGTCGCCCTCGCGCCCCTGATACTCGTCGATGACGATGCCCCGCTCCGCCTCGCGGATGCGCTGCACGACCACCTGCTTGGCGTTCTGGGCGGCGATGCGCCCGAAGTCTCGCGGTGTCACCTCCACCTCGACCATGTCGCCCACGTCCTTCGTGGGGTCGATCTCCCGCGCCTCGGCCAGGGAAGCCTCCAGGCGCAGGTCGGTGGGCTGCTCCACCACGGTCTTCAGGGCGTACACCCGGATCTCGCCGCTGTCGCGGTTGATCGCCACGCGGACGTTCTGCGCCGACCCGAAGTTGCGGCGGTACGCCGAGATGAGCGCCGCCTCGATCGCCTCCAGGAGGGCCTCCTTCTGGATGCCCTTCTCCCTCTCCAGGTCATCGAGGGCCCGGATGAACTCCGCGTTCATGACCGCCGTCCTTTCGCGCCCCGCGCACCGCCCCGGGAACCCGCCCGCTCGGCCGCCGCCGGCTCGGGCATGAGCCGCGCCTCCTCCACCCCGGCGAGGGGGATCTCCCGCACCTCTCCCGCCCCGTCCGGGGCATCGGCGGGGATGAGGCGCACATGGGCGGCGTCGGCCCCCAGGAGCGTGCCCCGCACCCGCCGCCGCCCCTCGACTCCGCGCACCAGCACCTCCACCGCCCGGCCGGCGAAGCGCTCTGCGTCGCGCGGCAGGCGCAGGGGGCGGCGCTCGCCCGGCGACTCCACCTCCAGGACGTAGGACCCGTCGATGGGGTCCTCCTGGTCCAGGAGACGTTCCAGGGCATGGGACATGTCGCTCACCGTCTCGATGTCCACGCCCTCCGCACGGTCGATCGTGACCACCAGGCGGGCGCGCCGCCCGCCGCGGGTGAGGCGCGTGCTGAGCACCTCCACCCCCACCTCGCGCGCCGCCCGCTCGGCCAACGCGGCGACGCGAGCCTCGGTGCCCGCACCTTCCGCCATGCCACGCCCCCGCTCTGTCCGCGATCCGACGGCACAGGGAAAAGAGTGGGACGCGCCCACTCCCCACCGGCCGAACCCGTGCGGTCCCGTCCAGTATACCACGGCCCCCGGGGGCCGCCAACGCCCGCGCCCGTCCCGCGCTTGCCCCGCCCGGCCCCCAGGCCCTACCATGGGGGACGTCTGCCCCGGACCCGCGCGCGGCGCGGCGGGCCGCGGTGCACGGGAGGTGGAGACGGCGATGGAATCGGCGCCCGCGCACCCCCCTGGGAGTCCGGATGCTCGGGGGGAGGCCGTCCTCGAGGCCTTGGCCGCCCGGCGCAGCCACCCTCGCCTGGCGCCGGACGAGCCGGCGCCGTTGGCGGAGATCGCCCGCGCCCTCGAGTACGCGGTGCTCGCCCCCAACCACCGCCTCACCCAGCCGTGGCGCTTCACGGTCGTGTCGGGCGAGGCGCGTGGGCGCATCGGCCGCGCCCTGGCACAGGAAGCCGTCGCCCAGGGCCGACTCGACCCGGCGCGCGCCCCCCTGGAAGCGGCCAAGTGGCGCCGGGCGCCGGCGGTGGTGGTGGTCTCCCATCTCCCCGCCGCCGACCCCGTAACGGCAGCGGAGGACCGGCTCGCCGTCGGGGCGGCGGTGGAGAACCTGCTCCTCGCCCTCGAGGCCCTCGGCCTGAGGGCCATGTGGCGGACCGGCGCCTCGGCTCGCAGCGCCGCCGTACGGCGTGCCCTCGGCCTGGCGCCGGAGGAGGAGATCGACGCCTTGGTGTACGTCGGGCGGCCCGCCGCCGACGCCCCTCCGCCCGCTCCCCGCCGGCGCGCACCGGCGGCCGAGCGGACACGCTGGATCGACCGCTAGCCGGCGGGCGGGCCGACCCCGAGGGCGGCGAGCGCGGCGTCGACGTCGGGTAGGTCGCGCATGGACCGCCCCCGGTGGACGTGCACCACCTCCCCGTCGGCGCGCACGGCCAAAAGGGCCGGCATACGTCCCAGCCTCAGCCAGTTCACCTCCTGGCCCAGCTGGGCGAGAAGCCGCCCCCCGGGGTCGGGAACCCCCCGGAACGGCAGGCGCTCGCGCGCGAAGTAGGCACGGAAGGCGCTAGGCCCGTCCGGCCCGAAGGCCACCACCTCCACACCGCGCGCCCGAAGGTCGGGGTAGCGGTCCCGGAGCTCCCCGAGCTCCCGCCGGCAGTACGGTCAGGCGAAGCCGCGCAACAGCACGAGCAAGACGGGCGCCATGGCCCGGACGTCGGCGTCCGTCAGGGGCTGTCCGTCCATGTCTCGGGTGGTGAAGGCCTCAAGGCGCATCGGCCGTCCTCCTCTTCCCCGGCGTAGCGGCAAGGGCTTCGCCCCCCGCCGCCACCCTCCCTGCGCCCTCGCTCGACCGCCTTCACCGCCCGGCGGCCGCCACCTCGGGGTCGCCCTCGTCCGCGCCCTCCGGGTCACGCCAGCGCTCCCGCACCGCCTCCTCCAGACGCTGCTGGAAGCCGCCGCGCAGAAGGCGCGCCGCGTGCCGCACCACGCCGGCGGCCTCGTCGGCACCGGCCCGCCCGTGCCCCAGCACCACGGGGCGGCGCACGCCCAGGAGGGCGGCGCCGCGCTGTTCGATGGCCCGGAAGTTGGCCCACGGGCTCGTCGCCGGCGTCGGACGACCGGTCTCCCGCCGCCAGTGGTGGTCGAGGACGGCCGCCAGGCCCTCGCAAAACTTCACCAGCACATTGCCCACGAACCCGTCGCACACGATGACGTCGGCGCGGTCCTGCACGAGCTCGTGGCCCTCCACCGGGCCCACGAACATGAGGTCGCTGGCGGCCAGAAGGGCCGTCGCCTCCTTCACCACTTGGTTGCCCTTGCCCACCTCGCCCCCGTTCGACAGGATGCCGACGCGCGGCCGCTCCACGCCGGCGAAGGCCTGGAGGTACGCGCACCCCAGGCGGGCAAACGCCACCAAGTGGGCCGGCCGGACGTCGACCGACGGCCCTAGGTCGAGGATGAGGCGCTCGGGAGCGAAGGCGAACAGCGCCTCGCCCACGGTGCATCGCGTCACCCCGGGGAGGAGGCCCACCTCGTGCACGGCGCTCACCAGCGCCGCCCCCGTGTTGCCAAAGGTGACGGCGGCGTCCGCCTCCCCCGCCGCCAGAAGGCGCATCGTCACCGCCACCGAGGCGTCGGGCTGGCGCAAGAGGCTGCGCGCCGGCGGAGCCCCCTCCGGGATGGCCGGGCCCGACGCTACCACCCGCACCCGTTCGCCGTCCGGCCCCAGGCCCCGCAGTTCCGCCGGCACCCCGACCAGGACCAGCTCCAAGTCGGGATCCTCCCCCAGGGCGCGCAACGCCCCCTGCACGATCGCCTCCGGCGCGTTGTCCCCACCCATGGCGTCGATGGCGACGCGCATCCGACCGCCTCCTCACGCGTTGGCTCCGACATCCCCCGGGGGCTAGGGCGCCTCGCTCGAGGCCAGGGCGGCCTCCGCCCGGCGCGGCCGACGCCCCCAGGCCGCGTCCTCCAGGGTACCCGCATCGGCGAACGGCGGCACGACCAGGGTGAGCCCGCCGTCCACCACGATCGTCTGGCCACAGATGAAGGCCGCGTCGTCGGACAGGAGGAAGGCCGCCACCCCGGCCACGTCCTCCGCCCGCGTCAAGCGCCCCATGGGCGTGCGGCGCGCCACCTCGGCTTGCGGTTCCGAGCCGGCGCGCGTGAAGTACACCTCGGCGCTGGCCGTGTCGGCACACCCCGGGTTGATGCCGTTCACCGCGATGCCGCGCGGCGCCAGCTCCACCGCCAGGTAGCTCACCCACCGTTCCAACGCCGCCTTGGCCGCCCCCATGGCAGCGTATCCGGGGAGGTAGCGGATGCTGCCGTAGCCCGAGATGGCCACGATGCGCCCCCCGCCCTCCTCCGGCATGAGGGCCACGGCGCGCTGCACCGACAGGACGAAGCCGCGCACGTTGAGGCCGAAGGTGCGGTCGATGTGGTGCGGCTTCATGGCCAGGGTGGGCAAGAACGCCGTGGCGGCGGCGTTGGCCACGAAGGCGTCGAGCCGCCCGTACTCGGCCGCCACCCGATCGAACAGGCGGTCGATCGCCGCCGGGTCCTCCAGGTCGGCCGCCTCCACCAGGGCCCGCGCCCCCAAGGCGCGCGCCTCCTCCGCCACCGCCTCGGCGCGGGCCACGTCGCGCCGGCAGTGCACCACGACGTCGTAGCCGTCGCGCGCCAGCCGAAGCGCGATGGCCCGCCCGAAGCCCCGGTTCGACCCTGTCACGAGCACCGTCTTGCGCCGCATCCCATCCACCCCCGACATCCACCTCTCCTCCCCGGCCATCAGTAGGCGCCCCCGTTGACGTGCAGGATGGCGCCGTTCACGTACGACGCCGCCGGCGACGCCAAAAAGACGACGCAGGCGGCCACCTCCTCGGGACGCCCGAACCGGCCCAGGGGTGTGCGGTCGATCCAGCGCCGCCGCGCCTCCTCGGGCATCGAGGCCGTCATCGGGGTGTCGACGAAGCCGGGGGCGACGGCGTTCACGGTGATCCCCCGGCCGCCCAGCTCCTGGGCCAGGGACTTGGTGAAGCCGAACAGCCCCGCCTTGGCGGCGGCGTAGTTGGACTGGCCGAAGTTGCCCAGGGCGCCGATGATCGAGGCCACGTTGACGATCCGCCCCGGCGTACGCAAGAAGCGCAGGGCGGCGTGGACGCAGTGGACGACGCCGTACAGGTCGACGTCCACCACCTGCCGCCAGACCTCCAGGTCCGCCTTGCGCAAGGTGCGGTCCCGGTTGATGCCGGCGTTGTTCACCAGCACGTCGAGCCCGTCCAGGGCGGTCGCCGCCTCGGCCACGAAGGCGGCCGCCGCCTCCGGGTCGGACACGTCGCCGCCCACGGCCACGAACCTCTGCCCCGGGTGGGCACGCGCCATCGCCTCCGCCATCTCCCGCGCCGCCGCCTCCTGGCGGTGGTAGTGGATGGCCACGCTGTCCCCCTCGCGGGCGAAGGCCTCGACCAGGCTGCGCCCGATCCCGCCCGTCGCTCCGGTCACCAGCACCGACCGCATGCGCGCCCTCCCCTCCGTCGCCGTCTCTCAGGGCAGGAAGTCGGCGGCGTCGGGCCAGCGCATCACGTTGGCGCCGTACGCCAGGCCCGCCCCGTAGCCGGCCAGGGCCACGAGGCTTCCGGGCCGGATGCGGCCCTCGTCCACCGCCGCCTTGAGCACCGTGGGCACCGACGCCGCGCCCGAGTTGCCCAGCCACTCAAGCATCGTGAGGGTCTTCGACATCGGCAGGCCCATGTTCTCCATCCCCTCCCGGATGAGGTGGAGATTGGCCTGGTGGGAGATCACGAAGTCGAGGTCGCGCACCTCGTAGCCGGCGCGCCGGCAGGCCTGCTCGATGGCGTAGGGGAAGACGCGCTGGATGAAGGTCTTGACGCGCTTTCCGTCCATCCGGCAGAGGTGCGCGTTCTCCTCCAGGGCCTCGGCGTCGACGGGGCGGCGCGAGCCGCCGGCGGGGACGATGATGGCGTCGGCGTTGTACCCGTCCGCACCGAAGAACGAGGCCAAGATGCCCGTGCCGGGCCGGGTGCGCCGCAGCACCACGGCGCCCGCGCCGTCGCCGAAGAACGGCGCCATGGTGCGATCGTTGCGGTCGATGATCTTCGAATGGATCTCCGCCCCGATGACCAGCACGGTGTCCGCCGTCCGGTTCTGCACGAACGCCGCCCCCGCCCCCAGGGCGTACACGAAGCCGCTGCAAGCGTTCTTGATGTCGAGGGCGCCGGCGTTGTCCGCTCCGATCGCCGCTTGCACCAGGCAGGCGGTAGCCGGCATGAGGTAATCGTGGTTGGAGCCGGCGACGATGATGAGCTCGATCTCCAGGGGGTCGATGCCGGCCTGCGCGATCGCCTGACGCGCCGCCGGGATGGCGAGGTCGGTCATCGCCTGGTCGTCGCGCGCCCACCGCCGCTCCACGATGCCGATCTTGTTGCGGATCCACTCGTCGCTCGTGTCCATGCGGGCCTCGAGGTCGCGGTTGGTCACCACCACCTCGGGAACCACCGCCCCCATGCCGGCGATGCCCACGCCCACCTGCTCCACGCTCATCCTTGCCGCGCCTCCCCCAAGGCGAGATCCGGGCCACCTCCCCCCCCGGTCGGCGGCCGGGGGGCGTCTTGCGCTCTTCGCCGGCCGACGAGGAAGGCGTCGATGCGCGACGCCACCTCGGGACGGCGTACCAGGTCGGCGAAGCCCTCCCGCTCCGCCAAAAGCGCCCTCTCCCACCCCTCGCCCCGCCCGGCCCGCCGCACGGCGAGAAAGCGTACGGCCGCCGCGCCCGGCGCCGCCAAGGCGCGGGCGCGCGCCCGGGCAGCGGCCAGCGCCCCCCCGGGAGGGGAGAGCTCCTCCACCAGGTCCATGGCAAGCGCCTCGGCGGCGGACAGCACCGCCGCCTCCAGGATGAGGCGGCGCGAACGTCCCTCGCCCACGCGCTCCGCCAGGCGCAGCGTGCCGCCGGCGGCGGGGTAGAGGCCGTGGCGCATCTCCGGCAGGCCCAGGCGGGCGGCCGGATCCGCCACCCGCCAGGAGGCGGCGAGGGCCACCTCCAGCCCCAAGCCCAGGCAGGCACCCTCTACGGCCGCCACGACCGGGACCGGCATCTCCTCCACCGCCCGGGTGAGGGCCTGGACGGCGGCGGAGTAGGCCACCGCCTCCTCCCGTCCGGCGTCGGCCAGCGCCCGCACGTCGGTCAGATCGGCCCCGGACGAGAAGTCGCCCCCCTCGCCCCACAGCACGAGAGCCGGCGGCGGGACGGCGGCGAGGTCCGCCAGGGCGGCCGTGAGCGAGGCCACGGCCGCCCGGTCGAAGGCGTTGCGCCGCCCCCGGCGCGACCAGGCGAGAAGGGCCAGGCCCTCCTCCCACGCGAGGCGCACGCGCACGCTACACCCCCTCCCCGGCATTCAGGCCGAGATCCTCCAGGTAGGCGCGCGCCGCCGGCGCCAGCGCCTCCTCCTCCGCCGCCTGCAGGCGCCGGCGCAGGTCGGCGGCCGCGGCGCCGTCGCGCACGAACTCCACCGCCCGCACCCCCAGGGGGTCGAGGCGGGCGAGGGCCCGGCGTTCCGCCTCCGTGGGCGGCACGACCTCCGGCACCTCCCCCTCGACCCCATCCAGGGGGAAGGGGGTGGCCTCCCGCACCGCCTGGAGGGTCACGCCCGGCATGCGCGCGCGCAGGCGTAGGCCGCCGTCGGGTCCGGAGAAGTCGAACACCCCGAGGTCGGTGACCAGGTAGCCCGGCCGCCCCGGCGCCCGGCTGCCCGCCGGCAGGCGGCGGCGGTCGCCCACCCCGGAGACGAAATCGACGCGCTCCACGAGCGAGCGCGGCCCCTGCCGGGGGAGGTAGTAGAGGCCGTGCGGCAACAGCACGCTGTCGTCCGGCAGGCCGCGGCTGCCCGCCAGCGCGGGGTGCGGCCGGTCGGCCGGGCCGATGCGGGAGATGTTCGTGTTGCCCATGCGGTCGATCTGGGCGGGCTGGATCCAGATGGCGAACCGCCCCGCCCCCACGTAGGCGAAGATGGTGGGCAGGTCGAGGGCCACCCGCCCGCTTCCCACCGCCAGGAGGGCCGCATCCTCCTGCCCCAACCAGCCCAGGCGGGCGCGGGCCAGACGGCCCTGGCTGGCGAGCACGGCGAGGTCGGGGACGTAGACGTCTCGCGCCAGCCACCCTGCCAGGTGGGAAAGCGGCGTCGCCCCCCCCACCAGGCGGGGCGGCGGCCGCAGGCGCGCGGTGAGGCGCGCCATGACGCAGGCCACGCGGTCGGCCAGCGCCAGCGCCTGCGCGACGGCGTCCTCCGCCGCAGCCACGCCGCTCACGCCCCCACCTCCGCGAGGAGGCGCTGGCCGAGCGCCCGCACCGCCTCCGGTTCGGGGCGGTACCAGGGGGCGATGCCGCCCGGGCGCGCGCCACCAGGCACCTCCACCACGCCCTCCACCCGCTCGGGCGGCGCCACCGGCGCCAGCTGTCCGCCCGGCGGCTCCCACCCGTCTCCGAACACGCGCTCCGCGCTCACGAACACGCGCTCGGCCGCGAGCGCCCACAGGCGATCCGTGTGCGGGTCGCCCAGGATGTAGGCGCGGCCATCCTCCGTGGCCACGTCGGCGTGCAAGAGGAGCGCGTCCACGGTCACGGGGGGCACCGCCAGGAGCGGCTCGCCGTCCAGGGGCGAGGGGAAGGGCCGCCACTCCGGGTGGAGGGAGGCGACGTCGCTCCCCAGCGCCGCGCGCACCGGGGCAAACGGCGCCCCCTCGGCGCCGGCGCGCAGGGCGGCGATGAGGGTCCACTCGCTCCACTCGTCGAACGCCACCCGGCCCGCCTCCCTCAGGCGCCGGAACACCGGCGCCAACCCCAGCGCCTCGAGGCCCACGAACGCGGCGTGGACGCGCGCCACCGCCCCAGCCGCCAAGAGGAGGTCCACCTCCAGGCCGCCCACGCCCGTCCACAGATCGAGGTCGCGCCGCCCCGCCTCGGCCAGGGAGGCGACCAGGCGCATGGGTTTGCGCGCCAGCCCCGATCCGCCCACCGCCAGGCGTGCGCCGTCCGGCACCGCCTGCGCCACCGCCTCCGGCCCGCACCGCCGCGCCCGCGCCGCCCGGGGCGGCGGCGGAAGGTCGATCCGATCCATGCCCCACCCCCGACGACCGGCGTTAGTACCTGGTGCTATGAGCGATGTATATAGCATGCACGAGCGCGTCAGGCGTGGCAAGGGCATCCATGTCGAACCCTCAGGCGCCGGGATCGCGGCGCCCCTCCGCCAGGGCGCGGGCGACGGCGCGGGCGCGGGCGCTGGGGCCGGGGGCGTGGACGCGCGCCATGGCGGCACCCGCCAGCGCGGCCCACAGGGTGACGAAGGCGGTCATCTCGTCCGCCCCTTCGCCTCCGCCGCCCAGGGCGGCGGCGAAGCGCTTGCGCGACGCCCCCACCATGACGGCCGAGCCGAGCCCGGTGAGCGTGCCGAGATGGGCCAACAGCCGCCAGTTGTCCGCCCCCGTCTTGCCGAACCCGAGGCCGGGGTCGAGGGCCACCGCGTCCGGCGACACCCCCGCCGCCAGGAGGACGGCGCGCGCCCGCTCCAGGTGGCGGCGGACGGTGCGCGGCCGCCAAGCGCCGCGGCGCGGCCGCCAGTGGCCGACCACCACCGCCGCCCCGGCGCGCGCCACCACCTCGACCATGGCCGGGTCGGCCAGGCCGCTCACGTCGTTCACCGCCTGGGCGCCCGCGTCCAGGGCGCGCCGCGCCACCTCCGCGTGGCGCGTGTCCACGCTCACCGGTACGGCCACCTCGGCCCGGATGCGGCGCAGGGCGGGCGCGAGGCGCTCCCACTCCTCCTGCCAGGGAACGGGCACATGGCCCGGGCGGGTCGACTCCGCACCCACGTCCACCGCGTCCGCCCCCTCGGCCACCAGGCGGAGGGCGTGCTCGGCCGCCCGGGCGGGGTCGAGGTAGCGCCCGCCGTCCGTGAACGAGTCGGGCGTCACATTCACGACGCCTACCAGGCGAAGCCCGTCCTCCCACCCCCACGTGGGGCCCCCGCGCCAGCGAAACCGCCAGACGCCCGTTCGGCCTAGCCGCGGCGCGGGAGGCGGGCCCTCAGGCATCCTCCCGCACGCGCGCGAACAGGAGCGTGTCGCGCACGCTCCCCTGCCCGTCGCGCCGGTGGCGGCGCAGCCGCCCCTCCAGGACAAAGCCCAGGGCGTGAGCCACGGCCGCACTGCGCGCGTTCTCGGCGTCGCAGCGGATCTCCACCCGTTGGGCCCCAAGCCGGTCGAAGGCCATCGCCGTCACCGCCCCCACCGCCTCGCGCACGAGCCCCTGACCCTCGTGCGCCGTGCGCACCCAGTAGCCGAGCTCGAACCTGGGCACCGACCAGTCGATCGTGTGCAGGCCCACGACCAAGGCCAGGCGGCTGGGATCCCGCCGCAGGTAGCCGTAGAAGTCGAGCGCCTGGCGCAGGTCGAAGCGCGCCCGCGCCTGGCGGGTGTAGCGCTCGCTCGCCTCCCGGCTCGGCTCCTCCCACGCCCAGGAAAGCCACGGCCGCAGGCGCCCGACGCTCTCGGCCACCGCCTCGTGCACCGCCGCCCCGTCGCCCGGGCGGGGGGAGCGCAAGAGGAGCCTCGGGGTTGCGATCTCCTCCGGCACGTCGACGAGGACGGGATCCGTCATGCTGCCCATACCGGGGCTTGTTCTTCCCCCTCGCCGCCATCCCTCCTCCCGGGTCGGCCCCGCTCCGTGCGCTACAATGGGCGTTGTGGGCCGGCCCCTGCGGCCAAGCCCGGAGGAGGATGCCGTGTGCCCGAGATCCTTCCCCTCACCGGCGTGGACGAGTGGCGCCGCGTGTGGCGCTCCCCCCGCCCCGCCCTGATCTTCAAGCACTCCACGCGCTGCCCCATCAGCGCCCGCGCCAACGACGCCTTCGTGCGCTGGGCAGGCGGGGCGGACGCGGACGCCCCCCTCCCCTGCCGCGTCCTGGTGGTCGAGGACCGCGCCGTCTCGGACGCCGTCGCCGCCGACACGGGCGTCGCCCATCAGTCGCCCCAAGCCCTCCTCGTGCAGGGGGGGCGAGTGCTGTGGCACGCCTCCCACTGGGCCATCGACGAGACGGCGTTGGCGGCCGCTGCGGCCGACCCCGCCACCGCCCCCGGCCGCTCCACCACCCTCGCCCAGGCCCTGCGGGAGCGGCGGGGCAGCACGGCGGCCTCCGCCACCTGAGGGCGCCCGGACGCGCGCGGGGCCGCCGCGGCTGTCTGCCGCAGCGGCCCTTGCGATGCTCCACCGTGCCGTGATCCCGAGGTTTTGAACCTGCCTGGACAGGTGGATACCCTCCGGCCGCCTTCTGCGTTCCCCCGTAGGGGCGTCGCTCCAGCGGCCGCGGCCAGGTTTCCTCGGCATGCGCTTGAGGTCAAAACAGCTAAGACCACGCACACCGCAGAGCCATCGACGCCCTCATGCTAGCCGCGCCGGCGGCCAGCCGCAAGGGGACGCTCGCCGCCAACGCAGGTAGCCGGTGGTGCATAGCCAGGCCCGCGCTCCCCCCACACTAGGGAGGATCGGATCGGAGGTGGCGGTCATGGGCATCCTCGGCGCCGTCCTGCGCTTCGTCGTGTCGGCGGTGGTCCTCATGCTGGTGGGCTACGTCGTCCCCGGGTTCAGCCGCATCACCTTCTGGGAGGCGCTGCTCGCGGCGGTGGTCATCGCGGCCGCCGCCTACGTCATCGAATCCCTGTTCGGCCGCAAGGTGTCGCCCTACAACCGCGGCATCGTGGGCTTCGTCGTGGCGGCGGCCGTGATCTATCTCACCCAGTTCGTGGTCCCGGGCCTGCACGTCACCATCCTGGGCGCCCTCATCGCGTCCTTCGTCATCGGACTCGTCGACCTGGTGGTGCCCACCACGGTGCGCTGAACCCGCCGGCCCGAACGATCAGGGCGAGCGGCCTTCCTCCGCCCCCGACACGGCGGCGGGCGGGCGCACTTCGATGCCCAGCTCGGCCAGCTGCTCGGGATCCACGGCCGCGGGCGCGTCCGTGAGAGGGTCGAGGCCGCTCGCGCTCTTGGGGAAGGCGAGCACCTCGCGCAGGGAGGAAGCCCCGGCCAACAGCATCGCCAGGCGGTCGACGCCGATGGCGATGCCGCCGTGAGGCGGGGCGCCCGCTCGAAGGCCGTCGAGCAAAAAGCCGAAACGCTCCCGCGCCCGCTCGGGACCGATCCCGAGCAGGCGGAAGACCGCCTCCTGCACGTCCGTGCGGTGGATGCGGATGGAGCCGCTGCCCAGCTCGAAACCGTTGAGGACGAGGTCGTACGCCTTGGAGCCGAAGGCGCGCGGATCGCCCTCCCCCGCCAGGAGGGCCGGCAGGTCCTCGTCCGCCGGGGCCGTGAACGGATGGTGCGCGCTCTCCAGGCGGCCGTCGGCGGCCACCTCGAACAGGGGGAAGTCGGTCACCCACAGGAGCGCGGGCGGCGTCGGCCCCTCCGGCACCAGGCCCAGGCGGCGGGCGGCGGCGGCGCGCACCGCTCCCACGGCCGCCCGCGCCCCCGCCAGCGGACCGGCGACCACGAGGACCGTCTCCCCCGCCGCGGCGCCCGCCGCCGCCCTGAGGGCGCTGAGGGCCTCCTCCGGCGCGGCGGCGCCAAAGGAGGAGCCGAGCCGACCGTCGCCCTCCCGGATCCAAGCCACGACCGCCGCCCCGGTCTCCCGTCCCGCCGCCACCAGGGCGTCCAGGTCGCGGCGGCTGAGCCGGCCGGCGTCGGGCACGCTAAGCGCCCGCACCGCCCCCCCTTGCGCGAGCGCCCGAGCGAGGACGGGAAGGCCGCTCTGCGCCGCGGCCTCGCCCACGTCGACGGCGGCCAGGCCGTAACGCAGGTCGGGCTTGTCCGTGCCGTAGCGGTCGAGGGCGTCGCGCCAGGACAGGCGCGGCAACGGCAGCTCGAGGCGGAAGCCTACCGTCTCCTCGAACACGCGCGCCATCATCGCCTCCACCGCCGCCTGCACGTCCGCCGCCTCCACAAACGCCATCTCCACGTCGATCTGGGTGAACTCGGGCTGACGGTCGGCGCGCAGGTCCTCGTCCCGGTAGCAGCGCGCCAGCTGGTAGTACCTCTCCACCCCCCCCACCATGAGCAGCTGCTTGAACAGCTGTGGGCTCTGCGGCAGGGCGTAGAAGCGGCCCGGCCACAGGCGGCTGGGGACCAGGAAGTCGCGCGCCCCCTCCGGCGTGGACCGGGTCATGGTGGGCGTCTCCACCTCGATGAACCCCTGTTCGTCCAGAGCCCGGCGCACCGCCCGCGTGAGGCGGTGGCGCAGGCGGAGGTTGTCCAGCATCTCCGGCCGCCTCAAGTCGATGTAACGGTGGCGCAGCCGTACCGCCTCGTCGACTCCCCGGTCGGTGGGCAGGAACGGGAGAGGGTCGGGGCGGCTGAGGATCTCCAACCTCTCCACGGCGATTTCCACCTCGCCCGTGGCGAGGTGGGGATTGACCGCCTGGGGGGCGCGCGCCCGCACATGCCCGACCACGCGCACCACCGTCTCCGGGCGGGCCCCCTCCGCCAAGGCGAAGGCCTCCCCGTCCTCGGGCCGAACCACGACCTGGACCACGCCGCTGCGGTCGCGCACGTCCAGGAACACGAGGCCGCCGTGGTTGCGTCTGCGGTGGACCCAACCCGCCACCCAGACGCGCTCGCCCACATGCCCCGCCCTGAGCTCGCCCGCCCAGTGGGTGCGGCGAAACCCCTCCGTCACCACGTCACGACGCCCCCTCCCGGCCGTTTCCGCCCGCCTGGCCGCCGTCCTCCGGCCCGGCGCGGGAGTCGAACCAGAGGGTGTACGGCCCGTCGTTGACCGATTCCACCAACATGTGGGCGCCGAACTCCCCCGTCGCCACCGTCAGCCCCTCCCGCCGCAGGCGCTCGACCAGGGCGCTCAGCACGGGGGCGGCCTCCGCGCGCGGGGCGGCGCGCAAAAAGTCGGGGCGACGGCCGCGGCGCAGGGCCCCCAGGAGCGTAAACTGCGACACCACGAGCACCGCGCCGCCCGCCCCCGCCACGTCCGTCTGCCCGCCCCCCCCGTCGTCGAACACGCGCGCGCCGGCGATCCGCCGCGCCACGTACTCCACGTCCCTCGGCCCGTCCCCGCGCTCCACCCCGACGAGGGCGAGAAGGCCGCGCCCGATCGCCCCCGCCTCGCGTCCCTCCACCGTGACCCGGGCCCGGGTCACCCGCGTCACGACCGCGCGCGTTGCCCGTTCCTCCTCCGGTCCCGGCGGGTGCGGCGCACCACCGAGTAGACGTCCGGCAGGCGCTCCAGGCGGTCCTCCAGGCGGGAAAGCTCGCCCAGGTGGCGCACCTCGACCACCAGCTCCACCACCGCCCGGCCGTCCGGTTCGCTGTGCGCCTGGGCGCTGTAGATGTTGATGCGCAGGTCGCTGCAGGCCTGGGCCACACCCGCGAGCAGGCCCGGCCGGTCGGTGCCGAGCACCGCCAGCTCCACCGGCAGCCCCGGCGCCTGCGCCCCCCACGTCACGGGCATGAGCCGGGCCTGGTCGGAGCGAAGGGCGACGGCGTTGGCGCAGTCGCGCCGGTGGATGGTGACGCCCCGGCCGCGCGTCACGTAGCCCACGATCTCGTCCCCGGGCACCGGCTGACAGCAGCGGGCGAAGCGCACGAGGGGGTTGTCGACCCCGTCCACGCGCACCGCCGCGGCGCCCCCCGAGGGGCGGGAGCCGCGCCCCTCGCGCCCGACCTCCGGAGGCGGCGCCGGCTCCGGCCGCGGCAGGAGCTGACCCGGCGAGATGCCTCCCGCCGCCACGGCCAGGAGCAGCTCCTCCACGCTCTCGAACCGAAACCGCCTGCCCGCCGCCAGCAGGGCCTCCGGGGTGAGGACGCGCCCCGGTTCGAGTCCTAGGCGGCGCGCCTCGCGCTCCAGGGCGGCCCGTCCCTCCTCCAGCTTCTGGGCCCGGTTCTGGTTGCGCAGGAACTGGCGGATCTTGCCCCGCGCCCCCGAGGTGCGGACGAACTCCAGCCAGTCGGGGCTGGGGCCGGCGCTCTTGGGGTTCACCATGATCTCCACGATGTCCCCGTTTTGCAGCCGGCTGTTCAGGGGCACGATGCGGCCGTTGGCCTTGGCGCCCACGGCGTGGTGGCCGATGTCCGTGTGGATGCGGTAGGCGAAGTCCACGGGCGTGGACCCGGCCGGGAGGTCGATGACCGCGCCCTTGGGCGTGAACACGAACACCTGGTCGGAGAACAGGTCGACCCGCAGCGACTCCATGAACTCGCGCGCGTCCTTCATGTCGTGCTGCCAGTCCAGCACCTGCCTGAGCCACGCGAGCTTCTCGTCCAGCGCCTCGGGGCGGGCCCGTTCCTTGTACAGCCAATGGGCGGCGATGCCGTACTCCGCCGTGCGGTGCATCTCCCACGTGCGGATCTGGATCTCGAACGGCCGTCCGTGCGGCCCCACGACGGTGGTGTGCAAGGACTGGTACAGGTTGGGCTTGGGCATGGCGATGTAGTCCTTTACGCGTCCCGGCAGGGGCCGCCACATGCTGTGCACCACGCCCAGGGCGCCGTAGCACTCGCGCACCGTGTGCACCAGCACCCGCACGGCCAGAAGGTCGTAGATCTCCTCGAACTCCTTGCCGCGCTGCATCTTCGTGTAGATGCTGTAGAAATTCTTACGCCGGCCGTCCACCTCGGCTTCCACGCCGGCGCGCGCCAACTCCGCCTTGAGAAGGGCGACGGCCTCCGCCAGGTAGGCCTCCCGCTCTTGCCGGCGGTCGGCCACCCGCTCCTTGAGCCAGGCGTACACCTCGGGCTCCAGGGTGCGGAAGGCGAGGTCCTCGAGTTCGCTCTTGATCTGGGAGATGCCCAGGCGATGGGCCAAGGGGGCGAAGATCTCCAGCGTCTCGTGCGCGATCGCCCGCTGCCGGCTGGGCGGCAGGTAGCGCAGGGTGCGCATGTTGTGCAGGCGGTCGGCGAGCTTGATGAGGATGACGCGGATGTCGCGCGCCATGGCCAGGAGCATCTTGCGCAGGTTGCCGGCCTGCTCCTCCTCCGTCGACCGGAACTTGATCTGGCTGAGCTTCGTCACCCCGTCCACGAGGGCGGCCACCTCGGCCCCGAACGCCGCCTCCAGCTCGGCCAGGGTGACCGGCGTGTCCTCCACCACGTCGTGCAGGAGCGCGGCCGTCACGCTCTCCACGTCGAGCTGCAGGCCGACCAGGATCTCGGCCACCGCCACGGGGTGCACCAGGTAGGGCTCGCCGCTCAGCCGCAACTGGCCGGCGTGCGCGCGCTCCGCCAGGTCGTACGCCCGTTCCACGGGGGAGACGTCGAACCCCTCGGGCAGGTAGGCGCGCATGCGCCGGGCCAGCTCGCGCCCGTCCGGCATGGCCTCCGTCTCCTCCGCCACGCGCCCCACCTCCCCAGGCCAACCCCGCGGCTACCGCGCCCCGCCCGACTCCCCGTCCCCCGCCTCGGTGGTGCGGATGACGGCGCGCACCTCGCACCCGTTCAGCCTACCGGCCCGTGCCCCCAACTCGATGAGCTCGACCAGGAAGGCGGCCGCCACCACCTCGCCCCCCAGGGCGCGCACCAGGTCGATGGCCGCCCCCACCGTGCCGCCGGTGGCCAAAAGGTCGTCCACCACCAGGACGCGCCGACCGGGAGCCACCGCGTCGCGGTGCATCTCCACCCGGTCCTCGCCGTACTCGAGGGCGTATGCCGCCCCCACGGTCTGTCCCGGCAGCTTCCCCGCCTTTCGTACCGGCACGAACCCCACCCCGCGCCGCACGGCCAGCGGCGCGCCGACCAAAAAGCCGCGCGCCTCGGGCGCCACCACGAGGTCGAAGGAGAGGTCGGCCACGACGGCGTCGAGTGCCGCGATGGCGGCCGCAAACGCCTCCCCGTCCCCCACCAGGGGCATGATGTCGACGAACGTCACGCCCGGACGGGGATGCCCGGGAATGCGCCGAAGCCGAGCCGCCAGCGCCTCCGCCCTCACCGCTTCTCCTCCGCTCGCCTTGGGAAACCAGGCACATTGTACTACGGACCATCGCCCGGGGTCGGCGCTCCCCCTTCCCCCGCCTCCGGCAGGTAGCCGGGTTGGGCCAGATAGCGCTCGCCCCCGTCCGCCAGGACGGCGACCACCACCTCGCCCGGGCGCGCGCAAAGGCGCGCCGCCCGCACCACCGCGCCGGAGGAGGGCCCCACGAGGAGCCCCTCCTCGGCCGCCAGGCGCCGGCACTCCGCCACGGCGTCGGCCGAGGAGACGGCCACGCTCTCCGTCAGGCGGGCGGCCTGCCAGTGGGGGGGGACGAAGCCGGTGCCGATGCCCGCGATGCGGTGGGGCTGGCCCCCGCCCCCGTGGAGGTTGGGGGCCTCCGCGGGCTCCACGCCCACCACCCGCACGCTCCGGCCCCGGGCGGCGAAGGCGGCGCTCAGGCCGGCGGCGGTGGCCGCCGTCCCCACCCCGACCACGACCCGCGCCACGCGTCCGTCCGTGTCGCGCCAGATCTCCTCCGCCATGGCCGCGAAGCCCGCCGGCGCCGCCTCGTCGGTGAAGGGCGACAGCACCCACGCCTCTGGACGCGCCCGGCCCTCCTGCTGCGCGCGCCGCAGCGCCCCGCCCATGCCGTCGGCGGCGGGCGTGGCCACCACCTCCGCCCCCAGACCCATCACCAGCCGGCGCCACTCCGCCGGCGCCGACTCGGGCGCCACCACCACACACCGGTAGCCGCGTACGGCCGCCACCACGGCGGCGGACAAGGCGAGGTTGCCGGCGCTCGCCACCACGAGGGACATGCCCGGGGCTAGGCGCCCCCCCTCCTCCGCCGCCCGCACCATGGCTAGGACGGCGCGGTCCTTCACGCTGCCCGAAGGGTTGTACGCCTCCAGCTTCCCCAGCACCAGGGCGCCGCTCTCCCGACTGGCGCGCCCCAGGCGCACGAGCGGCGTCTCCCCCACCAGCGCCAACGCGTTCTCCGCCCTCATGCCCTCGGCCCCTCCTCACCGCCGCGTGCCGCCGCAGCCACGCCGCCCCCACGCGGGTGCAGCTGAAGGCGCATGCCGTCGCGCGCCACCAGGGTGGGGACGCCGCTCACCCGCTCCACGTACTCGGCCAGAAGAGGCGTGCGGTCCTCACCCCCGGCGCCCGTGAGGGCCGGGTCGAGGTGGGTGATCACCGCCTGGCCGACGTGGCTTCCGGTGAGAAGGTCGCCGAGGCCGATGGCCGTCAGCTGGCGGGAGGCGAAATGGTTCATGAAGGTGACGTTCGCCACCAGGACGTCCACGTCGGCGAAGGCCGCCCTTAGGTCGAGGTGCACGTCCTCCGCCGCCTCGAAGTCGATCACCGCCCTCCCCGGTTCCACGTTGACGCGCTCGCCGTCCGCGTTGCGGTAGGCGATCAGGTACCCCGTGTCCGACGTGTAGCCGAGGCGCAGGTCCGGCGTCTCGAGCACGAAGCCGTAGTTTTCCCCGCCGTGGTGCGCGGGTACGGGGTGCAGGACCGCCCCGTCCCCCAGCGCCACCGCGCGCCCGGCCTCCAGGGCGCGCGCCCGCGGCCCCCCGGGGTAGGGGACGTCCGGCCGCCGGCCCTGGTGGAAGGCGCTCACCAGCCCCTCCTCCAACACGGAGCGCGGCGCCAAGAGGAGGCCCCGCCGCACCGACATCGCGCGGCACATGGACTCCACGATGGCGTCGGCGTCGCCGTAGTGGTCGAGGTGGCCGTGCGAGACGTACACGGCGTCCAGGTCCTCCAGGGGCAGCCCGAGGGCGCGGGCGTGGACCAGGGCGCCAGGGCCGGGGTCGACGTACAGCCGGACCTCCGGCAGCTCCACGTAGAACCCCCCCGTCGCCCTCACCTGGCGCATGAGGTTGATGGGGCTGCCACCCGTGCCCACGAACACGATCTCCCGCCGCCCGGGAGGCACCGCCTCGCGCGCCAAGTCCCGCCGGTCGCGCCGGACCCCGTCCAGGGTGGCGCGCTCCAGGCTGCGCTCCAGGGCCCGCAGGGCGTCGTCCGTAGCCGTCCCCCCCGAATGCTCAGATGCGGATGCCGCGGGCCTCGTCGTCGCTGGGGCGGCGCGGGCCGCGCGCTCCGCCGCGGCGCGGCGTCCGTCCGCCTGCACTGCCGCCTCCGCTTGGGCTGGTGCGGCCCGCCGCCTCGTCCCGCGCCACCCAGCTGTACCACAGGGGGGTGGCGAACAGGATGGAGGAGAAAGCCCCGAACACCACCCCGATCACCACCGTGGCCGCCAGGTCGCGCGTCGAGGCGCCTCCCAGGACGAGGACCGTGAGCATGGCCACGACCACGATGACGGCGGTGATGATCGACCGGGTGAGCGTCTGGTTGAGGCTGCGGTTGACGAGCTCCCCCAAAGACTCGCCCCGGCGCCGGCTCTGCATGTTCTCGCGCACCCGGTCGAAGATGATGATCCGGTCGTTGAGCGAGTACCCGAAGATCGTCAGGATGCCGGCGATGAAGGCAGACGTGATCTCGATGCGCAGGAGCGACACGATGCCCATGGTGACCACCGCGTCCCAGAACACGGCGGCGATGCCGGTCAGGGCGTAGCGCAGGTCGAAGCGGATGACCATGTACAGCACGATGAGCACGGCGGCGGCCAGCACGGCCTTGATGCCGCCGGTGACGATGGCCGAGGCGACGGCCGCGCCCACCGTGTTGTGCTGCACCACCCTCAGCCCCGGCACGGCTGCCGCCAGCCGCCGCACGACGTCGAGGTAGCGCGGCTCGCTCAGGGCCGGCAAGGTGAGGAAGGCGCCGTGCGCCCCGGAGCCGACGTACGAGTACTTGCCGATGCCGGCCGCGGCCAGGGCGGCGCGCAACCGGCCCGCCGCGGGGGCGCCGTGGGCGAAGGCGAGCTGGATCTGGGTGCCGCCGGTGTAATCCAGCCCCAGGTTGAACCCCTGCAGCAGGAGGGAGGCGAGGGAGAGCACGAGCAGGCCCACGGCGATGCCGAACCACACGCGCCGGTGGCGCATGAAGTCGAAGTGGTAGGGCGCCGGCGGCAGGGGCGCCTGCGCCCCCCGGGCGACGGCCATCTACGCCACCCCCTTGCTCTCGACCGGTTCGCGGTAGCCGACGAAGAAGCGCAGGTTCTCGGTCAGGAAGGAGCCGAGCACGAGGCGGATGAGCATGCGCGTAAAGAAGTAGGCGGTGACGAACGAGATGGCTACGCCGATGCCGAGCGTGAGGGCGAAGCCGCGCACGTCGCCGGTGCCGAAGTACCACAGGACGATGGCGGCCACGATCGTGGACACGTTGGAGTCGGCGATCGCCCGAAGGGCGTTGCGGAAACCGTGCTCCACGGCCGCGGGCAAGGAGCGGCCCAGGCGCAACTCGTCGCGCACTCGAGCGAAGATGATCACGTTGGCGTCCACGGCGATGCCGGCGGAGAGGATGACGCCAGCCACGCTGGGAAGGGTGATGACGGCGTTGAGGCCGATGAGCACGGCGCCAAGCACCATGAGGTAGAGGACCAGGGCGATGTCTGCCAGAAAGCCCGCGAACCGGTAGAAGAACACCATGAGCAGGACGATGAGGACCATGGCGAGGATGCCCGCCACCTCGCTGGCGTGGACCGAAGCCGCCCCCAGGGTGGCCGAGACGGCCTGCACCTGGATGGTCGTGAGGGCGACGGGCAGGGCGCCGGAGTTGATGAGCACCGCCAGATGCTGGGCCGACGCGAGGCTGGGTAGGCCGAAGATCTCGCCCGAGTTCGAGATCGCCCCCTGGATCGTCGCCTCGTTGATCACCTTACCATCCAGCAGGGTGAACATCGGCTGGCCGATGTGGGAGCTCGTGAACGCCTCCATGGCCTGCGCGCCCTTGGCGTTGAACGTGAGGAAGACGGCGGGGGAATTGTTGTTCGTATCGATGCCGGCGGTGGCGCTGGTCACCTCGCGCCCCGTGACGAAGGGGTGGCCGTCCGGCACCGTCACCGTCTGGGCCGGCCCCTTCTTCGTCGTCGAGGGCACCACGGCCACCTTGCCGCCCTCGAACTGGAGCTGGCCGGTCTGGCCGATGGTGCGGATGGCCTGCTCTTGGTTCTTCACCCCGGGCAGCTCGATGACGAACTCGTCCGTCCCCTGCTGCTGGATGACCGGCTCGGAGACGCCCAGGTGGTCGGCCCGGTTGGTGAGGATGGCGAGCACGTCCGCCATGTCGGCGGCCGACACCGGGCGCACGGTCTTGAGGACGATGCGCACGCCGCCCTTGAGGTCCAGACCCTCCCGGATGTAGGGGCCGATGGGGCGGATGACGGTGAAGACGACGACCACGGCCGCCATGAGGGCGAGGATGCCGCCCAGATAGGCGAGGGCCCGCACGCCGCTTGTCCGCAACGCGGTGAGACCTCCTTCCCCCGGCGGCGGCGGGCGTCGCCCCGGGCCGCGCCGCCGCCCCCCCCCCGGTGGCTTATAAACAACTCCGAGCCCCCGAGACCGCGGCTG
>JAILZS010000040.1 GCA_023512375.1 Bacillota bacterium | reverse complement strand
GCGGGCGCGGGGGGCGCGGCCCCGGGCGGCATCCCCGGGGCGCCCCCCCCGGGGGGGGGCGGCGCCGGCGGGGGCCGCGGCGCGCGCGCGCCGGCGCCCTAGCGGCGCAGGCGCGGCACGCCCACCTCGATGGTGCCGCGGCGCAGGGAGAGGCGGGGGGCTCCCCGGCGCACGCGCACCGCTACCAGCCGGCCGTCGCGCATGCGCCACATGAGGCCGGCCGCCACCGCCGCACCCACCATCGCCCCCATCAGGAGGCCGCTGCCGAACCCGCGCATGGCGCCGCCCCCTCCTCCGCCGCCAGGTCGAGGCTCGTGCGCTCGCCCTCCTCGTCCAGGAGGAACACCTCGAGGCCGCGCGGCC
Organism: Bacillota bacterium; assembly: GCA_023512375.1. Taxonomy (GTDB): domain Bacteria; phylum Bacillota; class Sulfobacillia; order JAJZYS01; family JAILZS01; genus JAILZS01. The sequence continues at coordinate 22,447 of JAILZS010000040.1, read as the reverse complement.
CGCGCCCGAACTCGACGCAGCAGTCCCAGCAGTACCACTGCGCCATGCCGACGCGTCCCACGGCACGGCCCCGGCAGCGCGGACAGATCAGCGTGTCCATACCATCCCCCCCTGCCTCACTGTCCGAAGCATGCCCATCCGGCGGGCGCGGCATCCGGACCCGGGGCGCCCTCAGCCGCGTCGCACGAGACCCCCGTCGACGAGCAGCACTTGCCCCGTCACATACGTGTTGGCGGGCGACAGGAGGAAGACCGCCGCCTCTGCCACCTCCTCGGGCCGGGCGTAGCGCCCGAGGGGGATGGAGGCCACGGTCTCGGCCCGCACCGCCGCCTCGTCCACGCCCCTCTGCCGGGCCTGGGCCGCTTCCACCTGGCGCACCCGCTCCGTCTCCACCCGCCCGGGCGCCAGGGCGTTCACCAACACGCCGCAGCGCCCGAGGTCGCGCGCCATCTCCCGCACGAGGGCGTGCACCGCCGGCCGGACCACGTTCGACAGGGCGAGGCCCTCGATCGGTTCGACGGCCGCGTAGGACGTGACGACCACCACCCGTCCCCCCGCCCGCTCCAGATCTGGGCGCAGGGTGCTGACCAGGCGCAACACGGACAGGACGTAGAGCTCGAACGCCCGCCGCCACGCCTCCTCGCCTACGTCCCTCCAGCCGCCCGAGGGCGCCCCCGGCACGTTGACGAACAAAGCGTCTATCCCTCCCAGGCGCGAGCGCACCCGGGCGACGGCGCGGTCGATGGAGGCGGCGTCGGTCACGTCCAGGACCGCCCACACCTCTGGCGACCTCCCCAGCCCCTCCAGGTCGGAGGCCGCCCGCGTCAGCGACGCCTCCCCGGGGCCGGTGAGGGCGAGGCGCGCCCCCTCCGCCAACGCGAGCCTGGCCACGGCGAGGCCGATGCCTCGCGTGGCCGCAGTGGCGAGGAGCCGGACACCCGCCAGGCGGCCAGGGGCGGCGCTCATGCCCGAGCCGCCGCCACCGTGCCGCCCAGGCGCGCGAGCCGGCCGCCCCCCAGCACGCGCTCTCCCCGGTAGAGCACGGCCGCCTGTCCGGGGGCGGGGGCGAACAAGGGCTCGGCCAGGGCCAGGTCGAGCGTTCCGTCCCCTTCGGGCGGGAGGACGCGGGCGCGGGAGAGGGGGCCGTGGGCGCGCACCCGCACCGCCACCTCCTCCCCCGGGCGGGGCGGGGGGGCGAGCCAGTTCATCTCCTCCACCCGCAGGCGGTCGCGCATCGCCTCCTCCCTCCCGCCCACCACCACGGTGTTGGCCTCGGGGTCGATGTCGACGACGTAGCGCGGCCCGCCGTCGGGGCCGGGCGGCACCCCCAGGCCGCGGCGCTGGCCCACGGTGTAGAAGGCGACGCCCGCGTGTCGGCCCACGCGCCTGCCGGCCGTATCCACCACGTCGCCTGGGCGGCGCGCCTCCGGCCGGGTGCGTGCCAGGTAGTCGCGGTAGTCGCGGCCCACGAAGCAAAGTTCCACCGAGTCGGGCTTGTCCCACACGGGAAGGCCGGCCTCCCGGGCGAGGGCGCGCACCTCGGCCTTGCGCATCCCCCCCAGGGGGAAGGCGAGGCGGTCGAGCACCTCCCGCCTGAGGGGGTAGAGCACGTAGCTCTGGTCCTTGTCCGGATCCGCCGCCGCGTACAGCGCCAAGCCGCCCTCGGGCGCCGGGGCGAGGCGCGCGTAGTGCCCGGTGACGAGAAGCTCGCACCCGAGCTCGTCCGCCTTCTCCAGGAGCGCGTCGAACTTCACGCCGCGGTTGCAGGCCACGCACGGGTTGGGCGTGCGGCCCGCCAGGTACTCCCGTTCGAAGTCGGCGATGACGTGGCGGGCGAAGGGAGCCCGCATGTCGAGCGCGTAGTGGGGGACGCCGATGGCGCGGGCGCTCCGGCGCGCGTCCTGGGCGTCGGCGAGGGAGCAGCAGCCGCCCGCCTGCGCCTCCTCCTCCGGGTCGCGTTCGGGCGCCAGGACCATGGTCACACCCACCACCTCGTGCCCCGCCTGCCGCATGAGGAGCGCCGCCACCGTCGAGTCCACCCCGCCCGACATGGCGCACAGGACGCGCATCAGGCCATCGCCTCCCGCACCCGGCGGCGGCGGCGCACGCCCTCCACCGCGCGCACCAAGGCCTCCCCCGCCCGGTCCACGTCCTCGACCGTGGTGTCCTTCCCCAGGGTCAGGCGCAGGCCGCAGCGCGCCTCCTCGTCGCTCACGCCCATCGCCCGGAGGATGCGAGAGGGCCCGACCGCGCCCGCGCTGCACGCGCTCCCCGCGCTCGCCGCCACGCCTTCGGCGTCGAGGGCGATGAGCACGCTGTCGGAGGGCGCGCCCGGGAAACGCACGTGCAGGGTGTGGGCCGACGTGGCCACCCCCTCTCCCGTGCGCACGGCGTCGCCCGCGGCGGCCACCCTGCACCACAGGCGCTCCTTCAGAAGCCGCATGTGCTCCGCCCAGGCGGCTCCCTCCGCCAGCGCCAGGGCCGCCGCCGCCCCCAGGCCGACGATGCCGGCCACGTCGTGCGTGCCGGGTCGGCGCCCGCGCTCCTGGCCGCCGCCGGTGAGGACGGGCGAGAGCGGTACGCCCTCCCGCACCCACAGGGCGCCCACGCCCTTGGGACCGTATACCTTGTGGCCCGAGAGGGAGAGAAGGTCCACCCCCCAGGCGGCCGCGTCCGGGCGCTCGGCCGGGGCCGCGGCCACCGCGTCGGTGTGGCACAGGGCGCCGGCGCGGTGGGCGATGGCGGCGACGGCGGCCACGTCCTGCACAACGCCCGTCTCGTTCTGCACGCGAAGCACCGAGACCAAGGCGGTGCGCTCGTCCACCAGGGTCTCGAGCGCCGCGAGGTCGACCCGGCCCTGCTCGTCCACGGGCGCCTCCCGCACGGTCACCCCCGTCCGGGCGAGCGAGCGCGCCGTCTCCCGCACCGCCTCGTGCTCCACCGCCGAGATCACCAGCACGTCCCGCCCCGCTGGGACAAGCGCCCCGAGGACGCCGCGCAGGGCCAGGTTGTCGGCCTCCGTGCCGCCCGAGGTGAAGAGAACCTCGCGCGCTCGACCGCCGACCCAGGCCGCCACCTGGTCCCGGGCTCGGTCCACGGCCGCCGCCGCCTCGCGGCCGACGGCGTGGGGCGAAGAGGGGTTGCCGAACCGCTCCCGCAGGTACGGCAGCATGGCTTCGAGCACGCGACCGTCCAGGGGCGTCGTGGCCGCGTGGTCCAGGTACACCGGCTGCAACCATCTCCCCCCCTCCCCCGCTCCGCCGCGGCCCGTGTCCGCGGTCAGATGTAGTACATGAGCGACCCCGCCTCGCGCACCGCCTGCACGAGGTCGGCCAGGCGCACCTCCGCCGCCGCCGCCATGGCCGCGCTGGCCCGAGCGAGGTGGGCCGCCAGAACGCGTTCCATGGGATCGGCTTCAGCCGCCGGGTCTCCCCCCTCGGGCAGGCCGTCCAGCGCGCGCAGCACGTCGACCAGCCGGAGGTCGGTGGCGGCGCGCGCCAGCTCGTACCCGCCGCTCGCCCCCCGCGTCGCCTGCACCACGCCCGCGCGCCGCAGCTGGGCCATGACCTGCTCGAGGTAGTGCTCCGACACACCCACGTCGGCCGCCATTTCGCGCACCGACACCGGGCCCGCCCCCTCCCGGAGGCCGAGGGCGAGCGCCGCCCGAAGGCCGGCGCGCACCTGGCTGGAGAAGCGCACGCTGCGCCTCCTCCCCATACTCCGAGTAGAACAGCATGGTTTCATAGCACGCGCCGGCCGGCCTGTCAAACGCCGGGGGACGGCGGCGCCGTCGCCGCCGTCCCCGCCGCGCCTGCCCGCCCTCAGGCGGACCGTTCCCCGGCCGCTGCCTCCGCCCCCTCGCCGCGCGCCCGCGCCAAGGCCTGTAGGGCGGCGTACACGAGGACGGCCACCACCAGGCTCACCCAGTAGGATACGTCCCCCCACCCCGGGTGGTTCTTGGCGAACGGGCCGGTGAAGAACGGCTGGTCGAAGAACGGGACGGACGCGGCCACCCCGGCGGCCCAGGCGGCGAGCCCCCAGCCGTAGCGGCGGCGCCGGTCGTACAGGCGCTGGGCGTGGGCGTCGCCGCGGGGGGCGTACGCCAGCTGGTCGAGGGCGACCACGGCCGCCCAGGGCGTGATCCAGTAGGCGAGCACGAACAGGAAGCCTTCCAGGTTGGAGGCGAAGTTGGCCCGCCCGAGGAGCGTGAGCAGGCCTCCCAGGAGGCCGATGGCCAGGGCCGCCACCCACCGCCGCAGGGGGAGGTTGACGACCAGGGCGGAGAGGGCGGCGGAATAGATGTTGAGGACGTTGGCAGTGAGCGTCCCCACCGCCACCGCCGCCAGCACCACGATCCCCAGGGCGTGGGGCAGGAGTTGGGCCACCATACCGATGGGCCCCGTCAGGGTGGAGGTTCCGTTGCCCACCAGCTTGGGCGCCATGCTGGCCAGGGCGACCCCGAGCAGGCCGGGCCAGCCCGCGCCGACGAGGTTGCCGAAGAAGGCGGCGGCAAAGACGCGGCCCGGCGGGGTGGTCGCGGGAAGGTAGCGCGTGTAGTCGGAGGCGAAGGCCATCCAGCCCGCCATGTAGGCGAACGCGACGCCGACGGTGGCGAGGAACCCGCCCGTCAGGGAGGCGCCGCCGGCCGTGGCAGCCAGGTCGGTGCGCATGTGGGCGGCGACATAGGCGCTCATGGCAGCGAACACCAGCACCAGGAAGATCGCGAGGTAGCGTTCCATCGCGTGGATGAGGTTGTGGCCGTAGACGGCCACCAGCCCCTGCACGACGACGAGAAGCGCCGTGGCCACAGCGTACGGTATGCCCAGGAGGTAGGCCACGGCGAACGCGCCCAGCACGCTGTTCACCGCATACCAGCCGATGCCGGCCACGATGTTCAGGCCGGCGGGCACGAAGTTCCCGTAGAAGCCGAAGGCACGGCGCGACACGACGAGCTGGGGCGCGCCCAGGCGGGGTCCGAAGGTCGACTGCAGGCCGAGCAGGGCCGCCCCCAGCACCGTCCCCAGGAGGAAGGCCACCGCCGCCTGCCAGAAGGAGAGGCCGAACACGACCACACCCAGGGTGCCGGTCACCAGGGTCGCCATCTCCACGTTGGCGCCCACCCAGAGCGTGAACACCGACACGGGACGCCCGTGCCGCTCCTCCGCCGCCACGTGCTCGATGCCCTTGGGTTCGACCTGCAATACCTCGTCCTTGTATGCAGGCTCCGCCACGCCGGCACCCCCGTCATCCGAATATTAGTCCCATAAGGACGCTATAACGTTCGGGTTTCGTCTGTCAACGTCGGTGCCGCGAGGGGGGAAGATCCGCTTGGAGGTGTTCGACGCCGACGGTGGGGCAGTCCGGCAGGCCCGCGTCCACGCCGCGGGCATGCGCCTTTTTGTCGCCGAGTACGGGCCGCCGGACGGCGACGCCCTCTTCCTCCTACACGGGCTGGCGGCGCACGGCGGCGTCTGGCGTCGCGTCGCGCCCCATCTGGCGGCACGAGGCCTGCGCGTCCTCGCGCCGGACCTCCCCGGTCACGGGCTGAGCGACGGCAAGCGCCACCGCGGCACCTACACCCCCCGCTTCTTCGCCCGTTCCCTCCTGGCCCTGGCGGACGCCATGGGGCTTGAGCGCTTCCACTTGGCGGGCAACTCCCTCGGGGGGCTGGTGGCGGCCCGCGCCGCCCTGCTCGCGCCGGAGCGCGTCCAACGCCTCGTGCTCGTGGACAGCGCCGGCCTCGGACGCCCCGGCGTCCCCTGGCGGACGCGCCTCATGTACCTGCCCTTCGCCCTCTCCGCCGTCCTGGGTGTGTCGCCCTCGCCCCTCGCCGTCCGTCTCTTCCTGCAACGCGCCGTGGTCGCCGACCCGGCCCAGGCGGCCGAGCTCTCCGATCTCTTGCATCGGCGTCCACCCCTTCCGGTCGCCGTGCGGCGCAGCGCCCTGGCGCTCCTGGGGCCGGAGGGAAGCGTGGCGGACGAGCTCCCCCGCCTCGCGCTCCCCACACTCCTCGTGTGGGGAGATCGCGACCCTCAGTTCCCCCTCGCCCTTGCCCGCGCCGCCGTGGAGCGCATGCCCCGTGCCCGTCTGGCCGTGGTGGCCGGCGCCGGGCACGTGCCGCAGTGGGAGGCACCGGAGGCGGTGGCCGCCCTGATCGGCGATGAGGTGGCGCCCGCCGCCGCCGTCCCCCCGCCCGACCCGGGGGGCCGGGCCGACCCGCCCCCACGGCGCCTGCGCCCTCGCCGCCCCATCCGGCGCCGGACGTAGGCGGGGGGCGCCCGAACGCCCCCCGCCCGTCGGACCCCGCCGCGAGCCTAGGCGTCGGCGCCGCGCGGCGCGACCACCGCGTCGTCCGCCACCACCGGCGCGGCGTGGCCCGCGCGCTCCCGGTAGGTGCGGTCCACCGGCGTAAGTGCAGGCCGTTCGCCCCCCAGATAGCGCCCGAACCAGTCCAGGATCTGGCGCAGGCGGTGCACTCGGTGGAACGGCTGACCGTTGCGGCTCATGCCGTGGAACTCGCCCGGGTAGCGCACGAACCGCACCGGCGCCTTGCCGAGCCAACGCACCGCCGTGTAGAGCATCTCCCCTTGCTCGATCGGGCAACGCAGGTCGCCCTCCTGGTGCTCGATGAGCAGCGGGGTGACGATGGCGTCCACGTACGTGAGCGGCGACTGCTGGCGGTACCAGTCGTCCCGCCGCCAGGGAGGCTCCCCGCCCGCCCGATACGTCCACTCGGGGCCGCCGTCGCTCGTGCCCATCATCGTCCCCCACTCCACCACCGAGCGCATGGAGACGGCGGCGCGGAAGCGGTCCGTGTGGCCCACGATCCAGTTCGTCATGTAGCCGCCGTATGAGCCGCCCAACACACCCAGACGCTCGGGGTCGATCCATGGATGGGAGCGCAGGGCGGTGTCGAGGAGGGCCATGACGTCCATGTAGTCCTTGTCGCCCCAGGCGAAGCGGATGGCGCTGCAGAAGGTCTCCCCGTATCCCTGCGAGCCGCGGGGGTTGCCGTAGACGACCGCGTAGCCGGCCGCGCTCAGGACCTGCGCCTCGTGGAAGAAGGCCTGCCCGTACATCATCATGGGGCCGCCGTGCACCTCGAGGGCCGCCGGGTAGCGCTCCCCCTCCCGCCAGCCGTACGGCCGGACGATCCAGCCCTCCACCTGCGTGCCGTCGGGCGACACGGCGGTGAACCGCTCGGGCCGCGCCACCTCGACCTCGGCGAACAGGGCCGCGTTCACCTCGGTGAGGCGCCGCTCCTCGCCCGTGCTCAGGTCAACGAGGTAGACGTCGCCCGGCTCGGTGGGCGTCGCCACCGCCAGAGCGGCGAAGCGGCCCTGGGCGTCGAGGTCGTAGGCGTAGACGCAGCGGTCGCCGTGCACCAGCCGGTCGACGGCACCGCTCTGCCGGTCGATGCGCACGAGATAGCTCTGCCCGCGGTCCGAGACGAGGGCGATGACCGCCCGCCCGTCCGGCGTGTAGCGCAGGCCGGTGAAGCCGTGGCCGATGACGTCGGTCACCAGAGTGAGGGTGGCGGGGCGGTCCAGGGAAGGCGCGGCCGGCCGCGGCGCACCCCCGTCCAGGGGACTTAGCCAGACGGCGGGGTTGTCGTAGCCCACAGCGTCCCAGCGGTCGGAGATAAAGGCCAGCTCTCCCCCGTCCGGGCGGACGGCGGCGGCGGCGGCGTTGCGCCCGCCCCCGCCCGCCACCTCCGTCACCTCTCCGCTCTCCAGGTCGACGCGGTACACGCTCGACCGCCAGGGGTGCTCGTCGTAGTCGGGGCCGCGGCGGGAGGTGACGTACACGCTTCGCCCGTCCGGCGCCCACACCGGCTCGTGGTGGTCGTACGGACCGCTCGTGCACTGGCGCGCCGCCGGCGTCAGGTCGCCCTCGAGGCCGAGGGCGCGCTCGACGTCCACCACCACGAGGTGGCCGCGCCGGCCGGTGAAGTAGCCCTCGCCGTCCAGCTTGTAGAACAGCTCGTCGGTGATCTTGACATCCCGGTTGTGCTTGCGGTAGAGGCGCTCGAGGTCGGCCTCGTCGCCCTCCAGGCCGCCCACGGCCGTCCCGTCCGCCGCCGTCTGCCGGCCGTCGGCCTCGGCGGGCACGGCGTCGTCGTCCTCCGCACTGTCCTCCCCCGCATGGAGCACGCCCCGCCCGTCCAGGCGGGCGATGGCGGCGATGCGCCGCCCGTCGGGCGACCAGGCGAACTCGGTCACACCCCCCCTGAGACTGGTCACCGGGCGGGCCTCGCCACCCGCAGCGGGAAGGAGCCAGACCTGGGAGAAAGGCCCCCGCTTGGATACGAACCCGAGCCACCGGCCGTCCGGAGACCAGCGCGGGCCGCCGTCCCGCTCCCCCCCGGTGAGCGGGAAGGGTGCCTCGCCCGGCCGAACGCCCATGATGCGGCTCCGGTAGGCGTTGGCGCGCGGGTCGACCCGCGTCTCCACATACGCCACCGTCCGCCCGTCGGGAGAGATCGCCACCTCCCCCGGCCAGCGTAGCCTCAACAGGTCCTCGGGTCGCATCCTTCGTCCAGGCATGGCGCCACCGTCCCCTCTGCCCGCCCCGGGGCGGGCCGTCTCGCCCCCGTCCGCCGGACGCCCCTCGTCGTCGCCGGCGGCGGGTCAGCCGTGCGTGCCTTCGTCCTCCCGCCTCGCGCCCCCTGCCGGCGGCGCCTGCTCCCGCAGCCGCCGCCGAAGCTCGCGCCAGCGCTCGCCCAGCGCCGCCTCCGCCCCGCGTCCGCCGGGACGGTAGAAGACCTCGTCCGCCAGCGCCTCGGGCAGATGGCGCTGGGGCGCCACGCCGTCCGGTTCGTCGTGGGCGTAGCGATACCCCTGGCCGTACCCGGCGGCGCGCATGAGGGCGGTGGGAGCGTTGCGAAGGTGGAGCGGCACCGGTTCGTCGGGCCGCGCCAGCGCCGCCTCCCGCGCCCGGCTGTACGCTGTGTAGGCGCTGTTCGACTTGGGTGCGAGGGCGAGGTAGAGCGTCGCCTCGGCCAGGGGCAGGTAGGCCTCGGGCATGCCGATGGCGTGGGTGGCGGCGTACGCCGCCTGGGCCAGGGGGAGGGCGGACGGATCGGCCAGCCCCACGTCCTCCGCCGCCAGCAGGACCAAGCGGCGGGCCACGAAGAGCGGGTCCTCCCCCGCCTCGAGCAGGCGGGCCAGCCAGTAGACGGCGGCGTCGGCGTCGCTGCCCCGCACGCTCTTGATGAAGGCGCTGATCGTGTCGTAGTGCGCGTCGCCCGCCCGGTCGTGGCGGGGGAGGCGGCGCATAAGGGCGGCGCCCACCTCCGCCCGGCCGATGCGCCGCCGGCCGTCCACCCCCCGGGCGGCGATGGCCGCAGCCACTTCGAGCGCCCCCAAGGCGACGCGGGCGTCCCCCGCCGCCGCCTCCACCAGCGCCCGTTCTCCCTCGGGCGTAAGTTCGATCCCTCGGCCTCCGAGACCGCGCTCGTCGTCCTCGAGAGCGCGGCGCACGATGCGGGCCACCGCCTCCGGTGCGAGAGGCGCCAGACGCACCACCAGGCAGCGCGACAAGAGGGCTCCGTTCACCTCGAAGCTGGGGTTTTCCGTCGTCGCCCCCACCAGGCGGATCACGCCATTCTCCACGTGGGGCAGGATGGCGTCCTGCTGGGCGCGGGAGAAGCGGTGGATCTCGTCCAGGAAGAGCACCGTGCGCTCGCCCCGGCGCGCCCCCGCCCTCGCCTCCTCCACCACCCGGCGCACGTCGGCAACGCCGGCGCTCACCGCCGACAGGGCGACGAGGCGCGCCCCCCAGGCCTGGGCCAGAAGGCCGGCCAGGGTGGTCTTGCCGCAGCCGGGAGGACCCCAAAGGATGAGCGACGGCATCTCGCCCGCCGCCACGGCGCGCATGAGAGCGGTATCCGGCCCCACCGCCGCTTCCTGGCCCTCGAACTCGCCCAAGGTACGCGGCCGCATGCGGGCCGCCAGCGGCGCCTGCGCCGCCGGCTCGCCCCCTCCCGGCGGGCCGGGGTCGAACAGCGTACGCTGTCCGCGCCGCTCAGGGGGAGGCATGGCCGTCCCCACCCGCCTGGGCGGCCTGCGCCCGGCGGCGCGCCGTGGCCGCCAGGGCGCGGCCGCGCCGGCGCAGGCCCTCCGCCCGCCGCCGCACGACCGCGCGTTCCCCGTCGGCCAACAGGTCGGCGTTGGCGGCCATGTTGTCGACGGCCACCGCCAGCGTGGCGTCGGCCAGGGCCACCGCGGCCAGGACGTCGCCGGCGATGGCCGGCCGCACCCGCCCCGCCAGCTGGCCGGCGGCCCGAAGGGCGGCCAGCGCCGCCTCGGCCGCCTGCTCCCCGACGCCCACCGCCGCCTCCGCCGCCACCTCCGCGGCGCGAGCCCCTTCCTCTCCGCCCGAACGCCTCGCCCGCATGGCCGCGAGCACCCGGCCGAAGGCCTCCATGTCCCGGTCGGCGAGGGAGAGCTCGTCGATCGCCGCCTGGCGTTGCACGGCCGCGTCGGCCTCCAGCGCCACCCGTTCGCCCTCCGGTGCGCGCCGGGCGCTGACCGCCGCCGCCATGGCGAGGAGGGCGCGGGCCATGGCGAGGGCGACCGCGGCCGCCGCCCCCCCTCCGGGAACCGGCCGATCGCTCGCCAGGTCTGCCACGAACGCCTCCAGGCGCCGGTCCCGAACCGTCTCCCCGTTCTCCACGCCCTCGCCTCCCGCCCCGCGCTCGTCCCGCCGCCATTATAGGCCCATGCCCTGTGGTACGCTCGGAACGGCGCGCGAGGGGGTGGAGCGGGTGGCGGACGGCGGCGAGTGGCAACGCATCGCCGCCGTCGCCGCCGCCCTCGGCCGGGCGGGTCGGGGGGGCGGGGTGGCGTGGGGCATCGGCGACGACGCCGCCGTCCTCCGCCCGCGCCCCGGCTACGACCTGTTGGTCACCCAAGACGCCCTGGTCGAGGACGTCCACTTCCGCCGGCGTTGGACGACGGCCGAGGACCTGGCCCACAAGGTCCTGGCGGTGTCGGTCTCGGACATCGCCGCCATGGGGGGTCGACCCCGCTTCGCCCTCGTGGCCCTCGCCCTACCCCCCGATGTCGATCTGGCCTGGAGCGAGGCGTTCGGCCGCGGCCTGGCCGCCGCCGCACGTCGCTTCCGGCTGGCGGTGGTGGGGGGCGACACCGTGCGCTCGCCCGGGCCGCTGGTTGCGGATGGAGTGGTGCTGGGGGAGGTGGGGCGCGGCCGTGCCCGTCTGCGCGCCGGCGTGCGTCCCGGCGACCGCCTCGTCGTCACCGGCACGGTGGGCGGGGCGGGCGCCGGCCTGAGGCTTCTCGACGACCCCGACCTGGCCCGGCGCCTCCCCCCGACCCTCGCGGCGCGGGCCCGGCGGCGCCTGCTCCGGCCCACACCCCGCGTGGCCGCCGGGCGCGCCCTGGCGCCGGCCGCCGGCGCCCTCGTCGACCTCTCCGACGGCCTGGGCGGCGCCGTCGCCGCCCTGTGCCGGAGCTCCCCGGTAGGCGTGCGCATCCACGCCGACCGGGTGCCTGTGGACCCCGCGGCGGCGGCCGTCGCCCGCCTGCTGGGCCAGGACCCGGTGGACTTCGCCCTGGCGGCGGGGGAGGACTACGAGCTTCTCGCGGCCGTGGCGCCCAGACGCGCCGCCTCCCTCCCCGCCCTGTCGCCCCGCGCCGTCGAAGTGGGGGAGGCGGTGGACGAAGCCGGCGCCTGGCTGGTGCGTCCCGACGGAAGCCTCTCCCCGCTGCCCGGCGGTTACGACGCCTTCGCCCCGCCGTCCGAGCGCCGGTAGGCGATCCTCCCCGCCGCCACCACCGTCTCCACCGCCGGGTGGCCGAGGCGGTAGACCAAGAGGGCGGGCTCGTCCCCCTCCAGCACGACCAGGTCGCCCCGCTTGCCCACCTCGAGCGACCCCACCTCGTGGCCCAGGCCGAGAGCGGCGGCCGCGTTCACCGTCACCGCCGCCAGCGCCTCTTCCATGGTGAGTTCGAACAGGCGGCAGGCAAGCGCGGCCGCCTCCGGCAGGGAGGTGAGCGGCGAGGTACCCGGGTTGAGGTCGGTGGCTACGGCCACGCAGGCGCCAGCTGCCAGGAGCGCGCGTGCCGGCGGGCGGGTGGCGCCGCCGGTGAGGAAGGTGGCGCCGGGCAAGAGGACGGCGACCGTCGGCGAGGCGGCTAAGGCGCGTACGCCGTCCGGGTCGAGATGGTCGAGATGGTCGACCGAGGTCAACCCCCGGGATGCCGCCCACGCGGCGGCGGCGCTTGGCTCGAGCTGCGCTGCGTGGAGATGGGTGGCGAGGCCAGCGCGCTGGGCCGCCTCGATGAGCGGTACCGCGTCCTCCAACCGGTAGGCGATGGCCTCCACGAACGCATCGACCCCGTCCAACAAGCCCTGGGCGAGCGCGCGCGGCATGAGCTCGGACACCACGCGCTGCGCCCACGCCTCCCGCCCTGGCGGAGGCGGCGGCCCATGGAGGAATAGGCCCGTGCGCACAACTCGCTGCGGAACCTCAGCCGCCAACCGCTGCATGAGGGCAAGAAGACGCATCTCCTGGGCGGCCTGAAGCCCGTACCCACTCTTCAGCTCGACCGTCGTGGTACCGGCAGCGAGGCATTCGCCCAGGCGGTGGTGGGAGAAGGCCAACACGTCGGCGTCGGCAGCTGCAGCCAGCTGGGCTGCCGAGCGGGCGATGCCGCGCGGCCGCCCGCCTTCTCCCCCTTGCTGGGCGGCGTAGGTGGCACCTGCCAGGCGTTCGGCGTGTTCGTCGGCACGCCAGGCCGCGAAGGGCACGTGTGTGTGGCAGTCGACCAGACCCGGCAGTACCGCGCGGCCCGCGGCGTCCAAGGTGGGAAGCGCCCGCAGGGGGGCGGGTAGGTCGGTGTCGGCGCCTACGTAGGCGATGCGTCCGGCCACCACCGCAACGGCGCCGTCAGGTACCTCGGGCAGGGTCGGCGGCGACCCTCGCACCGCTCCACCGAACGCCATCGGCAAGACGCGCGCGTGGCGGACCACCAGATCGCCGCTCGCCCCGTACCGCTCTTCAGCCGGCATCCTCTCCACCCCCGTCCGCTGGCCGCCGCCCACGCCGCAGCCGGTTGCGCCCGAGGGCTTCGTCGAGCGCCTCGACGGCTTGGCGCAGCGCTAGTAGATGGGCGCTGGCCCGTTGCCTCGTCAGGCGAAACGACGGGCCGGTCACGGACAGGGAAGCCTGGGCGTACCGCCCGCCGCCGCACACCGGCATGGCCAGGGCGCTCACGCCGGGGTCCATCTCGCTGTCGGACCAAGCGTATCCGGCCTGCCGCACCGCCTCGAGATTCTCGGCCAGCGCAGCGGGGTCGGTGATCGTGGCCGGCGTAAAGCGCCGCAACTCGCCCGCCAGGACGGCTTGCAGCAGGGCCGGGGGAGAGAAGGCGAGCAGGGCTCGGACCGAGGCGCCTGCATGGAGCGGCAGAACGCGGCCTTTTTCGAACGCCAAGCGCACCGCTTCCCGGCTTTCCACCCGTTCGGTACAGATGGCCTGCGTACCGAAGGGTTCGATGAGGAGAACCGTCTCCCCCGTCGCATTGCTGAGCGCCTCCATCACCGGTCGGGCAAGGGCGGTGATGCGCCGAGGCGGCGCGTTCCAGGCGAGGGCGATCAGGCGCAGGCCGATGCGGACGGATCCCGGCCTCTCCCCCTCCTCCAACAGGCCAGCCCGCCGCAGCACCGCCACATACCGGTAAGCGGTGCTCGCCGGCAGGCCGACGGCCCGTGCCAGCTCCGCCACGGTCGCCTCACCCCCCAGGTCCTCCCCCAGGGAGGCGAGAAGGTCCAAGCCGCGCGCAAGCACCGCGGTCACGGCACGCCCGCTCCTGCCGGTACGGCGCGTCCTCGCTGCCTGCGTCACGCCATGGTCCCCTCCGCCGGCACGAACCACCCCTGCCACGGCCCGCTCAGCGCCGCCGCCACCGCCTCCACCCGCTCCCCGTGCGCTCCCTGGGCCCGCGCGGCGGCCTCGACGCGCCGAAACTCTTCCGCCAGGGCGGGCGGCGGCGCCGCCTGACGCCGCCCGACGGCGGTCACCGCCACGTACGCCTCCAAGGCGATCGCGAGCCGCCATGCCTCCAGCACGCCGTACAGAGCCTCGGCGGCCAACGGCAGATTGGTGCCGTAGTCCTCGATTCCCTCCGCCACCGCCGCGGCCTGCAAGGGCGTGCGTTGGGCCAGGAAGGCACCGCGCGCTTCCAGAGCGGCGGAGACATGGTGCAACACCCCGAGTCCGTAGTCGCCGCTGCGCTCCGACAGGTTGGTCGGCAAGCCGGAGTGCGCCTGCGTAAGGAGGAGGCCGCTGCGTCGGGCCGAGAGGTGCAGGCAGCGCTGCACCGCGTCGCGCAGGCGGTCGACGGCCAAGACCAAGGGTGTGGTGTCGAAGTTGCCACAGCTCACCATGCGTCGCCCTTCCGTGTCCACGAGCGGGTTCTCACTCCCTGCCTGAAGGCCAACGCCCACCGCCGACCGCGCCTCCTGGAGAGCGGTCAGCAGGCTGCCGTGGACGTGTGCGGCACTGCGCACGGAGATCGGATCCTGGAGTTCGCGCGCCGACGTATCCCCTCCCCCTTGGGAAGCCAGCAGGCGGCGCAGCCGGGCGGCCACCTCGCCTTGCGCCCGCCATCCGGAGGCCACCGCCACCACGGGATCCAGGGCAGCAAGGTTGGCCCGTAGGGCGGCCATCGTAAACGTCAACGCGACCAAGGAGGTATCCGCCAGGCCGGCCGCTCGCTCCACCGCCAAGGCACTGAGGGTAAGGCCGAAGCTGTTGGCATTGATGAGGCCCAAGGCGTCTTGCGCGCGGGGGACGGGCGTCGCGATGCCGGCCGCCCGCAGCGCCCGCCGGGCGCGTTGCACGCGCCCTTGCCGCCACACCTCCCCTTCTCCCAGCAAGGTGCGAGCGATACCGGCCAACACCGCCAGGTCGGACATGCCGACGCTTCCCCAAGCGCGCACGCGCGGCGCCAAGCCGGTGTTGTACATGTCCACCATGGTGCGGACGACGTCCAGCGCCACCCCTGCGCGTCCGGCGGCCAGGCCTTGCACCCGCACCGCCACGACCGCCCGGGCCAGTGCCGGCGCGAGGAAAGGCCCCACGGCGCCCGCGTGGTCGCGGATGGTGGCGGCGTTGAAGCGCACGCTATCGCTCGCGGACACGCGCACCCGCTTGAGGGAGCCCACGCCGGTCGTCAGGCCGTACACGGGCGTCGCGGCGTCGTCGAGGTGCGCCAACACGACCTCCCGGGCGGCGGCGATGCGCGCCGCGGCGGCGGCGGCCAGGCGAACCCGCGTATCAGACCGGCTGAGCAGCACGACCCCCGCCGGAGAAAGCCCCGCCTCCCCGCCCAGCTCCAGCTCGTGTTCCATAGGTCCCCCCTACCCGGATCGCGCCCGCGGGTCCAAGAATTGGTACGCGATGTCGACGACAAGGTTTGCGACGATGATCCAAAAGGCGCCAAACAGGGTCGTGCCGAGGATGAGCGGTTCATCCAGCGCCTGGATGGCGGTCCAAGCCTGCATGCCGATCCCCGGCCAGCCAAACACAGCCTCCACGACCACCACCCCCGCCATGAAGTACCCGAGGTCCATCCCGATCTGGGTGACAAGGGTCGTCGTCACATTGGGCAAGACATGTCGCAGCACCACTTGACCCATCGTGAGCCCCTTGGCCTGAGCCACGCGGACGAACGGCTGGCTCAGCACCTCCAGAACGCGCGCCCGCAACACCTGGGCGTAGTAGGCGGCGCCCCCGAGACCGAGCGTGAGGCCGGGAAGCACCAGGTACGGGAAGACAGGGCTTCCGTCGCCGCCGATGGGTAACCATCGGAGCTTGAAGGCGACGAGGAAGATGAGGACGATGCCGAGCCAAAACGGCGGCACCGAGATGCCCATGAACTCGACGGCCGTGCTCACGCGATCGAACCAACGTCCGCGGTGCATAGCTGCGAAGACCCCGAAGGGAACGCCGATGGCCACTTCGAACACGATTCCGGCCAGCGCCAATTCGGCCGTGGCAGGAAAGCGCGCCCATATGTCGGCAAGAACCGGCGTGCCGTACTCGATGGACGTACCTAGGTTCAAGTGCGCCAACCGCCAAAGGTAACGCCCGAACTGCACCCACAGGGGGAGGTTGAGGCCAAGCTGGCGGCGCACGGCGGCGATCGTTGCCGGCGAAGCGTGGGGTCCGGCGATGGTGCGCGCCGGGTCGCCGGGCAGAAGGTAGGCGAGCACGAACGTCACCGTGGCGACGGCGACCAACTCGAACGCCGTCCACGCCAGCCGGGCAGCGAGGGTGCGAGCCATCACACCGTCGCCTCCCCGCCGCGTGGGTCGAGGGCCGAACGCAAGCCTTCGCCTAGATAGGTGAACGCCAGGCAGGTGAGGAGGATCGCCGCCCCGGGCAAGAAGACAAGCAGGGGGTCGGTCGCGTAGTACGGTTCCGACTGCGCCACCATCAAGCCCCAGTCGGGTGTCGGCGGCTGGATGCCGGCGCCCAGGAAGCTCAGGCTCGACTCGAGGAGCAGGCTTTGCGCCACCGATAGGGCGAAGCGCACGATGGCCGTGGGCAGCACGTGCGGCGCCAAATGCCGAAGCAGGATGCGGCCGTCCGTGGCGCCGAGGGCACGCGCCGCCTGGACGAAGTCCGCCTGCCGCAAGACCAACACCTCCGCCCGGATGAGGCGGGCGGCGTATGTCCAGGTGATGAGGGAGATGACCGCGATCAAGCTGCCCACCGTCGGATGGAAGATGAGCACCGTTGCGATAGCGAACAGGGTGAGCGGGAAGCTCATGACCACGTCCGTCAGGCGCCCAATGGCGTTGTCCCATGCCCCGCCCAGGTAGCCACCCACAAGCCCGAGGAGGAGCCCGATGGCCGTGGCAAACGCCGCCGACGAGACGGCGACGGCAAGGCTCGTCTGGCCGCCGTACAAGAGCCGCGATAGCTCGTCGCGCCCGTATTGGTCCGTCCCGAGCGGGAAGGCCGCGCTCGGTCCCAAGGGCATCCCGCTCGCCGTCAGTCCGTTCGTGAACAACTGGTCCGGGTTGTGCGGGGCGAGGACCGGCGCCAAGGCGGACGCAGCCACAATGACAAGGCCGAGCGTCGCCCCGGCCAAGGCCAGGGGATCCTTGCGCAGGCGGCGCCACGCCGGGTGGGAAGGCCGCATGCCAATAGCTGCCTCGGGTTCGAAGGCGGGGACGTCGACCGCCATGGCTTCTCCCTCCCTTCGACGCGGGCGGGGGCGCCAAGCGCCCCCGCCCTCAACGCACGCCGTCTAGGGCGCGAGAGAGAGCGTCGTGTAATCCGCTGGGAACCAGGCCAGGTTCACGTAGTACCCCCTCAGGCGGGAGCTGTGGAAGAACGTAAACAGAGGGTAGTACAGCGGCACGTACGCGGCGTCGCGCATGACCTCGAGGTCGATCCGCCGATAGGCGGCCACCCGGGCCGGACCGAGCGGCAGCGGGCGAGCGGCGTTGGCGGCAGCGTCCAGGGCGTGGTCGCACAGGAACGCCGGGTTCGAGCCGCCGACGACGGCGGCGCTGCACGAGGTGAAGCCGTCGACGAAGTCCGCGGGGTCCGGGTAGTCCATGAACCAAGTGTAGGTGGTCATCGGCATGTTCGCGATCGCGGTCGCCTCCGACGGAAGCGGCTTGAGCGTGACCCGGATCCCCACCGCGCGCAGGTCGGCCTGCACCTCCGTCCCGATCGCGTCGCCGCCCGCCAACTCCGAGCCCAATCCCAACGTGGTGCTAAACCCGTGCGGGAACCCGGCCGCCCTCAGCAGGGCTCGCGCCTTCGCGGGGTCGTACGGGTACAGGTCGGGGATGTCGCGACCATCGAAGCCAGGGAGCGTGGTGGGCAGGATGCCGTTGGCCACCACGCCGCGACCGTTCAGCAGCTGCAGGAGGTGCCGCTTGTTGATGGCCATCTCGACCGCCTGACGGACTTTGAGGTTGTTGAACGGGGCCACGCGCGTGTTGAGAGCCAGGAGGTAGACACCGATCGCCGGCCGGGTGGCCACGTCGGCCGACCATTGGGGGGAGGAGCGCAGCTGCAGGTAGTCCGCCGCGGGAATGCCGTCGCCCACCAAATCCGCCTGTCCCGCCTCGACGCGCAAAACGCCCACCGAGGGGTCCACGCCGAAGTCGAACGTCAGCCGGTCCAGGTACGGCAGGCCCCGGCGGTAGTAGTACGGATTGCGCTCCAGCACCATCGTCTGGCCCGGCGTCCAGGAGAGGAGGCGAAACGGCCCGTCGGTCACGGGGCGGGTGGCGATGGTGGACAGGGCCGGGGGATAGATGGGAAATCCGGCCGGTGCGGCGAGGATGTTAGGGAAACGGAGGGTAGGGCTGGGTGAGGGTGTACTGGATGGTGGTGGCGTTCAGCACCCGCACACCTGCGACCGATGTCGCGTGCCCGCTCTCCACCGCCTGGGCGCCCTTCAGCATGTACCACAGGTATCCATCGGGCGACTGCGTCTTGGGATTCAGTTCGCGGTTGATGGAGGCGGCGAAGTCGTAGGCCGTGATCGGCGCGCCGTTCGACCAATGGAGGCCCGGACGCAGGTGGATCGTGTACACGAGACCGTGGTCGCTCACCTGCGGCATTCCGTCCGCCAGCGCCGGCACGAGCTGCGCGTTGCGGCCGAAGTCGTAGAGCCCCACGTAGAGCGCATGACCGACGTTCCAGTCTTCGGCGTTGTAGATCTTGTTAGGGTCAATCGTCTGGACGTTCTGCGACCACGTGATGACCATGTCGCCGCCGCCGGGCGCCGCGCCCAGGGCGGACGCCCCGTAGGCGCCGATGCCGAGCGCAAGGGGGGCGACCGCAAGCGCGGCCAACGCCGCGCGCCGCCAGTGCCGGGCCATTCGCCTTCCAACCTCCATTCTCATCAAACAGGATATTTGGCGTGGATCTTTCGCATACATTCAACGGACGAGAGCTGTATCCTCTCAGCAATCGATGAAATTCTGCGTCTGTCGGTTGACGTGGCCGGCGTGCCGGAGCAAGGTAGACGTGACCGGCCCTGACGGCCGGAGGGGTCCATGTGGGACACGAACCGAGGTGGAAGCGCCATGGAGACGACGGCCGGGACCGGCGCGCGCACCGTCCGCGCCTACCGCGGCAACCAACTCCACGCCAGGGGCTGGCCGCAGGAGGCCGCCCTGCGGATGCTCATGAACAACCTCGACCCCGACGTGGCCGAGCGCCCCGACGAGCTCATCGTCTACGGCGGCCGCGGCCGCGCCGCACGCTCCTGGCAGGCGTTCGACGCCATCGTCGCCACCCTGCGGGACCTTGCCGACGACGAGACCCTCCTCGTGCAGTCGGGAAAGCCGGTCGCCGTCTTCCCCACCACGCCCGAGGCGCCGCGCGTGCTCATCGCCAACAGCTTGCTCGTCCCCTACTGGGCCACGCTCGACGAGTTCAACCGCCTGGAGGCCGAGGGGTTGACGATGTTCGGCCAGATGACGGCCGGATCGTGGATCTACATCGGGTCCCAAGGCATCATCCAGGGTACGTTCGAGACGCTGGCGGCCATCGCCCGCAAGCACTACGGGGAGAGCCTCAAGGGGCGGCTGTTCGTGTCCGCCGGCCTCGGCGGCATGGGCGGCGCCCAGCCCCTGGCGACGAAGATGCTCGACGGCGTCGGCCTGTTCGCCGAGGTCGATCCCGAGCGCATCGAGCGCCGCCGCCGCCTCGGCTATCTGGACGAGGTGGCGGGCGGCGTGGAGGAAGGCGTCCGCCGCGCTCTCGCCGCGCGCGACGCGGGCGAGGCCGTGTCGATCGCCGTGCCGTGCCACGCCAACGACCTTTTGGCCTACCTCGTCGCGCACGACGTCGTTCCGGACGTGGCAAGCGACCAGACCTCGGCCCACGACCCCCTGTGGGGGTACATCCCCGACGGGCTCGACGTGACCGCGGCCGCCGACCTGCGCCGGCGCGACCCGGACGAGTACCTCAGGCGGGCGGGCGACTCCATGGCCCGCCACGTAGGCTTCCTCCTCCGCCTCCAGGACGCCGGCAGCCACGTGTTCGAGTACGGCAACAACCTGCGGCGGCGTGCGAAGGACTCCGGGGAGGCCGACGCCTTCCGCATCCAGGGCTACGTCCCCGCCTACATCCGAGACCTGTTCGCCCAGGGCAAGGGGCCCTTCCGCTGGGTGGCGCTGTCCGGTGAGGCGGCCGACATCCACCGCACCGATCGCCTGATCCTAGAGATGTTCCCCGACAACGCCCTCCTGCGGCGGTGGATCACCCTCGCCCAGCGCCACATCCCCTTCCAGGGCCTGCCGGCGCGCATCGGCTACCTGGGGTTCGGGGAGCGCGACGCCTTCGCCCTACGCGTCAACGACCTGGTGCGTCGGGGCGAGCTCGCGGCCCCCGTCGTGTTCGGCCGCGACCACCACGACACGGGGTCGGTCGCCTCCCCCTACCGGGAGACGGAGGCCATGCGCGACGGTTCGGACGCCATCGCCGACTGGCCCATCCTCAACGCTCTGCTCAACGTCGCCTCCGGCGCGCACTGGGTCTCGGTGCACCACGGCGGCGGCGTCGGCATCGGCTACTCGCTCCACGCCGGCATGGTCGTCGTCGCGGACGGCTCCCCGGCCACGGATGCCCGCCTCGTGCGCGTGCTGCGGGGCGACAGCGGCATCGGCGTCGTTCGCCACGCCGACGCCGGCTACGAGCTGGCGGAGGCCACACTGCGCGCCCACCCCGTGCGCACGCCCCTCATCGGCCCGCAGACGCAGCCCCGGCGCACGCCCTGAGCGCGTGGAAGGAATCGGGAGCCCGCCGGCCAACCCTTCCCACTGTGCCCTCCTGACCCGGTCCATTCCCCGTCCGGAGGTGCCCACGCCGCCATGACGCCGTCCGCTCCCAGACCGCGCCGCATCCGGGCCGCCCGCGCCCTCCTCGCCGACCAGAGGGCGGTGCACGACGCCGCCGTCGTCGTCGACCCGGCCACGGGACGCATCGTCGACGCCGGTACGGCCGCCGACATGGCCGTGCGCCACGCCGACGCCGCGGCCGAGGACTGGGGCGAGGTCGTCCTCATCCCCGGTCTCATCAATGGCCACGCCCACACGTTCCAGTCGCTCCTGCGCGGCCCCGGCGACGACCTGACGTTCGAGCGCTGGCGCGACGAGGTCCTCTACCCCTCCGCGCGGTGGCTGACGGAGGAGGACGTGGAGACGGGCGCCCTCCTAGCGGGGGCGGAGATGTTGCTCTCCGGTATCACGACGGTGGCCGAGTTCTTCTACCTCAACGACCAGGGCAACGACATGGCCATGCGGGCCATCGACGCCCTAAGGCGCCTGGGTCTCAGGGTCCTGTTCGGGCGCGCCATGTACGACGGCCCCATCGCCCCCTCGCGTTACCGCGAGCGGCCTCTCGACGCCTACGACCGGGTGCTCGCCCTGGCCAACCGCTACGCCGACGACCCCCTGGTGCGCGTCCTACCCGCGCCGCACAGCCTGCACGCGGCCTCGCCGGAAGCCATCCGCCTGGGGGCCGAGGCGGCCGAGCGCCTAGGCTCGGTGTTCACCATCCACGTGGCGGAGGCCCGGTACGAGGTCGAGGAGCTGCGCCGCCAGGGGGCGCGCGGCGTCGCCGCCTACCTGGAAGGGCTGGGCGCGCTCTCGCCCCGGGCGGTGCTCGTGCACGGCGTGTGGCTCGACGAACGCGACCTCAGGGCCGTGGCCGCACGCGAGGCGCGCGTCGTCCACAACCCGAGCGCCAACGCCTTTTTGGGCGACGGTGTCGCCCCCCTCCTGGCCATGCGCCGGCTGGGCATCCGGGTGGCGCTGGGCACCGACGGAGGCTGCACGAACAACCGCCTCTCCATCCTGGACGAGATGCGCCAGGCCGTCCTCATGCAGCGCGCCCTGCACACCGACGGCTCCCTCGTCACGGCACCCGAAGCGTTCGCCATGGCCACCTCCGAGGCGGCCCAGGTCTTCGCCCTGGAGGCGGGCGAACTGCGTCCGGGGAAGCTCGCCGACCTGGTGGCCCTCGACCTGGAGGATCCCGGCCTCATGCCGGAGGAGCACCTGGTGTCGGCGCTCGTGTACAGCGCCTCGCCCCGCGCCGTGCGGCGCGTCATGGTGCACGGGCGGGACGTGGTCGTCGACGGCCGCCTCGTCCACCTCGAACGGGAGGAATTGCGCCGGCGCGTCGCGCGCAGCATGGCGCGCGCCGCGCGCCTGCGCCCCGACCCCCCCGCCTGATCTCCGCCTCGTGCGGCCGCCGCCCGGCCGGACGGCGAGGGGGGCGGCCCGCGCCGCCCCCTCGCCATTGCCTTCGTCGTCTCTAGGTGGTCTGAAACAGTAGCCGATTGATTGGACACGATTGGGCCTGCCCTTCGGCGAGTCTTCCGTGAGCCCCAGACTTCGTTTGCTTGGGTTCTCCCCAAGCGGGCTGCATCCGCCAGCT
>JAILZS010000100.1 GCA_023512375.1 Bacillota bacterium | reverse complement strand
GAGCGCGCGGGGGGTTGGATCTCCCTGCACGATCACCCCATCCGCCTGCCCGAGCCCATGGAGCCCGCCACCTGGCAGCGCTACGCGTCCGAGGAGCGGGAGACGGTGGGGGTCGAGGGCCTGCGGCGCTCGGGGCTGTCGGCCGTGGTGTACAGCATGCTGGGGTCGGACGACTTCGACCGGGTGCTGCGCTGGGCGGCGGGGGTGCGCGCCTTCGCCGCCACGACGCCCGGCTTCTTCGTGGCCGAAGGGGGCGACGTGCTCGAGCGGGCGCGGCGCACCTCGGCCATCGGCTTGGTGCTCGCCCTGGAGACGATCGGCTCGATCGGCGACCGCCTCGACCGGGTGGACCTGCTCTTCGGAGCGGGCGTGCGCTCGGCCGGCCTTACCTACAACGCCCCCAACGCCCTGGGGCACGGCCTTCTCTCCCCGCGGGACGAGGGCCTCACGCCCCTGGGCCGAGGCGTCGTGCGGCGGATGAACGAGCTTGGGATGCTCGTCGACCTGGCGCATGTCGGCGACCGCACCTCGCTCGACGCATGCGAGGTGTCGGCGCGCCCGGTGGTCATCAGCCACGCCGGCGCGCGCGCCCTGTGGCCCAGCCCGCGCATGAAGCCGGACGAGGTGATCCGCGCCTGCGCCGCCACCGGCGGGCTCATCGGCATCGAGGCGGCGCCGCACACGACGCTCACCCTGGCCCACCGCACGCACGACATCGACGCCGTCATGGCCCACGTCGACCACTGCGTCGAGCTCGTGGGCCCCGAGCACGTCGCCCTCGGCCCGGACACGATGTTCGGCGACCACGTGGGCTTGCACCGCCTGCACCCCGCCTCCCTCCCCGCCCCCCACCACCCCTGGGTGGAGTACGTGCTGGGGATGGAGAATCCGGGGGAGTGCCACCGCAACGCCGCCGCCTGGCTCATCCGCCACGGCTACCCGGACGAGGCGATCGCCGCCATCCTGGGCGGCAACGTCGCCCGCGTCGTACGCCAGGTGCTGCCCCCGGGCGGGACGGCAGAGGGGGAGCGGTGAGGGCGACAGAGGGCGACGCCCTGGGGGTGGCGGTCGTGGGCGCGGGGGGCATCGCCCGCTCCGCCCACCTGCCGGCGATCGCCCGCCTGCGCGGCCAAGAGCGCCTGGTGAGCGTGTTCGACACCGACGCCGCCGCCGCCCGCGCCGCCGGGGAGGCGTACGGCGCCTACGTGGCCCGCACCCTGGAGGAGGCGCTGGAACGCCCCGGCGTGGAGGCGGCGGTGGTGTGCACGCCCGAGGCGTACCACCTGGAGGCGGTGGCGGCGGCGGCGGCGCGCGGCCTCAGCGTGCTATGCGAAAAGCCGATGGCGCCCTCGCTGGAGGAGGCGGACGCGATGATCGCCCTCGCCGAGGCCGCGGGCGTGGTGCTCATGGTGGGCCACAGCCGCCGCTTCACCGAGCGCTACCGCAAGGTGTACGAAGCGGTGGCGGCGGGCGAGGTGGGCGAGGTGCGGCTGGTGCGGGAGAACGAGCGCCGACCTCGCCCGCGCGCGGGCGAGGCGGGGACGTACTGGTCGCGCGGGCACTGGACGGGCGATCCGCGGCGGTCGGTGGGTGCGATCCTCACGAACGGCATCCACGAGGCGGACCTGTTCAACTGGCTCATCGGGGCGCGGCCGGTGAGCGTGGTGGCGGAAGAGCGGGTGACGCGGGCGGGCGGGGTGGTGGCCGACTTCGTGTCGTTTTGCGTGCGCTACGACAACGGGGCGGTGGGCGCCTCGGAGGTGAACAACGCCGCGCCCCCGGGGTACGGGGCCTTCCACGAGTTCGAGCTCTATGGGACACGGGGTCAGGTGCGCGCGCGCGACCACGAGGGGGCAATGGTGGAGGTTGCGGGCGAGGGCGGGGTGCGCCATCCGGAGGCGTACGGGCTTGTGCTCCACGTGCAGGAGGCGTACGTGCGGGAGCACCTGGCGTTCGTCGACAGCGTGCGCCACGGTACGCCGCCGCCGGTGAGCGCCCGGGACGGGCGGCTGGCGGTGGCGGTGGCGGTGGCCGCGGCGGAGGCGGCGCGCACCGGCAGGGCGGCGGCGGTGCGGGCCGAGGGCGGGGGGACGGGGCGATGACGGTGCTACTGGTGGTGGGCGAGGGGCGTCTGGGGCCGGCGCTCATGGCGGCTGGGGGCGAGGGGGCGGAGCTCCTGTGGGCGCCGGCGCAAGCGGTGGCGGACAGGCGGGAGGCACAGCGCCTTCGGCCGGCTTGGGCGGCGGCGGCGGGCGCCCGGGGGACGGCCGACTGGCGCGAGGCGCTGGAGGAGGCCGACGCGGTGGCGGTGGACCTTGCGGGGGAGCGCGATTGGCGGACGCGCGAGGCGGTGGCGGAGGCGGCGCTGGCGAGGGGAAGGGCGGTATTGGTGGACGCGCCGGCATCCGACCGGCCGCAGGGGTATGCGCGGCTCCTCGAGGTGCGGGCCAAGGGGGGCGGCAGGCTGTGGAGCGTGCGGCCGGTCAGGCGGTCGTTGGCGGCGCAGGCGGGGGAACGCGCCCTGGGAGCGGGGGCGGCGGGGCGGGTGCTGGCCCTGTACGGGGCGCTTCGCCTCCCGGCGGGAGGCGCCGGGGCGTCGCTGGAGCAGTCTTGGGCAGACCTGGTGGACGCGGCGCTTGCCCTTGCGGGGCCGCAGGCGGCGCTGGTGCGGCTGGGGGCGTGGGAGGTGCGGGACGAGGGCGGCTTCGAGGCGGTGCAGGCGGTGGGCCGGCTGACCGGCGGGGAGGTGGCGACGCTCGAGGTGGCCCATTGCCTGACGGCGGGGTCGGGAGAGGAGAGGGAGGCGCTGTTCGAGGTCACGGGAGAGGAAGGGATCGTGCGCGTGCGGCCCGACGCCGCCCGGGTAGAGGTGGCCGGGGCGCGGCGACGGCGCGTTTCGTGGCGGGAGGATCCGATCGCGGCGGCGTGGGAGGCGTTCCTCTCCGGAGCGGACGAGGGCCAGGCCGAGGCCGAAGCCGACCGGCGCGTGATCGCCGCCCTGGCCATGCTGAGGCGGGCGCGGGCCACGGGCGACGCTCAGCCCGCCGAAGGCTGAGCCCTGGGC
>JAILZS010000003.1 GCA_023512375.1 Bacillota bacterium | reverse complement strand
CCAATAGCGCGATCAGGTCATCGCCATCCGACGGCATGCCGTAACCTTCAACGCCGTCCGCCAAACTCCTGGTTCTGACGGTTCCTGACTAAATAATTCGCGCCTGGCTGCCCCAGGGGTGGTGAAGGTGGGGTCCGTGCCCGGGCGCCAACCTTCGACCGCGGGCCGGAGCTGGTCGTCGTGCCGGCCCGGCGCACGTGGACGTGCGCCTCTTGCGACCGCGGCCACGGCACGTTGCTCCTGATGCGGGACGACGGCCCGACCTGGCTGCGCTGCGCCCGCCTCGACCGCCTCGTGTACCTGCCGGCCGGCGACGCCACCCTCACGCGCAGGGCGACGGAGCTCAGCATGCTTCGGGCGGCGGCGGTGAGCGCGTCCGCCGCCGGGATGATCGACTCGGTTACGCCCATGCCCACGCCCCACACGGCCGACCCGGCCAGTCCAGGCCAGAATCCGCCAAGAAACGCGAGCGGCGCGCAGGCCGCCGCGACGAGCGTCAACGGCACAAGGACGCCGATGCCGGCGCGGTCATAGAGGCGTCCAAACAGGAGGGAGCCGACTCCGCTCACCGCCATGGCGACGGCGTAGAACATCCGCACGAGGTCGGCGGGCACGACGCCCGAGCGCTGCAGACGAAAGGCGATCAAGGGAAAGTCGGCGAAGCCGGCGCCGACCAGAGCGGCCGCACGATCGCCGCGGGTACTGCCAGGGAGGCGAACGCGAGTCGGTGGCGACCGTGGCAGACGGCCAAGAGGAGGGCGATCAGGAGCGGCCCGAAGGTCGCCCTGAACTGGTCGAGCGCCTCGCGCGCGCGAATGCCCAGCCGTAGCCCATCTCGCGCGGCGTGGGAGAGCGTCGCGTCCCGCGGCGGGTTGCGCGTCGCCTGAACGAGCGTTTCCGCACGACCCGCGCCGCGGCGACGGGCCAACAGGCGGCAGGAAACCTGGCGCAGACCGTAGCCGGCGAGCTCGCCGGGCCCGCCGACCGCGGCGATGCCGAACGCCCCCAGGCCGAGCAGCGCCAGGTACTGCCCGACGATGCTGCGTGAGCCTTCGTGCGTGAAGTGCGCGAAGAAGCTCATGACGCCGACCAGAAGGGCGAAGCGGAGGGCCGGCGACGTGGACCGCAGGCCGGCTGTCGACCGTTTGCGGGGGACTGCGCACCCAACCGTGGCGGAGCTCGTCCTCCCTATGTCCGATAATGTATATTATGTTGACTTAGGACGAACGATCCCTTGGCAGTCCAGACCCTTGGGAACCGTACGACGAACGCAGGACACTGGAGGCTGTGGGCCGGTCGTGCTCGCATGGTGCTGGACCGACCGCAGCGGCGACCGACCCGCCCGGCGCCGGTCAGCCGGCTCGCGCCGACCCTGGAGGTGCCGCCTTGCCCGCTCGGGTGCCCGCCCACAGCCACAATTTCGCCGCCCTCCTAGCCGCTGCCACCGCCCTTGTGGTATGAAACAGCAGCCGATTTGTTGGACATGATTGGACATGCCCCCTCGGCTTTCCTTCTGTGAGCCCCGGGCCCCTGCTGCCTGGGTTGTTCCCAAGCGGGCGACGTCTGCCAGCCGCCCTTGGGATGGAGCCTGGGTTACGCCGGCACAGGTTGGAGGAACAAGCCTCTGCTTCCCCGTGTCGGCCTCGACGAGGGCGAACCACGTCGCCCAGGGGACGCACGGCATCCGCCGCAGGTTCAGCCGGCGTTAGCCGCACATCCCACCGCTCCCTTATCCCCCAATCCGGCGGGAGCGGTTTGGGTCTTCCTCGCTTCCTTGGCCGCGGCCATGAGCGGCCCAAGCGGTGGGAATGTCCGATCCCACTTCTTCTTCAGGTTGAGTGCGCCCACAAGGTCGGCGTTCCCTTCCCAGCCGCACGCAGGGCAGTGGAAGGTGTGGCGTGGCCCCCGCCCATGCGCACGCTGGGAGAACCTCTCCCCGTATGTGCCACAGCGCGGGCACGCCTTGGACGTGAACGCCGGATCGCGCCGCACGACCAAGATGCCCTCCCAAAGGGCCATCTCCCGGACGAACTCCAGGATCTTCCCTCGGATCCACCAGGACCGGCGCAGGTTCTGGCGCCTTGTCCACCCCATGCGCCGGGTGCCAGGCATCCGGTTCAGCGCCTCGAAGACGATCACCTTGGAGCCATGTGCCTTGGCGAAGTCTACGATGGCGCGTGCGGTCTTGCGGGCGGTGTCCTCTTCGGCTTGGGCCAACCTGACCCAGCGCCGTTTGTTCGACCGCACGCCCTTGATCGGCTTGCCGGACGCCGTCTGCCGACGCCGGATCGCTGAAAGCCGCCGCATGCGCCGCGCCTCGTGCTCCCTACCGGGAACGAAGAGCGTGCCTGTGACCTTGCGCCCCTTCCAGGAAGCCGCAGCAGCGAGATTGTTCTCTCCCAGATCCACGGTTGTGATCGCCAGCCCCGGGTTGGCCTCGCGTTGATTCTCCGCCTTTTGCACTGGCACTGTGCGCACGAACGGCACGTGCACAGCCCATCCGTCAGCGTGCCGGTAGAGCGTGGCCGACGCCTGGGCGATCTCCCATGGCAGCGGCTTGAGCTCTTCGCGCACCGCCTGGGCTTTCTCTGTGCGCCCCTCCCGTTCGAGGGCACGGGCCGCGCTCAGCACCGCCTCCATCCTTGCGCGGGTGGCCTCTGACGCCGCCAGGAGCGTAGCGGCGCGTTCGGGAATGCGCACCGGGATCTCAAACCAGTCCCACTTGGCCCCGTTCCACAGCTTCACCTTCAGGAAGGAACGCAGAGGCCCCCGCACGATGAAGCCCAGGCCTTGGTAGATCGTGACGGGGAATCGCTCCACCGTTGGCATCCCAGGCATCCGGCCCCTTCGCCCCCGGCGCTCCCAGCGGGCAAGGTTCGAGCGATACGCCTGCACAAGCCCGATGGCGCGCTTGATCGCGGCCCGCCGGAACACGACGGGAGCCTTAGCCGCCCCGGGCACCGCCGAAAGATCGTAGGGCGGGTCCGGGTGGGCCTTGGTCTTCACCGTGATGGCTTCTGCCCTCGTCAGCACGTCGTCGGCGGTGGGGGCGCGCATCTTGATCTCGCCGGTTTCGGGGTCGAAGAGGATCGCTCGCGTCTCCTTGTCTCGCTTGGGAACCTTGGCCCATAGGCCTCCCTCCTGCCTGAGGACGGGGATGTAGAACGCGACGATCTTCTCGAACAGAGCCTGAGTTCGTTCAAGCGCCTCGTTCTTGACGCCGTTCGGCCCCCACAAGGGAAGGATCATGGTGCGTACAGCTTGGACCTGCCCCATGCATCTACCCTCTGATCGCCGCGTGGTGCTCATGGATCACATCGGTCACTTTCTTGCGAAAGCCGCGACTGCGCTGTCCGTAGAGCCGTGCAGAGAACACCGTAATGATGGTGATAAGGTCGCGCGTAAGCTCGCTTTCTGTAGAAGCTGGTGGAGCATCGTCGAGGCACACGACGCGAACCTTACGGGCGGAAAGATACGTTTCGATGTAGCTGTATCCAAACCGAGCCAAACGATCACGGAACTCGATCAGCACGATGTCGATCTTGCTGTCTTCCGCCAAACGGAAGATGCGGCGCAGTCCGCGCCGTTTCTCATTGATGCCCGACGCTTGTTCCGCGATCACCTCGACAATGCGATAGCCTCGTTCCTTGGCTGCGTTCAGAAGGCGTTCTCTTTGCCGGTCCAGGTTGCCGTCTCGCTTCTGCTTGATGGACGACACCCGAGCATAGATGACGGCCCGGTTTTGGCCGCTTCGCTCTCCAGCCAGGCGGCTGATCGACTCCAAGCTGAACATCCGGCGCCCGCCCGGGCTACGAATGGTCTGGAGGACGCCTTGCGCATCCCACCGCCGCAACGTGCGGGATGACACCCCAAGACGCCGCCGCGCCTCCGCGATGCTGACAAAATCATCCATGAGACCATGGTACGAGATTTAGCCTACTAAGTCCAGTCAAAGTGTAAGTCCTCGCCGCGATCGCGCCCTTGCCGCGGCCGGAGGCCGTCGGAGCGCTGCTCCTGTACAACTTGTTCTATCTCACCCCGGTCTTGGGCGTAGGCCTGACCGCTACGCACCGGCGCGTTCTTCAGGCCGTCGGGCATGCCTTCGCACGCGCTCGCCAGCCGCTTCGCTGGACCGCCGGCTTGCTGGTGTTGGTGGTGGGTGTCGTCATCGCGGCACCCTAGCCGGTCCCAACGCGCTCGACTCGTCGGTGCGGGCCGGAGCCCGCATCGTTCCGTGCCACGGACGCCCGCAGCCACGCCGCGAGCGCATCGCGGCGCGCACGCGGGCGGACTGAACGGAGTCTTGAGCCAGGCGTGCGCCCACCCTGAGAGGGGCTGAACCGTCGCCGGAGGCCGGCCGCGTACACTTGGGCGCGAAGGGGAGGATGCCGGATGATGTGGGGGTACTTCGGGGGACCGTGGGGCTGGGTCGGTCCGATCGGCATGTTCTTGTTCTGGCTGGCGGTGCTGGTTGCTGTGGCCTATCTGCTTCGCTTGTGGTGGGCGTCGCCGCCGGGTCGGGCGCGGGACGACGGCGATGCGCTCACGCTCCTCGAGCGACGGTACGCCAAGGGCGAGCTCACGCGTGACGAGTTCCTCAAGATGCGCGCCGACCTGACCGAGCGGCCGCGTTGACGGGCAGGGAGGGCGCGGCCCCAGATCGGATCGGTCGATGGGGAGAGGGTGGATGGCGTGACCTGGAAGATGGGCGGGTGGAAAGTGGTCGGCGTGGCAGCGTTCGGCATAGCGGCCGTCATCGGCGCCGCCGGGGCGATGCAAGCGGCGGCCGGGACGGGTGGCCCCGCGGCAAGTTGGACCCGGTGGTGTCCTTTCTGGCGGCCGGGGGCGGCGACGCGCGCGGGCGCCTCTGCGCCGGTCGGCGGCGCGCGCGGCGGCTACGGATGGGGATACGGATCCGGGCCGGGGCCAGGACCGGGGAAGATGGGCGGATATGGGAATGGATACGGATACGGCATGATGGGCGCCTACGGCGCCTACGCCTACTCCGAGCGATCCGTGCCCGCGGCGCGCGTGGCCGCCCTCGGCGACTCGGCCCCGAGCGGCGCGACCGTAGACCCCAGCGCCAACCGCGTCGTGTTCGCCAGCCGGGCCGTGACCCTCGTCGTCGTCGCCAGCCCGTCCGGGCAGCGGGACGAGACGTTTCGGATCGCCGGCCTCGTGAACCCGACGGTCGTCGTGCCGGTGGGAGCCGCGGTCCACCTGACGCTCGTCAACGCGGACACGGGCATGTACCACAATCTGGTCGTCACGCCGGCCGGGCCGCCGTTTTCGTACATGGCCATGATGCAGGCGCCGCTGGCCTTTCCGGGCGCCGCAACGCCCCTCATGCCGCCCGCGACAACGAGCGCATCGCCCAGCGCGGCGACCGCGTTTGTTGCCCAGGCGGCCGGCACGTACACCTACCTGTGCACATATCCGGGCCACGCCCGAGCGGGCATGTACGGCCGGCTCATCGTGCGCCCTTCGTGATCGATCGCTGGGCCCGCGGGGGCGATCCGCCTGATGGAGGACGGCACGCCCCCGCTGGCTGTCGACCGCTGCCCGTAGCGCTTCGCCCATATCGGCATGGTCGCCTTGCCTCCCAAGGCTGAGACCGGCGGTGCAAGAGCGCATCGCTCGGGCCGAGCCCCGAGCCGAGGGTACGATCCGAGCGACCTCTCCGCCCGGCAGCCGGGTGCCTCGCCGGAACGTACCCGACCGCGTGTCCCCTGCCCTCTCCTCCCTGCCCTCCGGGTGGACGCCTGGGGGAGTTGGGCGCGGTCGTATGCCTGTCAGGCGGACAGGACGGCCCGCCGGATGGCGAGGGTGAGGGCGCGGGCCGCGAGCGCCCCCACGCGGCTTGGATCGGCGCTTTTGCCCGCGCCGGTGGCCAGGGCGAAGACGGCGTCGCCGTCCCACAGCGTGTGCACGGGTTCGATGGCCCGCGCCATCCCTGCCTGCGCCATGCGGGCCACCCGCGCCAGAGCGGCCTTGTCGAGGCTCGCGTCGGTGACCACGGCCGCCAGCGTCGTGTGGCCGCCGCCCAGGGCGCGGGCGTCGGCGGCCAGGGGTGCGAGCGGGTCCAGGGGTGTACCGTCCGCCGACCGCCCACCTGCCAGGGGCCGTCCGACCTCGTCCAGGACGACGCCCACCGCGTTCACCACCGCCAAGGCGGCCACCCGCAGGCCGTCGGGGGTGATAAGCGTCACCGCCCCTTGCCCGCCGGGAGCATGGGGCGGGGGGAAGAGCTTACCCACGGTGGCCCCGGTGCCTGCCCCCGCCTGTCCCTCGGGCACGTCGTGCTCCACGGCGGCGGCCGCGGCCGCCGCCCCTTCGTCCGGCCCCGGGGAGCGCGGGGCGCCCACGGCAAGGTCGAAGATGGCCGCCGCCGCGACGACGGGAACGCGCACACCGCCGACCGCCACCCCTACGCCGCGCTCCCGCAAGAGGCGCACCACCCCGTCCGCGGCTGCCAGGCCGAGGGCGCTGCCGCCGGTGAGGACCAGGGCGTGGGGTCCCGGCACCAGGTTGTCGGGCCGCAGGGCATCGGTCTCCCGCGTGGCCGGTCCGCCCCCGGCGACGTCCACGGCTCCCCGCGTGCCTTCGGGCAGGAGCAGCACGGTGACACCCGTACGGGCGTCGGCATCGGTCCACGTTCCCACCCGCACCCCCGGAACGTCGATGCGGCCGCCCACATATCGCAAGGGATCGCCCGTCGGACCCAACCCCTCTCGCACCGTCCGGTCGAGGCGAGTGTAGGGGAGAAGGGCCCGAACGTCGAGGGACGCCGGGGCGATGCGGCGGCCGCCGCCAGGGGGCGGGCGGGGGACTGCGGCACGGTGTTATGCTTGGCGCGGAACTGCGGGGAAGCGACGGCGCTGGCGCAGGCGCCCGGGGAGGGCGGCGCGGGCGATCTGCGGCGGGATCCTGGCGCAGGGGAGGGCGGTGCATGGGCGACGAATGCCCTCGCCGCGCGCCGTGCGCCCCGCACCGGTAGGGCATGGCGCGCGACGGAGGCGGGACGGGAGGGCTCGGCGGCGGTGTGGGCCGGCGCCTCGAGGCCGCGTTGGCCCGCCGCATCCTGCGCCACGGCGAGCCGCTCCTGGAGGGCTGGGTCCGCGCCTTTCTGCGCTCCGAGGCGGGGGAGGCGCTGCTCGCGGAGGTCGTCGCCGACGTGGCGGGCGACCTGTTCGATCCCGAGGGGCCGGGCGAGGGGGGCTTGGCGGAGCGCGTCCTTCTCGCCCTCGTGGCGCGGTATCTGCGCCGTCCCGCCTTCCGGCAGCGGGTGCAGGCCCTCTTGCAGGCGGCGCAGGGGTCGGGCGAGGGCTCGGGATCGCCGTAGGGGCCGACGAGGACGTCCTTGCCGCCAACACATTGCCTGCGCCGCGCGTCCATCGGGAGGGGGGAGGACGGGGGAGTGGAGGTGGACGAGGGCGACGTGCGGGCGGCGCGCGCGGGCGACGGGGCGGCGCTGCGCCGCCTGGTGGGGGCGGCGTGGCCCTACGCCTACCGCGCCGCCTGGAGCGTCGTGCGGGACCGGGCGGCGGCGGAGGACGCGGCGCAGGAGGCATGCGCGCGCCTTGTGGTCGGCATCGGCGGCCTGCGCCGTCCCGACGCCTTCCGCACCTGGCTGTACCGCCTGGCGGTGAACGCCGCCATCCAGGAGATGCGCCGGACCTCGCGCCGGCGCGCGGTGGAGGCGGCGGAGGAGGTAGAGGCAGCCGAGTCCGACGTGGCGGGACAGGTGGACCTGCGCCGGGCGATGGCAGAGCTCGACCCCTCGTTGCGCCTGCCGCTCGTCCTGCACTATCACGCCGGCCTTACCAGCGCCGAGATCGGGCGCGTCCTTGGGCTCAGGCCGGCGACGGTGCGCTTCCGCCTCATGCGGGCGCGGGAGTGCCTTCGGCAGGCGCTGGCGGCGGAGCCGTCCGCCCCTGGGGAGGAGAACGTCCGCCCGCAGGCACCGCCGTCCTCCGCCCTCTCCCCCGACGGAGGTGACTGGGCATGAGGCCGCCGCGTGACGCCGCGCCGTCGGACGAAGAGCTGGCCGCCCGGGCCGTGGACGCCTTCTTCGCCGGCGTCGAACCGCCGCCGCTTGACTGGGAGGGCGTGGCGGCCCGCGCCGCCCGCCTGCGGGCAGGGCGGTGGCGGGCGGCGGTGGGCGGGGCGGTGGCTGCGGCGGCGGCGGGGCTTCTGGTCGGCCGGGCGCGGGTAGCCTTTGCGCCCGCCGCCAGCGTCCACCGGCCCGCGCTCTCTACCCCCGCCGCCGGCCCGAGAGCATACGCCGGCGCGGTGCAGCCGGCCGCGGCGCAGGACATCGAGTGGCGGGGCCAGCTCTACCGCTTGGGCGCCCCCCTCGCCTCCGGCCGCGGTTGGCGGCGGCTCGCCGGCCACCCGCGCCTCGCCTTGCGGGCGGCGCTCGGCTCCGGCCTGCGCCCCCTCGCCGTGTACGGGCGGGGGCGGGAGAGGGCCCTCTTGGCGGCGCCCGCCGGGGGTGCGCCCCGCCTGTGGCGGCTCGTGCCGCGATCCCCTGCCTCGCCCTCGGGATAGGTGCGCCGGGTGGGCGGGGGGCCAGGCCGAACGACCCAGTCCGAGTCGAGTGAAGGAGTTGAGAGGAGATGCGCGCGAGGAGGATCCCCCTCTTCCTGGGCGGGGCCGTGGCCCTGACCGCCGCCGCCCTCGTCCTGGCCGCCCGCTCGCCGAGCGGGGCGGCGGGGCCGCCGACGCTGGGCACCGTCACGGTGACGGGCAGCGCCGCCTTGTCGATGCCCCCGGACCAGGTCCAGATCACCCTCGGTACCCAGGTCACCGCTTCCACCGCCGGCGCCGCCATGGACGTCGAGGCGCGCCGCATGGCCGCCGTCGTGGCGGCCCTGGAGGGGGCGGGGGCGAAGGCGGCGGACATCGCCACCCAGGGCTACGCCATCCAGCCGGACGAGACGTCCCCTCCCTCCGGGTCCCCCCGGATCACCGGTTACACGGTGAGCGACCTGGTGGTCGTGACCACGTCGCGTCTGGCGGCTGCGGGCGAGCTCATCGATGCCGCCGTGCGCGCCGGCGCCAACCAGGTACAGGACGTCTCCTTCGGCCTCGCCCACCCGGGGGCGTTGGCGGCGAGGGCCGACGCGGCCGCCCTGGCCGACGCGCATCGCCGGGCGGAGGCGCTGGCAGCGCAGGCGGGCGACCGCTTGGGACCGCTCGTGTCGGTGGCGGAAGGGGGTGGGTCGCCGCCGGTGCCGTACGCCCTCATGCATGCCGCCGCGGTGTCGGCGCCGGTTCTCGTGCCGCCCCAGGGCGTGTCCGTCTCCGCCCAGGTGACGGCGGTCTACCGCTTGCTGCCCTGACCTCGGAGAGGCGCGCGCTTGCGTTGACAGGGCGCGCGCCCCTTCGTAGGATGAAACATGATCCGCTGAGTCATAGTTCACCGTCGCAGTCAAAGTTGGGGACGGGGGGCGGTGGGGTGCGGTTCTCGTCGAAGAGCGAGTACGGCGTGCGCGTTCTCGTGAGCCTCGGCCGCCGCTACGGGCAGGGTCCGGTGCCGCTGTCGGAGATCGCGCGCGCCGAGCGCATGCCCCTCCCCTACCTGGAGCAGATCATGGGGACGCTTCGCCGCGCGGGCCTGGTGGTGAGCCGTCAGGGCAAGAAGGGCGGGTTCGAGCTCGCCCGTCCCCCCTCCGAGGTGCGCATGTCGGAGGTGGTGCTGGGCCTCGAGGGCGGCATCGCCCCCATGCTGTGCGCGGTGGGGGAGCGGGCCGGGCGCGTCCTGTGCGAGCTGGAGGGCTCGTGCACGAGCCAGGTCCTGTGGCGCCGCATCCGCGACAGCATCCTCACCGTGTTGGAGACCACCACCCTGGACGAACTCATCCCGCCGGCGCTGGGCGAGGCGGGGGCGCGGATGGCGCGCTAGCGAGGAGGACGACATGGCCATCCTGGAGATCGAGAACCTGAGCGCCCAGGCGGGGGAGACGCCCATCCTGCGGGGGGTCGACCTGACAGTGCGCTCGGGCGAGGTGCACGCCCTCATGGGACCGAACGGAAGCGGCAAGAGCACGCTCTCCAACGTGATCATGGGCCATCCGGCCTACCAGGTGACGGGGGGCGACGTGCGCCTGGACGGGCGCAGCATCCTCTCCCTGCCCACGCACGAGCGCGCCCTCGCCGGCCTCTTCTTGGCCTTCCAGTACCCGATCGCCGTGTCCGGCGTGAGCGTGGCCAACTTCATCCGCACCGCGGTGAACGCCCGCCGCACGCGGCGCGACCCGGAGGACCGCGGCGTCCCTCTGGGGGAGTTCATGCGCGAGCTTCGCGCCCAGATGGCACGCCTGGACTTGGACGCCGCCTTCGCCGGCCGCTACCTGAACGACGGCTTCTCCGGGGGCGAGAAGAAGCGGCTGGAGATGCTGCAGCTGGCCATGCTCCGGCCGTCGCTGGCCATCCTGGACGAGCCCGACTCGGGCCTCGACATCGATGCCGTGCGGACGGTGGCCTCCGGCGTCGAGGCGTTGCGCGGGCCGGACATCGGCTTCCTCATCATCACCCACTACCAGCGCATCCTCACGTACGTGCGCCCCGACCGCGTGCACGTCATGGTGGGTGGGCGCATCGTGCGTTCGGGCGGCCAGGAGCTGGCGCAGGAGCTGGAGGCGCAGGGCTACGACTGGCTCAAGCGGGAGACCGAAGATGCCGCCGTCTGAGGCCGCGCGCGCCGACACCACCTGGCCGGCCGCCTACGCCGGGGGCGGGCAGGAGGGCACGCCGTGGTGGCGGGAGCGGCGCGAGCGCGCCCGCGCCGCCTTCGAGACGCTGCCCATGCCCACCTGGCGGCGGGGGCGGGGATGGAGCCTACAGCCGGAACCGCTTCGGCTGGAGGCGTTCGCCCCGGTGGCGGCGCCGCCGGCGCCGTTTCCCGAGGCTTCCGGGCAGGAGGCGCACGTCCTCCTGGTGGACGGACGCCTTGCGCGCCCGGCGGCCGGGCTGCCCCCCGGGGTGGAGGTGATCCCCCTCGGTCCCGGGGGTCCCGACCTCCTGCCGACGGCCGCCGCCGACGTCCTGGGCGCCGTCGTGGGTCCCGAGGCCGGCAAGCTGGAGGCCCTCAACCTGGCCGCCATGACGGGCGGGGCCTTGGTGCGGGTGGCCCGGGGAGCGCGCGTGGGCACGCTGCGCCTGCGCCATGTCGTGCGCACGGACGGCGCGGCCGCCCTGCCGCGCCTTGCGGTCGTGCTGGAGGAGGGGGCGGAGGCGACGGTGCTGGAGGAGTGCGTGGACGCCTCGGGCGGCGGTGCGCGCGCTTTGGTCGACGGCGTGAGCGAGGTGGTGGTGGGGGAGGGCGCCCGCCTCCGCTACGTCGACGTCACCGAGATGGGCCCGCTCGCCAAGGCCGTGGTGCGCCGGCGGGCCCGGCTGGGGCGCGACAGCCGCCTGGAGTGGACGACGGGCGTGTTCGGCGGTGGCTTCCTCGCCCTTGCCTGGGACACCGAGCTTGTGGCCCCCGGCGCCCGCCTGGACGCCACGGGCGTCTACCTGTCGGGCGGGCGGGAGCAGCACGCCCTCGTGTCGGATACCTGGCACCGGGCCCCGGCCACCGAGGCGGACGTGCAGTTCCGGGGCGCCGTCTTCGACCGCTCGGCGTCGGTGTTCGACGGCATCATCCGCACCGAGGCCAGGGCGCGGGGCACGGTCTCCCACCTGGGCGACCACCTCCTCTTCCTCAGCCCCCACGCCCACGCCGACTCCATCCCCGCCCTCCTCATCGAGGGCGACGACGTGCGCGTGGGGCACGGGGCGACGATCGGCCGCGTCGACCCCGAGCAGCTGTATTACCTGGCGGCGCGCGGCATCGATCCGGCCGAGGGGCGGGAGATGCTCGTCCTCGGCTACTTCGAGCCCACGTTGGAGCGCATCCCGGACAGCGCCGTGCGCGAGGCGCAGCGCGCCTCCATCCTGCGCCGCGTGCGGGCGACAGGGGGGGAGACGGCATGAGCGCCACGCGTTTGCCGGCGCAAGACGCCCCCGCCCCCCGCGCCCTCGACCCCGAGCGCCTGCGGGCCGACTTCCCCGCCCTGCACCGGCGCGTGCACGGCCACCCCTACACGTACCTCGACAGCGCGGCCACCTCCCAGCGGCCACGGTCGGTCATCCGGGCGGTGGACGCCTACTACCGGCGGACCAACGCGAATATCCACCGCGGCGTGTACGCCGCCGCGGAGGAGGCGACCGCCCTGTACGAGGGGGCGCGCGACCGCATCGCCGCCCTGTTGGACGTCGACCGGAGCGAAGTGATCTACACCCGCAACGCCACGGAGGGCCTCAACCTCGTGGCCTACGCCTACGGCGAGGGGCACGTGGGGCCGAACGACGCGGTCCTGGTGACGGAGAGCGAGCACCACTCCAACCTCCTTCCGTGGCAGCGCCTGTGCGAGCGGCGCGGCGCTCGCCTGGAGGTCCTGCCGGTCACCGACCGGGGCGAGCTCGACCTGAGCGAGCTGGACGCGGTGCTGGCCCGGGGCGTGCGCATCGTGGCCCTGAGCCACGTCTCCAACGTGCTCGGGGTCGAGAACCCCGTCGCCTACGTGGCCGAACGGGCGCACCGGGCGGGGGCGGTGGTGGTGGTGGACGCCGCCCAGAGCGTGCCCCACATGCCCGTGCGGCCGCGCGCCCTGGGGGCCGACTTCCTGGCCTTCTCCGGTCACAAGATGCTCGGGCCCACCGGCATCGGCGTGCTGTGGGGACGGCGCGAGCTGTTGGAGGCGATGCCCCCCTTCCTCACCGGCGGCGACATGGTGGGG
This sequence comes from Bacillota bacterium, assembly GCA_023512375.1. Taxonomy (GTDB): domain Bacteria; phylum Bacillota; class Sulfobacillia; order JAJZYS01; family JAILZS01; genus JAILZS01. The sequence goes on along the minus strand of JAILZS010000003.1, from coordinate 79,340 downwards.
ACGGTGCACCTGAGGCGGGCGACGTGGGCGGAGCTGCCGCACAAGTTCGAGGCGGGGACGCCCGCCATCGCCGAGGCCATCGGCCTGGGGGCGGCGGTGGAGTATCTGACCGCCCTTGACCTGAGGGCGGTGGCGGAGCACAGCCGGACGCTCGCCATGCACGCCGCCGAGCGCCTGGCCGAGCTACCCCGGGTGACGGTGTACGGCCCGCCCCCGGGGGCGGCGCGCACGGCCGTGGTGGCGTTCAACGTGGCCGGGGTGCATCCCCACGACCTGGCCACCATCCTGGACGGGCAGGGGGTGGCCATCCGGGCCGGCCACCACTGCGCCCAGCCCCTCATGGAACGGTACGGGGTGGCGGCCATGGCACGGGCGAGCGTGTACGTCTACAATCGCGACCAGGACCTTGAGCGCCTGGTGGCGGCCGTGCGCCGCGCCCAGGACGTCTTCGGGGGGGCGTAGGCGGTGGCGGCCGACGACCTGTACCGGGAGTACCTGGTGGAGCTGTACCGGCACCCGCACAACTACGGCCTCATGGCGGCGCCGGACGTGCGCCAGGAGGGCCAGAACCCCCTGTGCGGCGACGAGGTGACGATCGACCTCAAGCTTGAGGGGGAGCGCGTGACCCAGGCGCGGTTCGAGGGGCGCGGTTGCGCCGTGAGCATGGCCGCCGCCTCCATCCTCACCGACCTGGCGCCGGGACGTACTCTGGCCGAGCTTGCGGCCATGGGGGACGAGGAGATGCTGGCGGAGATCGGCCTCCCCTCCCTCACGCCGGCGCGCCGCAAGTGCGCTCTCCTGGCCTTGAAGACGTTGCAGGTGGGGGCGAGGGCGCGGGCCGGGGCGGGCGTCGGCGCAGGGGCGGAGGCGGGCACGGGCAAGGAGGAGGGATGAGGCGATGGCGAGCGCCATGCGGCCGCCCCTGACGGGCGAGTACGCGTACGGGTTCCGCGACCCCGACATGGCGGTCTTCCGGTCGGGGCGTGGCCTGAGCCGGGCGGTGGTGGAGGAGATCTCGCGCATGAAGGGCGAGCCCGCCTGGATGCTGGAGTTCCGCCTGAGGGCGCTGGAGATCTTCGAGCAGAAGCCCATGCCCACGTGGGGCGGGGACCTGTCCGGCCTCGACTTCGGGCGCATCGTGTACTACGTGAAGCCGAGCGAACGGCCCGGCCGCACGTGGGACGAGGTGCCCGACACGATCAAGAACACGTTCGAGCGCTTGGGCATCCCGGAGGCGGAGCGCAAGTTTCTGGCGGGCGTGAGCGCGCAGTACGAGTCCGAGGTGGTCTACCACCACATGCAGGAGCGCCTGGCGGCGCAGGGCGTCCTGTTCAGCGACATGGACTCGGGCCTACGCGAGCACCCGGACATCGTGCGCCGTTTCTTCGGCACGGTCGTGCCGCCGGCGGACAACAAGTTCGCCGCCCTGAACAGCGCCGTGTGGAGCGGAGGGTCGTTCATCTACGTGCCGCCGGGTGTGCACGTGGACATCCCCTTGCAGGCGTACTTCCGCATCAACACCGAGAACATGGGCCAGTTCGAGCGCACCCTCATCATCGCCGACGAGGGTTCCTCCGTACACTACGTCGAGGGCTGCACGGCCCCAATCTACACAACGGACTCGCTCCACGCCGCTGTGGTGGAACTCATCGCCATGAAGGGCGCCAAGATCCGGTACACCACGCTCCAAAACTGGGCTCCCAACATCTACAACCTGGTCACGAAGCGCGCATTCGCCTATGAGGGCGCGACGGTCGAGTGGGTGGACGGCAACATGGGGTCCAAGCTTACCATGAAGTACCCCTCCGTCTACCTCCTGGGTCGGGGGGCGCGGGCGAACATCCTCTCCATCGCCGTGGCCGGCAAGGGGCAGCACCAGGACGCCGGCGGCAAGGTGATCCACGCCGCGCCCGAGACGGAGTCCACCATCCTGTCGAAGTCGATCAGCCACGACGGCGGCAAGACCACTTACCGGGGACTCACCCAGTTCAGCACGAACGCCCGCGGATCGAAGTCGAGCGTGCGCTGCGACGCCCTGTTGTTCGACGCCGAGTCGGTGTCGGAGACGATCCCGGACAACCGCGTGATGAACGACGACATCACCCTCGAGCACGAGGCCACCGTGTCCAAGGTGTCGGAGGAGCAGCTCTTCTATCTCATGAGCCGAGGCCTCACCCAGGCGCAGGCGGCGGAGCTCGTGGTCATGGGGTTCATCGAGCCGTTCACGAAGGAGCTGCCGATGGAGTACGCGCTGGAGATGAACCGGCTCATCCGGTGGGAGATGGACGGGGGCGTGGGCTAGGGCCGTGGCCGGCGATGAGGCGGCGGCGCGGGGCGATGAGGCGGCGCTGCGCCTGCGGCTTCTCGGGCGGGCCAGCTTCTCCCTCACCCGCCCGAGCGTGAACGTGGCCGTGTGCACGGTGCGGGCGGTGGAGGACGACCTCGACCCGCCGCGGGGCCTGTGGGCGGATGCGGTGCTGGTGGCCAACGACGCCGGCGTGGTGGCCGTGGTGCAGGAGCGGGCGGACGAAGGGGAGGACCGCCTGGCGGTGGTCGACCTTCTGGCGCGCGACCGGCGTGCCCGCTCCGCCTTCGGCGACGACGCCTGGGTGCGGGGATGGGTGCGGCGCTATCTGGCGGGAGAGGAGGGCCCGGCGTAGGCGGCGGCCATGGGCTGCCGCCACCGGCGCAGGAGGGGCGCGCATTCTGGCGAATTGCAGCGCCTGTGCTCAGGCGGGACCGACCCGGGGGACGGGGGGTAGGGGGGTGCCGGTTCGCATCGCCCTGGACGCCATGGGGGGTGACCTGGCGCCGGCGGCGCCGGTGGGCGCGGCGCGCACCGCCCTCCTCCGGCGCACGGGGGCGCTCGAGGTGATCCTGGTGGGGCCCGCGCCGGTGGTGGAGGAGGCCCTGGACGCCGCCGGCGGACCCGTGCCGGGCCTGACGGTGTTCCCGAGCGGCCCCGGCGTGCCAGAGGGCGGCCACCCGGCCACGTGGATGCGGGCCCACCCGGACTCCAGCGTGCAGACGGCGGCCCGCCTGGCGGCGACGGGCGAGGCGGAGGCGGCGGTGAGCATGGGCCACACGGGCGCCTGCCTGGTGGCGGCCGTGTGGGAGATGGGCCTATTGCCGGGCGTCGTCCGCCCTGCGGCGGCCGTGACCTTCGCCTTCGCGCCCGACATGGTGTTCCTCGACGCCGGACCCAACCCCGACCCGGGCCCGGAGGAGATCGTCCAGTTCGCGCGCCTGGGCGCGGCGTACGCACGCGTCCAGTTCGGCGTCCGCGAGCCCACGGTGGCGCTTTTGTCGAACGGGGCGGAGAGCGGCAAGGGAAACCGCCTGGCCCGGGCGGCTCACGATCTCCTGCGGCAAAGCGGTCTCCGCTTCGTCGGCAACTGCGAGGGCAACGACCTCGTTCGCCGCCCGGCGGACGTGGTGGTGACCGACGGCTTCACCGGCAACTGCGTCCTCAAGGCCATCGAGGGCTTGGGGGAGCACGTGGTGGGGCAGCTCCGGGCCCTCCTGCCGCCCTCGTTGCCGGGGCGGGAGGAGGTCCTGTCCGGCGTGGCCGCCCTGGGCGACGCCACCCAGACCGGCGCCCCGGTGGCCTTTTTGGGCGTCGACGGGGTGTTCGTGCCGGGCCACGGCCGTTCCGGGGCCGACGCCATCGCCGCCACCCTCCTGCGCACCGAGGGGGCGGTGCGCGCCGGCCTCGCTCCCGCCCTGAGGCGGGCGCTCGAACCTGAAGGCACGAAAGGAGCGACCCTGGCGTGACGTCGCTGACCGCCGACACCGCGCGCGCCATGGTGCGGGCGGCCCACGCCCGCATCCAGGAGCGGCGGGAGGAGATCAACGCCCTCAACGTGTTCCCCATCCCGGACGCGGACACGGGCACCAACCTCGCGCTCACCTTGGAGGCGTCGGCGCGGGCCGCATCCGCCCTGAGCGGGAACGAGAGTGCCGGCCAGGCCCTGATGGCCATCTCCCGCGCCACCATCCTAGGGGCGCGCGGCAACTCCGGGGTCATCTTCTCCCAGTACCTGCGCGGTCTGGCGCGCGCCCTGAGCGGGGCGCCCCAGCCGCCGGACGGCGCGTCGTTGGCCACCGCCCTGGCGGCGGCGGCGGAGGCGGCGTACGGCGCGGTCGACAACCCGGTGGAGGGGACGATCCTCACCGTGGCGCGTCGGGCGGCGGAAGGGGCGCGGGCGGCGGCCGCCGACGGCAACGTGGCAGCCGTCCTGCGCGCGGCGGCGCGGGAGGCGGGGGAGGCCGTGGCCGACACCACCCGCCTTCTGCCCCAGCTGGCCCAGGCGGGGGTGGTCGACTCGGCCGGGCTGGGCCTGTTCCACGTCTTGGACGCCATGGCGGAGGTGGCCGAGGGGCGCGTCGCCCCCGTCAGCTCGGAGCAGCGGGCGTCCGCCGCGGTGCGCGCAGCCGAGGAGCAGGCGGCCGAGGGGGTGGTCTACGGCTTCGAGGTGCAGTTCGTGCTCGAAGGCGAGGGGCTGGACCCCCAGGCCCTGCGAGCGGCGCTCAGGCCGCTGGGCGACTCTCTGGTGGTGGTGGGGGACGACGCCCTCCTCAAGGTCCACATCCACGCCCCCGACGCCGAGGCCGTGCTGCGGGCGGCGCGCGCCTTCGGCCGGCCGGAGGGCGTGAGCATCGCCAACCTGGACGCCGAGATCCTGGCCCTGCACGAGAAGGATGGCTCCGGCCCGGGGGCATGAGGGCGTCGGGACGCGGGCTGAGGAGGAGGAGGTAGGGACGTGAGCCGCAGGGTGGCCGTGGTGACCGACTCCACCATCGACATCGCGCCGGAGCGGGCGCGCGATCTGGCGATCGAGATCGGGCGCGTGACGTATGTCATCGACGGCGAGCCGCACCTCATCGAGCTCGACATGGACGCGCCCGCCTTCATCGCCCGCGTCGACCGCCGCACCCAGCGCGCCTCGAGCGCGGGTGTGAACGCCGACGACTTCGCCCAAGCGTACGAGCGGTCGCTCGCCCGCGCCCCCGAGGTTCTGTGCATCACCATGCCGCGCAAGATCTCCAGCACCTGGACCTTCGCCATCACCGCCGCCGACCTGTTCGAGCCCGGCCAGGTGGAGGTGTTCGACAGCCACCAGGTGCACCTGGGGGAGGCCGCCCTGGTGCTGGAGGCGGCGGAGCACGCACGCCGCGGGGTGGGGCGGGCAGAGCTCATGGCCGCGCTGGGGGAGAGCGTCCGCCACTCGGCGACGTACATCGCCGGCCCCTCCTTCGGTGTGCTGGAGGACATCGGCCGCCTGCGCGGCCGGGCGGAGGGCATGGCCGACCAGTACAACGTGCAGCGCGTGGGGGACGACGAGTTCCGCGCCTTTGCCACGGCGCCTTCTCTGGAGCGGGCGGTGGAGGGCATGCTCGAGGGAATGGCGCACGACGTGCCCGCCGGCGTCCCGGTGCGGGCGGTGATCACCCACGTGGGCGCCGAGGCGGCCGAAGCCGCCCTTCGGGAGGGAGTGCTCCGGCGCCACCCCGGGAGCGTGGTCGAGTCGTACGCCGACCGGCCTAACGTCGCCTTCTTCGGCGGCGGTACGGGCTCCTTCGCCCTGGGGTTCGCTCCCCTTCTGCAGCTGTAGGACGCTCGACGGAGCGGCGCCGGGCGGCTGCCGTCCTGTGTCCGGGAAGGGCGGCGGGCCGGGCCGACACCGCCGTGTTCTCCGCGCCGCCCGCCCCTCGCCAGCGGGAATGCCCCGCCTGGACGGGCCTGCCGTCCGGCTACGGCACGAGGAACGGCGCCACCGGGTCGTACGGGTCGTGGTAGAAGCGGCGGAAGGCGACGACGTGCGGCCGCAGGGCGACGGTGACGCGCACCTGGCCGTCGGGTCGCGGCCCGTCGTCCGCCCCCTCCACCGTGGTCTGGACGCCGGAAAGGCCGGCCGCGGCCAGGGGGAGCGCCTCTCCGTCCCCTCGCCGGAGGGCGGCGTAGGCGGCCAGCAGGCGGACGCCGGGGGCGCGGTGCAAGCGGCCCGTCGCCCCCACCGGGCAGAGGCGGTGCACGCGGTCCCCCTCCGGTGCGGCCGCGAACACCAGGGCGGCCAGGTCGCCGGCGCGGCCGGCCAGCGGCGCCACCGGTTCGAGCAAGGAGGCCGCGCGTTCCCGCAGGGCCAGGACATGCGCCCCCTCCAGGTCGATCGGGACGGGGGAGGGGAGAAAGGCATAGGCCTTTCCGCCGCACACCGCCAGGTCGACGGTGAACCCTTGCCCTTCCAGGCGGAGGCCGCGCGCGACGGCGCGCGCCGGCGGGGGGGCGACGCGCACGGCGGGGGCGTCGCCGCTATCCTCCACCTCCAGGCGCACCGTCCCCAGGGCGGTGTCCACGGCCACCTCCCCCGCCGGCGCCCGCCCCGTGCGCACCAGGAAGGCGGCCAAGGCGGCCAGGCCGCGCCCACACCAGGGGGCGTAGCCGTCGGCGTCCCAGAACACGGCGGAACCGGCGCTCCCGGGCCGATGGGCGGGCATGAGCCAGACCCCCTGCATGCCCTCGAACCCCCACGGTTCGTGGGAGAGGCGCAGGCGCGCGCCGCCGTCGTCGGCGCGAAGGCGGGCCAGCCACGTGTCGGGACCGGCGTCCGCCGACCATCCTAGGCGGTCGTTCGCCACCACCCGCACGGGCACGCCCGCCACGTGCAGGTCGACGGCCTCCACCGCGCTGTCCGTCCACATCCCGCCACCTCCTCTAGGGCACGAAGAACCCGGCCGGTAGCTCGTCGTCCTCCTCGAGGACAAAGGTCGACTCGCCGTACACGTGGGCCGAGCCGGCGATGCGCACGCGCACGGCGGGAAGGTCGCCCACCCGTTCCTCCCCCAGGACCGTGGCGCGGAAGGTGGCGCCGGTCACGCTCTCGTGCACGAACGACGCCCCCACCGGGAGCTCCCCCCGCGCGTGCAGGACGGCCGCCTTGGCGCACGTCCCCGTCCCGCAGGGCGAGCGGTCCACGCCCCCCGGGGGGACGATGACCATGTTCTTCACGTCCGCGTCCGGACGGTCCGGGGGGCCGTAGAACTCCACGTGCGTGAGCCCGCGCACGTTGGGGAAGAGGGGGTGGACGACGGCGTGGTTGAGGTCTACGGCGGCGCGGATGGCCCGCGCCAGACGGATGGCCTTTCGCGCCCCGCCGGGGTCGAGGCGCACCCCCACGTCCTCCGCCCGCACCAGGCCGTAGAAGTTCCCCCCCCACGCCACGTCGAGCGCCACCTCGCCCACGCCGCCGGGCACCTCCACCCGGAGGTCTCGCCGGTAGAGGAAGGACGGCACGTTGTCGAACGCCACCTCGAGGCAGCGCCCGCCCTCCACCCGGGCGCGGGCGCGCACCACGCCCGAGGGGGTGTCGAGCACCACCTCCGCCGCGCCGTCGGCCGCCTCCACCTGGCCGCTCTCCACCAGCGCGGTGACGAGGCCGATCGTGTCGTGCCCACACATGGGCAGGTAGCCGCCCACCTCGATGTAGACGACGCCTAGGTCGGCGCCAGGCGTCACCGGCTCGGTGAGGATGCAGCCCGACATGACGCCGTGCCCGCGGGGTTCGAACATGAGCAGGCGGCGCAGGCCGTCGAGGTGGGTGCGCACGTACTCCATCTTCTCCATCATGGTGGCGCCCGGGATACGCGGCATGCCCGAGACGATGGTGCGCGTGGGGTTGCCTCCCGTGTGGGTCTCGATCGTACGCAGGACGCGTTCAAACCGCACGCCCGTCACCCCCTCCCCCTTCCTGCCATAGGGCGGCGATGCGCCGATGGCCCTCGGCCACGCCGGCGTGGAAGGCGAAGGGAGCGTCGGCCCGAGCGCGTTCCACCGCCGCCCGCGCCTCGGCCTGCGCTCGCCCGTCCGCCCGCCCGAGCCGGGCAGCCACGGCGAGGGCGGCGCGCCGACCCTGCGCCATGGCCACCGCCGCACCCTCCACGCCCAGGGCGTTGCCCGCCGCATACAGCCCCGGTACCGTTGTCGCCCCGTCGGGGTCGACGACCGGCACCTCGCCCCCCAATTCCTCCACCGTGGCCATGCGGGCGCCCAGCGCGCGCAACAGGTCGGGCACGGGGCGAAGGCCGCCGGCCAACAGGACGGCGTCGGCCGCCTCGTGCCAAGCCGGTCCCACCGGCCGTCCGTCCCCGTCCAGGCGCCTGAGGCGCACCCCTTCGGCGCTCTCCCGCCCCACGACCGCCTCCACCGCCACGTTGAGGCGCAGGCGGCTGCCCAGCAGGGGGAGGCCGGAGCGCGGCAGCCGGGGAAGGAGGGCACGGCGCAGGGCGGGGGAGGCCAGGAGGGCGGCCCCTGGCCGCGCCCAGACCGGCCCGAGGCGGGCAAGACGTAGGGCCTCTCGCCACTGCGCCGCGGGGGGGCCGAGGTGGGCGAGGGCCGGTCCCGGAGCGGGGGGGGCGATGGCGGCGGGGGGAACGCCGGCGGCGCTCAGCTCCAGGGCGACGGCGAAGGCGAGAGGGCTCAGGCCCACCACGAAAGAGCGCCTACCCACCTCCACGCCCCACACGTTGGCCAGGGTCTGCGCCGCCCCCGCGGTGATCACGCCCGGCAGGTTCCAGCCCGGAAGCGGCACCGGGAGCTCCGTCGCCCCGGTGGCCACGAGAAGCGAGCGCGCCCGCACCGGGGTGGGGGAGACGGAGGCATGGAGGCGAAAGCCGCCCTCCTCCCGCGCCGCCGCATAGACGCCTGCCCCCAGGCGCAACGACACCGTGGGCCGGTCCTCGACGGCGGCCACGAGGCGCGCGGCCTCGGCCCGGCCCACCCACCACCCGCCTGGGACGGGATGGAGCTGTCCTAGGAGGCGGCCTCCCGCCACCGGGGATTCGTCGAACACCGCCGTGACCAGGCCGCGCTCGCCCGCTGCGGCGGCCGCCGCCAGCCCGGCGGGCCCGGCACCGACCACCGCCAGGTCGAGGACGCCCTCCCCGCCCGCGCTCACGCCGGTGCCCCCCTGTCGCCGGAGGCGAGGGGAGGGGGAGGGGCCTGGCGGTAGGCGCGCAGTCCCTCACGCACCGGCTCCAGGCAGGCGCGTCGATCCGGCCGGTCGCCCACGCGCACGCGGCACTCGAAGCAGTGGCCGATGGCGCAGTACAGACCGCGCGGCGCCCCCGTGGCCTCCGTGCGGCCCAGGTCGCGCACCCCCGCCGCCCACAGGGCGGCCGCGAGCGGCTCCCCCTCCACCCCCTCGTACGCTCGGTCGTCGAACCAGAACCGCACCGTCCGGCCGCGGGGCGGGCGGGCAGCGGCCGGGTACGACGGGGGGTGGACGATGCGGCTCACCCCTCTTCCCCTCCCGCCAGGGTGGCCAGGTCCACCGGCCGGATGGGCGGCCGCGTGCGGAGCTCGCCGCTTCCGGCGGCCAGTCCCCAGCCGCGCGCCAGCGCCTCCAGGGCGGGCGCGCACACGCGGGCCTGGCAGATCCCCATGCCCGCCCGGCTCACCAGTTTGAGCTGGCGCAGGGAGGCGACGCGGTAGCGCGACGAAGCCTGCGCCAGCTCTTCCAGGGTGACGCCTTCGCATCGGCACACCACGGTCGTCTCGGGGCCCGAAGGGGCTCGCTCGGTCATGCGGGTTCGCTCCTTTCCGTGCGGTCCTCAGGCGGCGCCGAGGCCGAACCGGCCCAGGCGCAACGGGGCGACGTCGAGGGCGGTCTCGCGCCCCAGGACGAGGTCGCGCACGATCTCCCCCGTCACCGCTGCCAGGCTGATGCCGTCCCCCTCGTGTCCCGCTGCCACGAACAGGCCGGGCACGCCCTCCGCCGCCGACACCACCGGAAGGTGGTCGGGCGTCCACGGCCTGAGCCCGGCGTAGGTGCGCACGACAGTGGCGGCGCGCATGCCCGGGTAGAAGCGCAGGGCGCGGCGGGCGATGGTGCGCACCACCTCCGGGTCGCTCTCCGTGTCCTCGCCCACGAACTCGCGGCTCGAACCCAGGAGGAAGTTGCCCGCCCGCGTCGGCTCGTACACCAGCGCTACGCCGTAGCGCTCGACGTCGGGCGGGACGCGGCGCTCGAGTCCGAACTTGCTCATGAGGTAGCCGAACTCCATCACCTTGGCGTCGCCGAAGCGCCGCCCCCGCGCCGACACGATCAGGTGCCCCTTGCGGGGGCGGATGGGGAGCTCGATCCCCAGCGGGGCGACCAGGGCGGGCGTGGCGATGCCGGCGGCCACCACCGTGGCGTCGGCGGCGAGGTGTTCGCCCGAGGCCAGGACCACCCCCCGCACCCTCCCGTCACTGGCGTCCAGAGCGGCGACCGGGCTTCGATCGCGCACCGAAGCCCCCCGCTCCCGTGCCCAGGCCACCAGGCCCTGGACGTAGAGGAGGGGGTTGAGGGTGGCGTCGGAGGCGCAGTACAGGCCGGCGGGCACGTCCGCCGCCAGGTCGGGGAGGCGCCGGTGCACCTCCTCGCGCTCCAGGAACTCGACCGGCAGGCCCGACTCCCGAAGCGCCTCGGTCCACGTATGCGCGGGCTCCACCTCGTCGTCGTTGTCGCACACGAGGTAGCTTCCCGGGCTCCTGTACTCGAAGTCGCCCAGGACATGGGCGAGCTCGGCCAGGAGCTTTTGACTTCGCAGGCCCAGCTGGCTGTCGAAGCCCGGGCTCTTGTCGATGGCCAGAACGTTGCCGTCGCAGCGGGAGGAGGTGCCCCCACCCACCACCTGCGCCTCCACGAGCGTCACCTCGGCTCCCGCGGCGGTGAGGAAGTAGGTGCAGGCGGCGCCGATCACACCGCCCCCCACCACCACGACGCGGCTCGCCATCCGTCCACCCCCTCGCGTCGGCGGTTCCTCGCCCGCAGCGCCGACTCCTGTTGCCATGACTAGGTCGAAGGCCCCAAGGGGTCGGCGTCGACCAGCCAGACGCGCATCTCGCCGGGGGCGCGGTTGCCCCATGCCCAGTACGGAACGGCTGTGAGCGAGACGCTTGCCGCCGGGATGGGGTCGCGGGCGTACAAGGCGCCTTCGGGGGGCGGCAGGCGCCGCCATCCGCGACCCGACAGGCAGACGGCGCCTCCCGCCAGGGCGGGTTCGCGCCAAGCCTGCCAGGCTTCGACGTCGCCCAGCGCGAGGGCGCCCAGGTCGGGGCCGTTGTCCGCCTCTTCGAAGGCGTACACGAGGGGCCCGCGCATGAGGGCCACGCGGCCGGCCAGGTCGCGCGCCGAGGGGTGGGCGCGGACCCGCTCCACGGGCATCGGGAGGGCGAGTGTGACTTGGTCGCCGGGCCGCCATAGCCGCTTCAGGGTGACGTACCCGGTTTGTACGGGGAGCGGCGCCGCCACTGTGACGCCGTTCACCGCCACGGTGGCGGAGCGCGCCCATCCCGGTAGGCGCAGGGCAAGCGTCCATTCCCCGGGCCGATCTGGGGAGAGGGAGAGGGCGATGCTACCCGACCACGGGTAATCGCCTTCCTGACGCACCCGAACCCGGCCCGCGGGGGCGAGCTCTACGTCTGCCTCGGAGGCGGCGTAGTGGTGCACGAACAATGTCGCCCCATCCTGCTCGACGCCGTACAGGAGGTCGGGCACGGAGGCGATGAGGCGGGCCAGGTTGGGCGGGCAGCAGGCGCACTCGAACCAGGGCTGGCGAGTCAGGCTCACGTCGGCGAGGTCGTGGCGGGCGACGGCGGCCGCCGGCCACACCTCAAGGGGGTTCACGTAGAAGTAGGCCCGGCCGTCGGCCGACACGCCGGCCAGGGCACCGTTGTACAACGCTCGCTCGGCCGTGTCCGCGTAGCGCCCATCGGCCTCGAGGCGGAGCATGCGCTGGGCCCAGAGCACGAGCCCCACGGCGGCGCAGGTCTCGGCGTAGGCGCGGTCACCGGGCAGGTCGTAGGGAACGGTGAACGCCTCCCGGTGACCTTCCTGGCCGACGCCGCCGGTGAGGTACATCTGGCGCTCGGTCACGTCCCGCCACAGCGCTCGCAGCCGCTCCACCAGCGCGGGGTCGGGTCCGGTCGCGGCCACGTCCGCCGCACCGGCGTAGAGATACATGGCCCGTACGGCGTGACCGGTGGCGTGTTCCTGTTCGAGGAGCGGGCGGTGGCTGAGAAAGTAGCGCGGGTCGTAGGGCCGTTCGTCCCCTCGGCTCTGCGCCTCGAGGGCGAAGAAGGCGGGCTGCCGCCCGCGCTCGTAGACGAAGAACCGCGCCAGGTCGAGGTAGCGCCCCTCGCCGGTCGCCCGCCACAGCTTGACCAGGGCGATCTCGACCTCGGGATGGCCGGGATAGCCGCGGATCTTGCCGGGGCCTGGCCCGAAGGTGCGGTCGAGGTGGTCGCCCAAACGCACCGCTACGTCAAGGGCTCGGGCGTCGCCGGTGGCGCGGTGGTAGGCGACGAGCCCCTCGAGCCAATGACCCGCCACGTACAGCTCGTGGTCGTCGCGCACGTTGCGCCAGCGCGGACGGGAGCGGTCGAGGGTGAAACGGGAATTCAGGTAGCCGTCCGGCCACTGGGCGCGAGCCGCCAGATCCACTACCTCCGCCGCGTGCGCCGCCAGGTCGGGTGCCTCTTCGCGCTGGAGGACGTAGGATGCCGCTTCCAGCCACTTGGCCACGTCGCTGTCCTGAAACGGCCGACCACGCGGCTCTCCCCCTTCACCGCAGGCGGCCAGGCGCAGGTTGCGCAAGGCATAGCTGGGGGGCGCGCCGGGTACGGCGTCCTGTAGCGCTCGCCACTGGTGGGGGAGGATGTCCCGCCGCAGGCGGTCGAGCCACGTCTGCCAAAAGCCTGCGGCGAGGCGCACTTGCCGTCCGGTCACCGGTTCCACCGCAGTCGCGTACCTCCCGCACCACCCGCGTCGAGACGCCCTTGACAGGAGGGGCGGCCCGCCTCTACGTTGGTCCTAACGGTATAAGGTCTAACAATTTGCTCCGCTGGCGACAAGACTGCCGCGCCCGTCAGCCCACCGGGGGGGAGAGCTGTGTCCGCCATACCCGAGCCGCTTCGCCCCGAGGACCTCGCACGCCTCGCAGGCGCGGGGCGGCCCGCCCTGCGCCCCCAGGGAGACGCCGCCGTCTACACCCTCACCCACTTCGACGGGGGCGAGCGCGCCACCGATTTGGTTTGGGTGTCGGCCTCGGGCGAGGGCCGATGGCTCACCCACGACGGGGCGAGCGAGGACCCTGCCTGGTCGCCCGATGGGGTGCGGGTCGCCTTCGTTTCCCGGCGCGGGGGCGCCTTCGGGCTCTACGTCCTCGACATGCGAGGCGGCGAGGCGTTGCGCTTGGCAGACTTTGCGGGCGAACCGCGCCAGCCGGTGTGGTCGCCCGACGGTCGGCACATCGCCTTGGAGGTGCTCGATCCTGCCCCCGACCCCCTCGCCCCGCGGGTGGTACGCCGGCTGCGTTACAACGTGAACGGCCGGGCGTTCATCGGCGACAGGCGCTGGCGGGTGGTGGTGGTCGACGCGTCCGACGGCACTGCCCGCGCCCTCGGCGACGCCGAGTTCCATCACTTTTCGCCTGCCTGGGCGCCGGACGGGCGCCGGCTCGCCCTGGTCACCACGCGGCGGACCGACTGGGACCTGGAGTGGGTGTGGGACGTCTACGTCGTCGACATCCCCCTCGACCGCTGGACGCGCCTCACCGCTTCCGACGGCGTCGCCCTCTACCCCGCCTGGTCACCGGACGGAACCCGGGTGGCCTTCCTCCACAACCACCGGCCGTGGACGGGGACCACGTCCGACTACCACCTGTTCGAGGCGCCAGCCGATGGTTCGGCCCCCGCCCGGTGCCTGAGCCACTCCCTGGACCGGGGGGCGGCGGACGTGTACGAGCCGCCCATCGTGGGCGGCGGCCCGCCCGCCTATGCGGCGGACGGGCAGAGCGTCCTGTGGCTGGCCAACGACCGGGGTGTGCGGGTCCTGGAGGCGACGGCGTGCGACGGATCGGGCACCCGGCCGGTCGCGCGCCATGTCGGCTGGCCGAGCCTGGACGCATCGCGGAATCGAGGAGCCGCCCTCGTCTACGGGCCGGACCGACCGCCGGAAGTGGCGCTCCTCAGCCTACCCGACGGCGGAGTGCGGGCGATCACCGACCTCAACCCATGGCTGTCGGGCCGCTCCCTGGCGCGTCCGCCCGAGACGATCGTGCTCGACAGCCCGCACGGCCCGGTGGAGGCGGTGCTGTGGCGCCCGCGCCATGAGCCGCCCCGGGGTGGGGGGCCGGCCTTGGTCCAGTTCCATGGCGGCCCGCATGGCGCCTTCGGACCGTACTTCAACCCCCTCGACCAGATGTTGGCGGGTGCGGGCTACCTGGTCGCCAACCTCAACTATCGCGGCAGCGCCGGTTACGGCCAGGCCTTCGCCGACCTCGTGCATGCCGATTGGGGACCCAAGGAGGGGGAGGACGGGGCGCGCCTCATCGACCACCTGTGCCGGCAGGGATGGGCGCGCCCCGATGCCGTTGGCGTCTACGGCATCAGCTACGGCGGGTTCATGACCAACTGGATGCTTGGGCGGTATGCGGGGAAGGTGCGGGCCGGGGTGACGATCTCCACGGTGGCCAGCCTCTTCACCTCTGCCTACGGCATCGACCACTGGGAGTCGATCGCCACCGACATGGGCGGCCGTCCGTGGGAGATCCCGGACTACTATCGCGACCACTCGCCGGCCAGGTACCTGCCGGACATGGAGGCGCCGCTCCTCATCCTTCACGGCGAGGAGGACATGACCTGCCCCCTGATCGAGGCCGAAATCTTGTTCGTCGGCCTTCGCTGGCAGGGAAAGACGGTGGAGTTCGTGCGTTACCCGGGTGAACACCATAGCTTCCTACGCGCCGGACGCCTGGGCACGATGGTGGATGCCCACCGCCGCATCCTCGCTTGGTTCGACCGCCACCTGCGCGGGGGCGCCACAACATGAGCGCAGCCGTCCGCCCGGAGCCGGGCGTGGCGACGGAGGTGGAGGCCCGCGAAGGTCTTCGCCCCTCCCTGTGGCGCCGCTTCCTCTCCCATCCCCTCGCGCCGCCAGGCCTGGTCATCGTGGGCCTCATGGTGGCGGCGGCGGTGTTCGCTCCCGCCCTCATGACCCACCCGTATTGGGAGATGTATCCGATCACGGGCCTGTCCGCCACCGACGCGCCGCTTCCGCCCCAGTGGTCGCTCCACGGCTTCTTCCTCGGCACCGACCAATTGGGGCGGGACGAGTTCAGCCGCCTCATCTGGGCCGCGCGCGTCTCGCTCCAGGTGGGCGTGCTGGGCAGCGCCATCAGCGCCGCCATCG
This sequence comes from Bacillota bacterium, assembly GCA_023512375.1. GTDB lineage: Bacteria > Bacillota > Sulfobacillia > JAJZYS01 > JAILZS01 > JAILZS01. The sequence continues at coordinate 64,107 of JAILZS010000003.1, read as the reverse complement.
GAATCACCCTGGGCGTCGCCGCAGGCTACTTCGGGGGCTGGGTGGACAGCCTCATCATGCGGGTGACGGACGTCATGTTCGCCTTCCCGGCCCTGTTCTTCCTCATCCTGGTGGCCTCCGTGCTCTCTCCCAGCGTGCCGGTCATCTACCTGACCATCGGCCTACTGGGCTGGCCGACGAACGCCCGCTTCACGCGCGGCCAGGTGCTCAGCCTGCGCGAACAGCCCTTCGTGGAGGTGGCCCGCTCCCTGGGCGCCCGCCCCTCGCGCATCATCTGGCGCCACCTGGTGCCCAACGCCATCGCCCCGATCGTCGTCGTGGCCGGTATGTCCATCCCGGTCAACATCATCTACGAGAGCACGCTCAGTTTCCTGGGCATCGGTGTGCCGACGCCCATCCCGAGCTGGGGGAAGATGATCGCCGAAGGGCTCTCGTACCTGAACATCGCTCCCTGGTTGGTGATCTTCCCCACGATCGCTATCTGCCTTGCCACAGTCGGGTTCAACCTTCTGCTCGAGGCGCTCAACGCCACGCTCAACACGCGAGGGGCGGTGGTCCGCCGTGGCTAGCTACCTCGTGCGTCGGCTGGCGATGCTCGTTGTCACCATGTTCGCCATCATCTTTGTCAATTTCCTAATCCTGCACGCATTGCCGATTAACTATGCGAAGGTCATCGCCGGGACGAATCACGCAAGCCCGGTCACTATCGCGGAAATCACACGAAATTACGGGCTCAACCTACCCATTGTGGCCCAATTTGGCCTTTACCTGGGTCAGCTCGCCCACCTGGATCTCGGCTACTCTTACCAATTCCACCTCCCCGTGGCCCAGATGTTGGCCCAGGCGGTGCCCCATTCCATCTATCTCGGGGTGGCCGCCATCGTCCTCGAGGTGGCGATCGGTGTACCGCTCGGTGTGTTCTTCGCTCGCCGCGCGGGGACGTGGGCGGATACGGCGTTCGTCGTTCTTTCCCTCGTCAGCGTCTCGGTGCCCACATTTGCGGTCGGTTCCATCTTCCTGTACATCTTCGCCTACCGCCTTGGGTGGTTTCCCCTCGGCGGGTCCGCGCCCTTCCCCGACATCCGGTACGTGGTCCTTCCGGCCCTCTCGTACGCGCTCACGAGCGCGGCCTACGACGCTCGCCTGGTGCGCCAGAGCCTGATCGAGATCGCGGGCGAGGACTACGTGCGCACGGCGCGCGCCAAGGGCTTGTCGGAGGCGGGCGTCACGTGGCGGCACATGATGCGCAACGCGCTCATCCCCCTGGTCACTTACCTCGGGCTCGACTTCGCCTACCTCCTCGGGGGCCTATTGGTGGTGGAGACGATCTTCGACTGGCCCGGGCTGGGGGCCATGACGTCGAGCGCCATCCGGGTGATCGACGTCCCGACCATCCTGGGGGTCGTGCTGTTCGCCTCGGCGGCCATCGTGGTCATGAACCTGGTGGTGGACGTGGTCTATGCCCTTCTCGATCCCCGCATCACGTACTCGTGATCGCAAAGGGGGTGGGAGCGGCGCGCGACCCCGACGACCAGCGCGGTGCAGGCCACGCGCCTGCACACCAAGGGAGGGTTCGACGGTGTCCGTTTTGCTGAACATGGGCAGGCGATGGGGGGCGGTCGGCGCGGCGGCTGCGGCGGCTTCCGTCCTGGCCGTCGGCGCGGGCGCGCCGCTGGCGACCGCGCCCGCCCTGGCCGCCGGCCAACCGTTCTGCTCGACGCCGACGTACGGCGGTACGATCACCATGGCGTGGCCCAACGACTTCGCCACCCTCGACCCCGTGTACTGGGACGACGGCCAGTCGCTCATGGCCATGCAGTCGATCTACGACACGCTGGTCGAATACAACAAGGACAGTTCCGCCATCGGTCCCGGCTTGGCCACCCGCTGGACCATCACGAACGGCGGCCGCACGTACACGTTCTATCTACGAAATGCCCGCTTCTCCAACGGGGACCCGGTGACTGCGGCGGATGTGGCCTTCAACCTTGCGCGCGTCTCCCAGCCGGGCGCCAACTCGCCCTATGCGGCGTTCACCCTGGGCGACGTGGAGGGGTTCTCGGCTCTGCAGAAGGAGCCCAAGACCAGTCGCGCCTACACCGCGTGGAACACCGACCCCATCCCCCTGAGCGGCGTAAAGGTTCTGGGCCCCCACGTCCTCAGCATCACCCTGGTGAAGCCGGCGGCGTTCTTCTTGAACGACATGGCACTCATGGTGACAGGCGTGGCCGACCCGAAGGTGATCAAGCAGTACGGGCCCACTGACGCGAATGATGCCTATGAGAACCATGCCGTCGGTTCGGGACCGTTCAAGCTGTTGTCCTGGCAGCACAACAAGCAGCTCGTGTTGGTGCGCAATCCTCTCTACTGGGGGCCAAAGCCCTACCTCGATAAGATCGTTTTCCCTGTGAACGTAAACCCGACCACCGAGTTCGAGCAGTTCACGCGCGGTCAGGTGAACCTCATCTGGGGGCCGACACCGTCGCAGTATCTTCAGGCCATGTCGAACCCGCAGACGGCGGTGGAGTTCCACCAGCAGCCGTACAACTGGGTGGTATACGGATACTTCAACACGGCGGAGCCCCCTTTCAACAACCTGTATCTTCGCCAAGCCCTCAACTACGCGGTGGACAAGCGGATCCTCATCAAGGTGGCCGTGAACGGCCACGGCTACCTTCCCAACGACGGCGTCCTGCCGCCCGGCATGCCCGGGTGGGTGAACAGCCAAGAGCCGTACCCCTACAACCTGGCCAAGGCACGGGCGCTGATGGCCAAGGCCGGGTATGCCCACAAGAGCCTGAGCTTCAAGTATTACATCCCCAACGACCAGACGGACGAGGCCATCGCCACCTACCTGCAGCAGGCTTGGCGCAAGATCGGCGTGAACATCCAGATCGTGCCGGTGTCGACCTCGGTGTATTGGACGAACGGTTCCCCGCCGGCCACGGGCGGGCCACAGACGTCCTACGACGCCGGTGACGCCGGCTGGGTGCAGGACTACCCTGACCCGTCCGACTTCTTCGCCAACCTCCTGGTGGCCAAGGGGCCGCCGAACGATCCCAAGCACGACGTGTTCGCGAGCTCCAACGAGGCGAACTACAACAATCCCACGGTGGACCGCTTGGTGGCCGAGGCGGACTCCCTGCCGCCTTCGCAGGACGCCCTGCGCTACAAGCTGTATGACGAGGCGCAGGCGATCGTGGAGCACGACGCACCGTGGCTGTTCATGTACTTCGGGACCCAGGAGATGCTCATCACGAACAACGTCGGCCCGAGCGACATCAACTTGTACCTGCACCCCATCAAGGCTGTGCAGTTCCAGTACATCTACGTGTGCAGGTAGACGGTACGGGCCGCTAGCCGTGCGCGGGCGCGCCGCCCCCCCGGAGGGCGGCGGCGCCCGTGCCACGGCGCCTGGAGAGCGGGCGACCACGCGAGCGCAAGGAAGGGACGATCGACATGCGAGAGCGCCTGAGGCGCCTGCGCGAGGCGATGCGGGAGCGGGGGCTGGACGGCCTGGTGTTGGCCGCGCCCGAGCACATGAGCAACGCGCAGGTGCGCTATCTCACCGGATTCTCCGGCTCCTCGTCGTATTTGGTGGTGTCGGCCGACGGGGCGTGGCTCCTCACCGACTTCCGGTACGTGGAGGCGGCCGGGGCCGGGGCGGACGGGTACGAGGTGGTGCAGCACGGCCGGCCCTACCTGTCCACCCTGGCGGACGTCGTGGCCAACGCCGGCATCCGCCGCGCCGGCTTCGAGGACGAGCGCCTGCCGGTGGCCATGTTCCGGCAGTGGCGGGAGCACATGCCCCAGGTGGAATGGGTGGGGGCGCAGGAGCTCATGCAGGAGCTGCGCCTCGTGAAGGACGCCGGGGAGATCGCCGCCATCCGGCGGGCCGCCCACCTGGCCGGCCAGGCCCTGGAGGAGCTTCTGCCCACCGCGCCGGGTCGGACGGAGCGGGCCCTGGCCGTCGCGCTGGAGCACCGCATGCGCGAGCTGGGCCTCGACGCACCCGGGTTCGACACCATCGTCGCCTCCGGGGAGCGCGGCTCGCTCCCCCACGCCCGACCGGGAGAGCGCGTGATCGGCCCGGGCGACATGGTGACGGTGGACTTCGGCGGCCTGAGCGACGGCTACCGCTCGGACGAGACGGTGACCTTCGGCGTGGGGCAGGTGCCTGCCCGCCTGCGGGAGATCTTCGATCTCGTGCACGAGGCGCAGGCCGCCGGCATCGCCAGCGTGCGACCCGGCGTGCGGGCGAGCGAGGTCGACCGCGCGTGTCGGCGGATCATCGAGGCGGCCGGGTACGGCGACCGCTTCGGGCACGGGGCGGGCCACGGGGTGGGGCTCGACATCCACGAGCGCCCCTTTGCCGCCCGCGAGCCGGAGGAGGGCAAGGACGACGTCCTTCGCCCGGGCATGACGATCACCGTGGAGCCGGGCATCTACCTGCCGGGCGTGGGCGGGGCACGGGTCGAGGATACGCTCGTGGTGACGGAGGACGGGAGCGAGCGCCTCACCGTCGTCCCCAAGGCCTGGCGCACGGTCTAGGGGACGGGAGAGGCGAGCGACGAAGGGGGCAGACGAGATGTTCGAAGGCGTGTACGTGGCCGTGGTGACGCCCTTTGCCAAGTCGGGCGAGGTGGACGTGGACTCCTTGAGGGCCCACGTGGACTGGCTCATCCGGGAGGGCGTGCACGGCCTGGTGCCGGCCGGCACATGCGGCGAGTACGCTTCGCTGTCGGACGGGGAGCGGGCCGCGGTGGTGGAGGCGGTGCTGGCCGAGGCCAAGGGCCGCGTCCCCGTGGTCGTGGGGGTGGCCGCGACCACCACCGCCCAGGTGGTGCGCTGGGCCGAGCACGCGCGCGACCACGGCGCCCAGGCCGTCATGGCCCTGCCTCCCATCCAGTACCGGCCCACCTGGGCGGAGGTAGTCGCGCACTACCGGGCCATCGACGCCGTGGGGCTGCCGATCGTGATCTACAACAACCCCTTCGACACGTCGACCGACGTCACGGCCGAGCGCGTGCGCGAGCTCGAGGGGGTGGCGCGCATCGCCGCCGTCAAGGAGTTCTCCGGCGACGTGCGGCGCGTGACCGAGCTCATCCAGACCTGCCGCGCGAGCGTCCTGGCCGGCGCCGACGACCTGGTGCTGGAAAGCATGTTCGCCGGCGCCGTGGGCTGGATCGCGGGCATGGCGAACATCGTACCCGCGGCGTCGGTCGCCCTGTACGAGGCGGCGCGGACACGCGACTACGAGCGCGCCTGGGCTCTGTACCGGCGCATGCTTCCACTCCTGCGCTACGACACCACGCCCCGCCTCGTGCAGGCGATCAAGTACGGGCTGGCGGCGGTGGGCCGCCCCGTGGGCGACACGCGTCCGCCCCGCCTCCCCTTGGAGGAAGCGGACCGCCGGCGCATCGACGCCGTCCTCGCCGACCTTGCCAGCCTGGCCCCCACCGCCTAAGATCCGGGAGCCGCACCGTCGTCGCCCCCGCTGTCCGGGAACGACGACGGCTCCTCACCCGCCAGCTCGGCGATGAGCACGAGCTCGTCGCGCACGGGGATGCCGTGCCGGCCCACGAGGGGGATGGTCGGCTTGTGGCGGCGGGCAACGTCCACGGCCCCGGGCCTGAGGGCCATGAGGCGGAAGCCGCGCCGCTGATAGAAGCCGAGGGCGTCGAGGTTGTCGTTCGTGGTCACCACCTTGAGGGCGCGGCCGCCGCGGGCGCGCACGGCGTCGCTCACCGCCTGGAGGAGGAGGCTGCCCACACCCCGCCCCGGCACGAGGGCGTCGAGGCTGACCAGCTCGGCCACGCCGTCCTCGGGCGGGGCGTACGTGGCGGCGCCCACGCGCCGCCCCGCCTCCCAGGCGATGAAGGCCTCCAAGCGCGCCAGGTGGTGGACCCGCCCGCCGCTGTACATGGGGTCTCCGCCCCAGCCGTCGCGCCACAGCTGCGCGAGCCACGCCCGGTCGGCGCCGTCCGCGGCGGGGGCGGCGTACACCGCGGCTTCCCCTTCCCTCATGCCTGTCCGCCCTCGCCGTCCGGCGAGGGCCGGGCCCAGATGGCCTCGGCCACCGCCGTGTTGCTCAGGATGTGGCGCTGCATGTGGCGCTGGGCGGCGCGCGGCCGGCGCAGGCGGATGGCGCGCGCCACCTCCTCCAGCTGGGCCGCCTGCTCGCGCCGCCATGCGGGCGTGTCGAGGCGGCCGACGGCGCGCGACGACTGGCGGAAGGCGCCGTGTACGCCCAGCATGACCGCCACCCGGATCGGGTTGGCGGTCGCCTCGGCCACGCGCTCGTGAAAGTCGATGTCCCGGTCCATGAACTCCTCCCACGCCGCGTCGGGATGGGCGCAGGCCGCTGCGGCGGCGGCCGCCTCCACGATCGCGGCCACCTGCTCCGGGGTGGCTCTCGCCGCGGCCAGGCGGGCGTTCTCCGCCTCGAAGGCGAGGCGGAACTCGGAGAAATGGGCGGGGGTGGCCTGGCGGAAGCGGATGAGGGCGGCGAGCGCGCTCGCCGCCCTCTCCGTACGCGGCACGGATACGAACGCCCCGCCCGTGACGCCGCGGCGAACCTCGAGGAGGCCGTCGGCCTCGAGGATGCGCAGGGCCTCGCGCAGGGTGGCGCGGCTGACCCCGAACAGGCGCCCCAGGTCGCGCTCGTTGGGCAGGCGCTCGCCCACGGCGAGATCGCCGTTCAGGATGGCGCGCTCGATGCGGCGGGCGATGGCGTTCGACCCTCGCCCGGCCGGCACCGTCCGGAACAGCGCCGCCAGGCGGTCGTTCGTCTCCCCCTGCATGCTCCGCCCCTCGGATTCGACCTTTCCTCGACTGTACCAGCCCGCCCCAGGCGCCTCAAGCGCGGGCGTGGCCATCGCGGCCTTGTCGCGCCTACCCGCCCAACCAGGACGTCACCAGGCGGTAGCCGAACAGCGCCAGGCAGGCGCCGATCCAGACCACCACCAGCGCCGCTGCCACGAGGCGACGCGTGGGCCGGCGCATCACGATCCCCCCCACAGGAGGGCGCCGCTGGCGGCCACGAACAGGACGAGGGCGAGGGCGGCGACGAGGTCGTGGCCGCGGCCGTTGGCCAGGGCGCCGACGAGCCGCCGGCGGCGGGCGAGAAACCATAGCACGGCCAGCACCGGTGGCATGAGGACGGCGGACAGGGCCTGGGTGGCCACCGCGTACAGGCCCAGGGGGGCCCCGGGCAGGGCGACGAGCAGGCCCGCCACGGCGAGCCCCAGGGCGAACAGGGCGAACGCCGCGCGCGAGCGGCCGGGGACGGCGCCCGCTCCGCCGACGCCTCCCCAGGTGCGCAGGACCGTCCAGGCGGACGTGTAGGAGACGGCCAGGCAGGCGACGAACCCGGCGTCGAACAGGCCGGCGGCGAAGAGATCGGACACCCAGGGGGAGGTGGAGCTCCCCAGGCGCGCGAGCCACGGGCCGGGGGCGAAGGGCCCTCGCCAGGGCGCACGCGCCGACAGGGCCAGCACGGCGGCCGCCACCAACACCTGCACGGCCGTGCCCAGGGCGAGGTCGACGCGCGCCCGCTTCAGGTCGGAGGGCGCCGTCCAGCCGTGGGCGTGCACGGCGTCCATCTGGAAGAAGGGCATCCAGGGGGCGATGGCGTTGCCGGCCAGGCCCACGGCGAACAAGGCGAAGCCAGGGCGGGCGAGGGTGCGGGCGGCGGGCCAGGGGAGCAGGGCACCGGAGGGCGGTAGGTGGGTGAGCGCGAGGGGCAGGAAGAGCAGGTTGATGGCTACCAGGCTCAGGCCGATGCGCTCGGCGCTGCGGTAGCTGCCGAGGGCGAGGGTGGCGGTGACGGCGGTCAGGGAGGCGAGGATGCCGAGCGGCAGGGGGAGGCCGAAGTGGGCGAGGCCGACCGCCATGCCGGTGAGCTCGGCCACCAGAGTGGCGGTGTTGACCAGGGCGAGATCGGCCGCCAGCACGCGGGCCCACGCCCGCCCGCCCAGGCGCCCGACCAACTCCGGCAGGCCCTCCCCCGTGCCGATCGCCAGGCGCGTGGCCATGTCCTGCACCACCAGGGTGACGAGCCCCAGGAGCACCAGGGCGGGCAGGAAAAAGCGCGTGCCGAAGCGGGCGCCGGTGGCGCTGTAGGCCAACAGTCCCCCCGCGTCGTTGTCGCCCGCCATGGCCAGGACGCCGGGTCCCACGGCGGCGAAGACGGCGGCCAGGGCGAGGGCGCGCCGGGGCGCGGGCAAGGGGCGGCGCCGCACCGGCCCCGTCCCGTCGAGCGCCGCCCCCGCCTTGCCCACGCCCTCACCGCCCCGTCCTCGCACCCGTGGACCACCGTCCTCTGCTATGACGGCGCCGGCGGGCTGGTGCAGGGCTCACCGCGGTGCGCACCGGCCCGTCCGGCCTACGCGGGGACGGGCGCACACCGTCGCCCCGCCGCTGCCGTACACTGTCCGGGCGGCCCTGGAGCCGTCGGGAGGTGGGGGAGACGTCGGGGGAGGCGGACGCGGGTGCGACCCTCGTGCGGCGGGAGCTGGCGGCGCGCATCGCCGCGGGGGGCTGGAGCCTGCGCGCCCTGGGCGCCAGGGCGGGGGTGCACCATACCACCCTGTCGCGTCTCATGGCGGGGCGCGCCGCCCCCACGCCGCGACTTCTGCGCCTCCTCGCCCCCCACCTGGGGTTGGACCCCGACCGCCTGGTGGCGCTCGCCCGCGCCGGGGCGGCAGACGAGGAGCCGGCGTGGGGCGTTCCCGAGGGGATCGGCCCCGGCCACGTACGGGCGACCCTGGAGCAACTGGCCGCCCTGGCGGGAGGGGCGGAGGTGGAGGGGCTGGTGCGGGCGGGCTATGGGCCCAAGCGGGCTCTTCTGGCTCAGAGCGGTATGGCCGGACCCGCCCTGGCCCGGCTGGACGCCCTCTTCGAGCTGTACGCCCAGGGGGGCGACGACCTGCCCCAAGCCCTCCGGCGGCGGGTGGCGGCGGCCCTCCTGTACTTCGTCCTGAGCGTGGACGCCATCCCGGACGACCGCTTCCCGGTCGGCTACCTGGACGACGCGTGGGTGGCGGAGCTCGTGTGGCGGGAGGTGGACGCGCACCGCCGCGCGCTGGGGCCGCAAGGGGGCGGCGGGCGGGGCCCGTGCCCACCGAAGCATCCCTCCGGGCGGCCCCGACGCCCGCAAGAGGGCGGGGGGGATTGACGGCCCGGTCCCCCATCGTGCACGATGGGCGACAACCAACGTCGCCAATCGTGCCGAGGAACCGGCACCGGCGCCGAGGCCGTGCAGCGAGCCGAGCGGGTGCGAGTCGGCCGGCCGGAGCGTCCGGGGTCCACCGGGGAGGTGCCGCGGACAACGCGGCCGGCCGACGCCCCGTGAACGGCGTCCGAGTGGGCGCATGGCGCCAACGAGGGTGGCACCGCGGCAAACCGCCGTCCCTTGAGGGACGGCGGTCGTCTGTTCATTCGACGACGATGGGGGGAAGAGCGCGATGCGCCCAGAGGCCGCACCGGCCCACCTGTTTCTGCCCGGGCCGACGCCCGTACCTGCCGACGTCGCCCTGGCCCAGGCCCTGCCCATGGTCGACCATCGGGGGAGCGCCTTCGGCGCTCTGATGGCCGAGCTCCTGCCCCGGCTGGCTCGCCTGTTCGGCACCGCCGGGGACGTGGCCGTCCTCCCCGCCTCCGGAACGGGAGGCCTGGAGGCGGCGCTGGTCAACCTGTTCTGCCCGGGCGAGCGCGTGCTCGCGGTCGTGGCCGGGGCCTTCGGCGCCCGCTGGGCGGACATGGCCGCAGGTCTCGGCCTGGTCGTCGACCGCCTGGAGGTGGCGTGGGGGGAGGCGGCGTCGCCGGATGCAGTAGCCGAGCGGCTGGTCGACCAACCCTACGCCGGCGTGCTGCTCACGCAGAACGAGACGTCGACCGGCGTGCTGCAGGACGTCGAGGCGTTGGCGGCGGCGGTGCGCGCCCACGCCCCCGGCACCCTCGTGGCGGTGGACGCGGTGAGCGGCTTCCCCGCCGTGGCCCTGCCCATGGACGCATGGGGCGTGGACCTGGTCGTGGCCGGGTCGCAGAAGGCCTTCGCCCTGCCGCCCGGCCTGGCGCTGGTGGCCGTGGGCGAACGGGCGCGCCGGGCGGTCGAGGGGTCCGGGCGCCGCCGCGCCTACTTCGACCTGCGTCCGTACCTGAAGGGAGACCTTCCCTACACCGCCCCGGTGGGCCTGTGGTATGCGCTGGAGCGCTCCCTGGCCCGCCTTGAGGGGGAGGGGGCGGAGGGGCGCGAGCGCCGCCATCGCCTGGTGGCCCGCATGGTGCGGGAGGGGGCGCGAGCGATCGGCCTTCGGCCCCTGGCGCGGGAGGAGGTGGCTTCGCCCACGGTGACGGCCCTCACCTTGCCCGAGGGCGTGGCACCCGCAGCTCTGAGGGCCGCGGCAGGACGCCTGGGGGCTGCGTTCGCCGGCGGCATGGGGCCCCTGAGGGAGGTGGCGGTGCGCGTCGGGCACGTGGGGGCGGTGGGCCCCCTGGATGCGGTGGCCGCGGTCGCCGCCCTCGAGGCGGCCCTGGCCGAGGTGCGGGGGGAGCCGGCCGACGGCACCGGAACGGCGGCGGCGGTGCGGGCCTGGCGCGGCGGCGGAGCGGACGGTTGGGAGGTCGAGGGATATCGGAAGGAGGGCGTGCGGACGTGAGACCGCGGGTGCTGGTGACCGAGGTGCTGGGGGAGGAGGCGCTTCGGCGCCTACGGCGTGAGGCCGAGGTGGAGGCGCATGACCTCATGGATCCGGCGGAGTACCGGCGGCGGCTGGGCGAATTCGATGCCGTCATCGTACGCAGCGCCCACCGCGTCACCGCGGCCGACCTGGAGGGGGCGCCGCGCCTGAAGGTGGCGGCGCGGGCGGGCACCGGCGTGGACAACATCGACGTGGAGGCGGCGACGCGGCGAGGCGTCCTCGTGCTCAACACCCCCGGCGCCAACGCGGTGGCGGCGGCCGAGCACACGTGGGGGATGCTCCTCGCCCTGGCCCGGCACATGCGCCGTGCCGACAGGCATGTGCGGGAGGGGGGGTGGGACCGCGCCGCCTTCTTCGGCGCCGAGATGCGGGGGCGCCGCCTGGGCATCATCGGCATCGGCCGCGTGGGGCGGGAGGTGGCGCGGTTCGGGCGCGCCTTCGGCATGGCGGTGACGGCGTACGACCCCTACGTGAGCGACGAGGTGTTCCGCGCCTACGGCGCCGAGCGGGCCAATACCCTCGCCGACCTCCTCGTGCGGAGCGACGTGCTCACCATCCATACCCCCAAGACGGGGCCGCGCTTGGGCAGGGCGGAGCTCTCCCGCCTGCCGAGGGGCGCGTACGTGCTCAACGTGGCCCGCGGCGGCTTGGTGGACGAGGAGGCGGTGGCCGAGCTTCTGGCCGCGGGCCATCTGGCCGGTGCGGCCTTCGACGTCTTCAGTTCGGAGCCGCCGCCGCGCGATCTCGCCCTGCTCGGTCGCGAGGACACGCTTGTCACCTGCCACCTCGGGGGCTCCACCCTGGAGGCGCAGGAGCGCATCGGCGTGCGCGTGGCCGAGGACGTGTTGCGCGTGCTTCGGGGCGAGGCGCCGGAGGATCCGGTCAACCTGCCCTACCCCCCGCCCGAGGTGGTGCGCGCCGCCGAGGTGCTGGCGGCGGGGGAGGCGGCGGGCCGGATCCTGGCCGCCCTGGGGCCTCCCGCCTCCACCCTCCGTGTGCTGGCTCGGGGGGCGTTTCCTTCCGAGGCCCTGCCGCTTGCGGCCCGCGCCGCCATGGCGGGCCTTCTGCGCGTGTCCGGGGAGGACGGGGTGAATCCGGTGAACGCCCTGGCCCGGGCCCACGACCGCGGCCTCGCGCTGGTGAGCGGCCAGGAGGACGATGGCGGCGGGGGACGCCTCCTGGCGGTGCAGTTCGAGGGGACGCCGGCGGTGGAGGTGGCGGCCGGGGAGGGCGGGCCGCCCCGGTTGCGCGCCGTGCTGGGGGCGCGCTTCGACCTTCCGCTGGGCCCTGCCCTGGTGATCACTCGCCACCGCGACCGGCCGGGCGTGGTGGGTCACGTGGGCACGCTTCTGGGCGACGCGGGCGTGAACATCGCCGCCCTCGAGCTGGGGCGGGACCGGCCGGGAGGCGAGGCGGTGATGGCGCTGGTGTTGGACGGGCCGGTGCCCGACGGGGTGCTCGACCGCCTGGGGGCCCTGCCGGAGGTGTCCCAGGCGGTGGCGGTGGAGCTCGGGGCCGCCGGGACGGCGGAGGCGCCGGCCCGTGGTTGACCACCACGTCCACCTCGAGAAGGGACCGTACGGGCCCGACAACTACCCCCTCGAATGGCTGGACGCCTACGTCGCCCAGGCGCGGCGGGCGGGCGTGGACACCCTGGGGGTGGTGGAGCACGCCTACCGTTTCCACGAGGCGCGCGGCCTGCTCCCCGGGGCGTGGTCGGAGGCGCGTTGCCGCTACGACCTGGGGCCTTACCTGGAGTTCCTGGACAGGGCGCGCTCGGCCGGCTACCCCATCGTCGCGGGCCTGGAGGTGGACTACGTGCCGGGCAAGGAGGAGGGGATCGCGCGCCTTCTGTCCCTCTACCCGTGGGACTTCGTGCTCGGCAGCGTGCATTGGCTGGGGGACTTCGCCATCGACAACTCGCCCGACGACTGGCAGGGGCGGGACGTGGACGCGGTGTGGGAGCGGTACGTCGAGACGGCCGTCGCCGCCTGTCGAAGCGGCCTGTTCGACGTCTTCACCCATCCCGACCTGCCCAAGCTGTGGGGCCACTTCTACGGCAAGGACCTGAGGGCCCTCTTCGCTCCCCTCGTGGACGCCCTGGCGGCGGCGGACATGGCGATCGAGGTGAACACGAACGGCCTTCGCCGTCCGGTCGGCATCCTCTACCCGGCGCCCGAGATCCTCGCCCTGGCGCGGCGGCGCGGAGTGCCGGCCACCGTCGCCTCGGACGCGCACGAGCCGCAGTACGCCGGCTACGCCTTCGACCGGGCGGTCGCCCTCCTGGAGGAGGCCGGATACGACCGGGTGGCGCGCGTCGAGGGGCGGGTGCGGACGCTGGAGCCGCTTGGGATCGGCGCTTGAACGCGGTCGCGGTGGTGCGAGGACCCTCGCTCCCAGCCCCGATCCCGATGCGCGAGAGGGAGATCGTTACACGGCCCCGGCCGCCCGTAGGCGGCGGATCTCGTCCGGTGCCAACCCCAGCTCCGCCAGGATGGCGTCGGTGTGCTCTCCCAGGGCGGGCACGGGGCCCATGCGCGGCTCCCAGTCCCCCCATCCCAGCGGGGGGAGGGGCGCGCGCACCGGACCGGCCGGCGAGGCCACCTCGCGCCAGCGGCCGCGGGCCGACAGCTGCGGATGCTCCCAGAACGCCCGCACGGTGTTCATGCGCGAGTACGCGATGGTGGCCTGGTCCAGGCGGCGCTGGACCTCCTCCAGCGAGCAGGCTGCGAACGACTCCTCGATGAGGGCCGCCAGCTCGTCGCGGTGGGCGGCGCGGCGCGGGTTGGTGCGGAAGCGCTCGTCCTCCGCCAGCTCGGGCCGGCCCAGCACTTCGGTGCACAGGCGCACCCACTCGCGCTCGTTCTGCACGGCGAGGTAGACGGCGTTCCCGTCGCCCACCCGGAACGGCCCGTAGGGGGCGATGGAGGCGTGGTGGGCGCCGGTGCGCTCCGGATCGGCGCCGCTGTAGACGGCGTAGTACGCCGCGTGGCTCACCCATTCCCCCAGCGCCTCCAGCATGGAGACCTCCAGGGAGGCCCCCTCCCCGGTCCGCTCGCGCTCCAGGAGGGCTGCCAGGATGCCGCTGAAGGCGTACATGCCGGCGGCGATGTCGGCGACCGAGATGCCGACCTTGACCGGCGTCTGGGGGGTGCCGGTGAGGGAGAGGAGCCCCGTCTCCGCCTGGATGAGGAGGTCGTAGGCCTTGCGGTCGGAGCTCGGGCCGCCGCTGCCGTAGCCGGAGATCGTACACACCACCAGGCGCGGCCACCGCGCCCGCAGCGCGGCCGCCTCCAGGTTCAGGCGGCGCGCCGCGCCGGGCGAGAGGTTGTGGACGACGACGTCCGCCCGGGCAAAGAGGCGCTCCAGCAAGAGGGCGGCCTCGGGATGCTTGAGGTCGAGCGTGAGGCTCTCCTTCGAACGGTTGAGCCACACGAAGTAGCTGGCGAGCCCCTGCACCGTCTCGTCGTAGCGGCGGGCGAAGTCGCCGCCGTCCGGCCGCTCCACCTTCACCACCCGCGCCCCCAGGTCCGCCAGCTGGCGCGTGGCGAACGGCGCGGCCACAGCCTGCTCCAGGGCCACGACCGTGACGCCGTCGAGGGGTCGACGCGCCCCGCCCATCACGAACCCTCCCCTTTCTTCCGCGGTGGTGGCGTCCGGGCGACGCCGGGACGGATATCAGGTCGGGCCTTCCCCCGTCCGGTCGAGGATGGCGCGCGCCCGTTCCAGCACCGGCCGGTCGACCATCTCCCCGGCTGCCTGCACGGCGCTACCGCCGCTTCGCTCCGCCGCCGCCACGACCGCGCGCGCCCACGCCTCTTCCTCCGGCGAGGGGGCAAAGGCGGCGTGCACGACCTCCACCTGGGCGGGGTGGATGACGAGCTTGCCGGCGAACCCTAGGGCGTGGGCGCGGCGGGCCGAGGCGGCGACCTCGGGGCCGCGCAAGACGGGGCAGGGGGTGTCGACGGGAGGCGGTAGGCCGTGCACCCGGCTGAGCCAGACGAGCGCCGTGCGCGCCCAGAGGATGTCGAGCTCCTCGGGGTCGGGCGTCATCCCGAGGTCGAGGCGGAGGTCCATGGCTCCCAACGCGAGACGGACCGGGCCCAGTCGGTGCCAACGTCCGGCCTGTCCGGGGTCGGCGAGGTCCCAGAGGCCGCGCGCCGACTCCACGACGAACAGCCACTCCCCCGGCCGCGGGGCGCGGCGGGCCGCCTCCTCGAGCGCGGCCACCGATGCGCCGTCCGCCTTCGGCACCACCCAGCGGGCCGGCGTTGCCGCGTAGGGTGCCAGCTCCTCCAGATCGCGCCTGCCGTCGTCCGTCAGGGGCGAATGGATCCGCACCCACGGCCGGCGCCCGCCCAGGGTACCCGGGTCCGCCAGGAGTTCGGCCAGCGCCGTGCGCGCTTCGGCGGCCCGGCCGGGGGCCACCGCGTCCTCCAGGTCCCAGATCACCTGGTCGGCCGCGCTGGCCAGGGCCTTGCGACACCGATCCGGGCGGTCCGCTGGGGCGAACAGCCAGGTGCGGTACCGTTCCGACATGGACCTTGCCCCTTTCCCGCTGCGTCCGCGCGCGCTTCGGCCTAGTAGCTCCTCGGCATGCCAAGGACGTGGTGGCCGAGGTAGGCCAGGACGAGGTTGTTCGCCACCGGCGCCACCTGGTAGAGCCGGGTCTCGCGGAACTTGCGCTCGATGTCGTACTCCGTGGCGAAGCCGTAGCCGCCGAAGGTCTGGATGGCGGCGTTGGCGGCCTGCCACGACGCCTCGGAGGCAAGGAGCTTGGCCATGTTGGCCTCCGCCCCGCACCGCTCACCGCGGTCGAACAGCTCGGCGGCGCGGTCGCGCATGAGGGCGGCTGCCTCGACCGCCGCGTAGGCGTGGGCGATGGGGAACTGGACGCCCTGGTTCTGGCCGATGGGGCGGTCGAAGACCACACGTTCGCTCGCGTAGCGGCTGGCGCGCTCGACGAAGTAGCGGCCGTCGCCGATGCACTCCGAGGCGATGAGGATGCGTTCCACGTTCATCCCGTCGAGGATGTAGCGGAATCCCTTGCCCTCCTCCCCGATGAGGTTCTCCGCCGGCACCCGGACGTCGTTGAAGAACACGGCGAAGGTGTCGTGGTTCATCATCGTGGGGATGGGATGGGCCTCGATGCCGGGGGTGGTGAGATCCACGAGGAAGACGCTCAGCCCCTGCGTCTTGTCGCTCACTTGGTCATACGGCGTGGTGCGCGCGAGGAGCAGTTCCAGGTCCGAGTGGTCGAAGCGCGACGTGAAGATCTTCTGGCCGTTGATCACGTAGTGGGCGCCGTCGCGCACGGCCGTGGTGGCGATGCGGGTGGTGTCCGATCCGGCGTTCGGCTCGGTCACGCCGAACGCCTGCAGCCGAAGGCGGCCGGAGGCGATGTCGGGGAGGTAGCGCCGCTTCTGCTCTTCGGATCCGTGCCGCAGGAGCGTGCCCATCGTATACATCTGGGCGTGGGCGGCGGCGGCGTTGCCGCCGGAGCGGTGGATTTCCTCCAGGATCGCCGCCGCCTGCCGCACACCCAGGCCGGCGCCGCCGTACTCCTCGGGGATGAGGGCCGCGAGCCAACCGCCCTCGGTGAGGGCGGCGATGAAGGCCTCGGGGTAGCTGCGGGCGGCGTCCATCTCTCGCCAGTAGGCGTCGGGGAAGCGGCGGCACAGATCGCGGATGGCCCGGCGGATCTCCTCCGTCGCCGGGTCGTCGGCCGTGGCCATCAGCCCGCCACCGTCCCCGACGGCGCCTGGGACCCGGACCCCGCCGACCCCTCGTCCGCCGCCTGCCACAGGGCGAGAAGGTCCGCGCTTTGGCATGTGAGGCCGTAGCGGGCGCGGAAGGTGCGGAGGGCCGCCTCGTGCAGGTCCATGTTCCAGGAGGCCACCGCGTCCTCCACGATCACCGGGTAGTACTCGAGCTCCAGGGCGGCAGAGGCGGTGGCGTAGACGCATACGTTCGTGGAGGCGCCGCTCACCAGTACGGTCTTGATGCCGCGCGCCCGTAGCATGGGGTCGAGGCGGGTGCCGGTGAAGGCGCTGTAGCGGAACTTGTGCACCTCGAGGTCGCCCGGCTGGGGGGCGACGGCGTCCAGGACGCGCTGCCCCCAGGTGCCGTCGAGTCCCACCGTGACGTCGGAGTGGGGCGCACGCTCGCGCGCCGCCAGCCAGGGGCCGCTGTGGCTCCGGCCGTCCGGCAGGGTGGTGTGCAGGACGTAGACGACGGGGACGCCCACCCGTCGCGCCGCCGCCGCCACCGCTCGGATGGGCGGCAGGATGCGCTCGATGGGCTCCAGCGAGCGGCGTCCCCCTCGCACGGCGCGGCCCTCGGGGTGGCAGAAGTCGTTCGTGACGTCGACCACGAGGAAGGCGGTGTGCCGGGGATCCGCCTGCTCGCTTAGATCGCGCAGGACCTCGACATCGCGGGCCATGGCCTTGCCTCACCCCTCCTCGTCCACGACGGCGACCGCCCGGGCGGGGCCGCCGTTCTCGCCCTCGAGGCAGACGGGGAAGGCCGTGAGGGTGAAGGGTGAGCGGCGCAGGCGATGGAGGCCTACCAGGTTTTCGAGGATGGGGATGCCTGCCCCGAGGAGGATGGGGTGGATCGTGTACACCGGCGTGTCGGCGAACCCGCCGTCCACCCCGAAGTCCACCCCCAGCATGGCCACGCCGGCGTCGACGATCCAGCGTGCGCTCTCCTCCGCCAGGTACGGGTTGTGGGTGTACAGATCGGGGCTGTGGCCGTGGGCGTCGGTCCAGCCGCTGTGCAGGACGAGGATCCGGTCCCGAAGGACGGCCGCGTCGGGCAGGCCCGAACGCCGCAGGAGGTCGAGGTCGATGGCCTGGCGGGCGGCCGGCGGCGGCGCCAGGTGGACGACATAGGCTTCACCGGTGAACCGGCGGAGGGGCACCTGGTCGATGGTCAGGCCCCCGGGAACGAAGTGGGAGGGCGCATCCACATGGGTGGCGGTGTGGATGCTGAACGACACGTGGCTGTTGGCTCGGCCGTCCTTCTCCAGGGTGGTGATCGGCCGGGAGGAGAAGGGCGGGTGCCCGCTCACCGGGGTGACGCGGGGACCGAGGGGCATGCTGAGATCCACGAGCATCAGGCGTTCCCCCTATCGCGTTCGGGTGGCCGGCGCGGGATCATGACGTGGCGGCGGAAGGTGAGGACCACCTGCCCGTCCTGATTGGTCGCCGTCGTTCTCAGGTGCACGATGCCGCGGTCCGGCTTGGACTGCGACGGACGCACCTCGAGGATCTCGCTCTGTGCGTAGATGGTGTCGCCGTGGAACACGGGTGCGACGTGCCGGACCTCCTCGTAGTCGAGGTTCGCGACGGCGTTGAGGCTGATGTCGCGCACGCTCATCCCCACGGCCAAGCTGAACACCAGCGTGCCGACCACCACCCGCTGTCCGTGTTGGCGCTTGGCCGCGTAGTGCGCGTCAAAGTGCAGAGGGTTGTGGTTCATGGTCATCATGCAGAAGAAGGTGTCGTCCGCCTCTGTGATCGTCCGCCCCGGCCAGTGGCGGAACACCTGACCGGGAGCGAAGTCCTCGAAGTACGGGCCCGTCGACAAGAAAGCCCCACCTCCTGTCGTCGTTACCGGCGCCACGCGGCCGCTACGCCTGGCCGGGCGCGGGCGGGCCGGCGGCCCGCTCCACCTCGTGCCAGATGGCCCGCGCCACGGGCTGGCGCATCTCCTCCCACACATGGCCGACGAGGCCGACGCAGCGCGCTACGATGCCAAACGCCCGGCACACCCGCCAGTCGAAGCCAAGGTCCGAGGCGACGGCGCCGATGGCGCCCGTGGCGTTGACGGGCAGGAACTTGCCGCTCTGGCGCTCGAATGCGGCCTCGAGCTCGCCAAGCACCGCGAGGTGAGGCCCGACTCGACCTTCTTCCTGGGCGATCTCATAGAGGCGGGCGACACGCGGGTCGGCCCGCTTGTGCAGGTGATGGCCAAGGCCCGGGATCGCCCGCCCGTCCCGCCGGTAGGCGGCCACCACGGCGTCGGCGACGTCTGCCGGGCGCATGTCCGCACCGGCGGCCGCCACCGCCTCCTGCAGCATGCGGGCGGCGCCCTCGATCGAGCCCACGAACGTCGACCCCAGGCCCAAGAGGCCGGCGGCGACGGCACCCTGCAGAAAGTCCGGGCTGCCGAGGTGGGTCATGCGGGCGGCGATGGCGCTGGGGGTGAAGCCGTGCTCTACGAGGGTGACCAAAGCGGCGTCGGCCAGACGGCGTTCGGAGGGGGCGGGAAGGCGGCCCTGCACCTCCAGGAACAGCATGTCGGTGAGGGAGACCCGGCCGATGAGGTCGTTGAGGTCGTGCCCGCGCACCTCGATCCGGTCCGCGTCCGAGTGCGCCAGCTGCGTTCGGACCTGCAAAGCGTTCACGCCCCTCCCCCCGGGCCCTTGAGGACCAGGCAGGTCATCGTCCGGTCGGGCGATGGGTTGGTGGTGCGGTGGCGTGTGGCCGCCGGGATCCACACCGCGTCGCCGGGGACGAGGTCGAAGGTCCCTGCCTCGGACTCGTGCCGGCAGGTGCCGTCCAGGACGAAGATCACCTCCCATTCGTCGGGGTGCTCGTGCCACGCATGGGTGAGCCCCGGCGGGAAGGTCGACGTGGTGAGGCGGACCGCGCTCGGGCCGGCGCCGATGTCGAGGTAGTGCCGCTCCGTTCCCCACGGCACGGGTGCATCCGTGCGTTCGGCGCCCCGGACGACCGTCGGCATTGCCATGTCTCCCACTCCTTTCGCTCATCGAGGGGACGGTTAGAGGCCGCGTACCTGCCCGCCGTCCACGAGTACGCTCGCGCCCGTGACGTACGACGCCTTGGGCGAGACGAGGAACGTGACCACGGAGGCGACCTCTTCGGGCCGGGCGGGGCGGCCCAGCGGCAGCGTTGCCGTGAGGGCGGCCTCGGCCTCGTCGGCGGCAAGGCCCAGCGCCCGCGCCGCCCCGGCCTTCAGCCCCTGCCACCGGTCGGTCTGGGTGGGCGCCGGAGAGACCGCCAGGACGCGGATCCCCCTGGCGGCCAGCGGCGCCGCCATGCCCTTCACCGCGTTGTGTACGGCGGCGTTCACCGCCCCTCCCGCCACCAACCAGGGGTCGGGCTGCTGCCCGGCGGTGCCGCCCACCACGCAAAGGACACCACCGCCCCGCCCCTCCATGAGGGGGATGGCCGCCCGGGCCAGGCGGACGAACGTCATGAGCTTCGTCCGGAAAGAGAGCTCCCAGGCCGCGTCGTCCAACTGGTCGATGCGGCCCGGGGGGGCGCTTCCCACGGTGCTCACGACCGCATCCACCCCGCCCCAGCGGCGCGCAGTCTCCTCCACCGCGCGCTCGGCCGCCCCGGGCTCGGTGAGGTCGAGAGCCAGGGTGGCGAGCCGGCCGGCGGCGCTGCCCGCCGCCGCCTCGAGTTCGGCGAGGGGCGCCTGCGACCGCGACGCCGCGGTCACCCTCGCCCCCTCGGCAAGCAGGGACAGCGCCACGGCGCGCCCAATTCCGCGCCCTCCCCCCGCCACGAGCGCGATCTTGCCGTCGAGTTCAAGGTCCATCGCCCGTCGTTCCCCCTTCCTCTCCCAGCCAGTCGCGCAGGACCTCCCGGCCGTGCTCCCCGACCGCGCGCACCACGGTGCGTACCGCCAGGCGCTCGTCGTTGAGGCGGATGGGATTGGAGATCCACCTCAGGCCGGAGGCCTCCTGCCCGGGCGGGGGACCGACCACCGCCGACGGGTCCAGGACGCCGCGCTCGATCACGCTCGGCAGGTCGGAGACGCGCTGGCAGGGGATGCCGCCGGCGTTGAGGCGCTCCACCCATGCGTCGGCCGCCTCCTGTGCGATCACCTCTCCAAGGGCGGCGTTCAGGTTCGCGCGGTCGCGCACCCGACCGGCGTTCGTCGCCCACTCAGGGCGCGTCAGGAACTCGGGTCGGTCCAGCACCCGGCACAGTGCCTCCCACTGGCTCTGGTTGCCGCAGGCGATAGCGACGTGGCCGTCCTGGGCGGCAAACACGTCGTATGGCGCCACGTTGGGGTGCGCGTTGCCCAGGCGCTCAGGGCGGGCGCCGGCCAGGAGGTAGCCGCTGGCCCAGTTCACCATCGACGCTGCGGCGCAGTCGAGCATGGCCAGATCCAGCCTCAGGTAGCGGCGTGGCTCGGGTCGCGCCAGGGCGGCGGCGACGGCGAGAGCGGCGTACAGCCCGGTGAGCACGTCCACCGCCGCGAACCCGACCTTGGAGGGTGGGCCCTCCACCGGGCCGGTGACGTCCATCACGCCGCTCATCGCCTGGAGGATGAGGTCGTAGCCTGGCACGCCCTGCATCGCCGGGCTGGAGAAGGCGTGGATCGTGCAGCGCACCAGGTGCGGGTTGATCGCTTCGAAGGCGGCATCCGTGTAGCCCAGTCGTTCGAGGTACCCGGCGCGGAAGTTCTCCACCAGGACGTCGGCGCGCGCAAGGAGGGCGCGGAACCGCTCCCCGTCGGCGGGCACCCGCAGGTCCAGGGCGAGGGAGCGCTTGTTGCGGTTGACGGCCAAGAAGTAGGTGCTCTCGCCGCTGGCGAGGAACGGCGGGCCCCAGGCCCGCAGATCGTCACCTCGGCCCGGAAGCTCCACTTTGACGACGTCCGCGCCCAGGTCGCCGAGCATCATCGTGCTGAACGGGCCCGCGAGCACGCGGGAGAGGTCGAGGACGCGCACGCCCGCAAGGGGAAGGGGAGTCATCCCACCACCTCCTCCGGCAAGCGGTAGAAGTTGCTGCGCGCCCGGGCCAGCTCGTCGTCGACGAGGGCCAGCGCCTCGGCGTCGGGCTCCGGCCACACCGCCACGTCGTCCCACCGCCCGACTGCCGGCCAACCGAAGGTGGCGGCGACCTCGTCGGGGGAGACGCCGGCGAAGCGTTCGACGAGGAGGAGTTCGCGCCGGCCCGCGTCCGGCCGCAGCATGCCGAGCGGTGTGACCAGCCCGACCGGGCCGGTGCCGGACGGGTACCCCAACTCCTCGCGCGCGGCCCCGCCGACGACGAGACCCGGGGTGGTGACGAAGGGCACCTGGGCCGGGTAGGAACGGGCCTCGCGGTTCGAGGTCACGAGTAGCGTGCGGCCGAAGGCGCCCAGCTCGGCCGCTCCGCCCGAGCCCGCTAGGCGCACCCTGGGATGCCGGTAGGGGCCCACGCAGGTGCTGTCCACGTTGCCGTGGCGGTCGACGATGGGCGCGTCGAGGATGGCCAGGTCGCAGCGGCCGCGGCCGAGCACCAGGTACAGGGCCTCCATGCTGCCCAGGGCGGCGACGGCGGAGTCCATGAACCGGAAGTCGCACGGGGAGGTGGGGACCTCCTCGCTCAGGCGGTCGACGACCACGCCGTTCTCGTACACCTCGAGGAAGCGCCGTCCGTACACCCGGCGTGCCACCCGCGCCACGAGCATCGGCCAGTGGAAGCCCACGAACACCACGCCGCCTTCGGGGATCTCGGCCGCCGCCCGGAGGAGCATGCGCGCGAAGCTCATGCCACCGACCACCACCGCTCCTGCCGGGTTGCCAACCCCGCCAGGCGCTCCGCTCCCAGGCGGGCCAGGAACTCGCCGTGGTCGGCCACCCCCCGCACCTCGCGCGCCACGTACGCCTCGAATCCCTCCGGGCTGGCGGTGGCCTGGGCGTACTCCAGGTGATAGGCGAGGTCACGCCGGTAGTAACCGTGGCAGTCGGTGGGGAAGGCGCCGAAGGGCACGACCGCCACCGCCTCTACCTGGGCGCCGAAGGCGACCGTGCACTCCGGCCGGGAGCGGATTGCGGCCGTGTCGACCACCTCCTCCGCGATGAGCAGCACGCGCTGGCAGGCGGCCATCGCCAGGCGCGTCTCGGCCACGGGGCCGAGGATTTGGGCCGTGCCCTCGCGGTCCACGCGCGCCACGTGGAAGATGCCGAGCGGCGGGGCGATGGCCTTCACCACCACGACCTCCGACGCAGGGTCGAACGGCGACCGCACCGTCGCCAGTTTGTCGGGCAGGAACGTGCGCTCGCCGAAGGTGCCCGTGCCCATGAGCGGCGTGGTGGGCATGAACGGCAGCCCCATGCCGCCGGCCAGTAGGCCGCACGTGAAGGCCCCGTAGCTGAGCTCCTCCAGCTCGATCGGCGGCTGGCCGCGCTCCACGGCGCGGCGAAAGGCGTGCGCCGGCGTCGGGCCCACCGAGTTCCACAGGTGGCTGACAAGGAGGCGGCGGATGGCCCCCGCTCCGATCAAGAGATCGACCACGATGCCGCCGCTGCTCTTGATCACGGTGAGGTCGCGAATGCCCTGGCGGACGATCTCGTGCGCTACCGCCAGCGGGTCGTCGAACGCGAAGCCGCCGATGTACAGGGTGGCGCCGGAGTGGACGTACCGGGACACCATCTCAGGCAAGGAAAGGAAGCGCATGCCGTGCCGCACCCCTAATCCAGTGCGGCCGGATCCAGCCCGAGGGCGCGGATCGGGTTGAGCCACAGGAATTTTTCTACGGTCTGGGCGCTAAGGACGTGGTGGCTTCCCCCCCACTCGAACCCCTCTTCGGCATAGGTTCGAAACTGGCGCAGCCAGTTCTGCGGGGTGATCGCCGGGTAGTCGGAGCCGAAAACGAACTTGTCCTGCAGCACGGTGTTCATGTACTGGAAGACGATCGGTTGCGCCCCGTAGATGTACTTGGGCATCCAGCCCGACAAGTCCATGTACACGTGCTCGTGGCGCCAAAGCACGGCCAGGCTCTCTTCTGTCCACGGCCAGCCGAAGTGGCTCATGATGATCCGCAGCTCGGGGAAATCGGTGGCCACCTCGTCCAGGTACTCCGGCTTGCAGGAGCGGATGTTGCAACGCGTCATACGCGTCGTCCCGGTGTGGAATAGCACCGGCATGCCGAGGCGGACGCATTCCTCGTAGATGGGGTAGGCCTTCTCGTGGTCGTTGGGGAAGAACTCCTGATAGGCGGGATGGAACTTGAGGCCGGTGAGCCCCAGCTCCTCCTTGCAACGCCGTACCTCGTCCACCGCCCTACGCCGCGGCATGTTGGGGTCGACGCTGCCGAAACCGATGTACAGGTCGGGGTGCTCGCGCACGTAGCGGGCGATGTAGTCGTTCGCCAGGGCCCGTCCGTAGGTGGTGCAGGCGTTCATGTTCACCACCACGGCGCGGCGCACCACGCCCCCTTCCTTCAGTTCCGCGTAGCTCTCGTCGATCGACTTCGCCCGGTGTCCGCCCGAGGCGTGCGCGGACTCGCTGCTGGAGCCGAAGTACTCGTGCGCCTCCGTGTATGACGGGCCGTGGCCCATCCGTGTCTCGTCGGTGAACGGGTGCGTGTGGACGTCGATGGCGCGTTCGAACACCGCTCGTGTCATCCTTTCCTTGGGCTCTGCGTGCTGGGGGGGCTCTGGGCACCAGTGTCCGAGGGCGCGGCGCGGGTCAGGTAGGACAGCAGGGCGGCCGTGTCCATCTGTCCCCAGCCGCTCCGCTCTGCGCGCGCGTAGCTGGCCAGCGCCGCCTCCGTCACCTCCAGGTGGAGGCCGACTTCATCGGCCATGGACAGGGCGATGGCCAAGTCCTTCTCGGCCAGGACGATGCGGAACCCGGGCGCGTAGTCGCCGCCGAGCATGCGGCCGAGCTGGTAGTCGACCATGAAGCTCTGGCTGGAGCCGGTGCGCAGCACCCGCTCCAGGCTGGCCTCGGGCACGCCGTGCGCGCGTGCGAGCGCCACGCTCTCCGCGATGAGCGCCACCTCGCCCAGGATCTTGAGGTTGTGGATCGCCTTCAGGGCCTGGCCGCTGCCGGGGGGCCCGGCCCAGACGACGTCGCTGGCGATGCGCTCCACCCACGGCCGCACCTCGCCCAGCTCCTCCTCGGGGCAGGCCACCATCGCCAGCAGGTTGCCGGTGCGGGCGGCCCGCACTGCACGGGCCACCGGCACCTCGACGTAGCGGCAGCCCAGGGCGCGGGCGCGGTCCCGTGCGGCCCGCGCTGCCCCGGGCGAGAGGGTCGACATGTCGAGGATGGCGAGGGGCCGCCGCCCGGCGCGCGCCAATCCGTCCACGGCGGCGAATACCGCCTCGCCGTCTGGCACGGCCAGGTAGACCACCGCCGCGGCGCGCCCCACCTCGGCCGGATCGGCAAGCACGACCACCCCGGCCTGGGCTGCGCGCTCGCACGCCGCTGCGCTCGGGTCGTAACCGTACACCGGGTGCCCCAGGTCTCGAAGGTGCTCCGCCGTGGCCAGCCCCATGCTGCCCAGGCCGACCACCGCGAGGGGCTCGGCAGGGCCCATCTCCTCCACCTCCCTTCCCTACTGCAGGTAGTACTTGAGGAGGGACCCGTCCGCCGCCATCGCCGCCGTGTCCCCCGCGTATACGAACTCCCCCCGCGCCATCACGTACGCCCGCTGCGCAAAGCGCAGCGCTACGGACGAGTTCTGCTCCACCAGCAGGACCGCGGTGCCGTACGCCGCGCACCAGGCCTCGAGCGAGGCCACCAGCTCTCGGATGGCCTGGGGCGACAGGCCGAGCGAGGGCTCGTCGAGCATGAGCACCCGGGGTCCCGCCATGAGGCCGCGGGCGATGGCCAGCATCTGCTGCTGGCCGCCGCTGAGCAGTCCGGCCAGGCGGTTGCGGAACTGGCGGAGGACGGGGAAGACGGCGAGCACCCGCTCCCGGTTTTCGAGCTCTTGGGTGCGAGGAAAGGCTACCGAGCCCATGGTCAGGTTCTCGTCCACCGTGAGGCCGTAGAAGATGCCCCGCCCCTCGGGCACCAGCACCAGGCCCCGGCGCAGCCGCAGGTCCGGCGGGGCGTGCGTGACGTCTTCGCCCAGGAGGGAGACGGTGCCGGAGACGGGCGGGCGAAGGCCGCTCAGGACGCGGAGCAGGGTGCTCTTGCCCGCGCCGTTGGGGCCGATGATGCACAGGCGTTCGCCTGGGCGTACCTCGAGGGAGACACCCTTGACCACGGTACCCGCCCCGTAGCCGGCGGTGAGGTCGCATACCCGCAGCGCCGCCGGCGCTTCAGCCGAGGTAGGCATCGAGCACCTCCTTCGCCTCGCCGACCTGGTCCACCCCGCCGTCGAAGATCTTGCGCCCGAGGTCCAGGACGATGACCCGATGGGAGATGGCGAGCACCGCGCGGGTGTTGTGCTCCACCCAGAGAAAGGCGAGACCCGCGGCGTTGAGCTCCTGGATCACCCGGCAGACGCGCTCCACCTCAGCCTCCTCCAGGCCGCTCAGCGGCTCGTCCAGGACCATGAGGGTAGGCCGGCGCACGATGGCGCGCGCGATCTCCACCAGCCGCTGCGTGCCCAGGGGCACCTCGGCGGCTAGGCGTTGGGCCACCGCGCCCGCTCCTACCCGCTCCACCGCCTCCTCCGCCCGCCGCCGGGCCTCGGTTTGGGACAGGCCGGCGGCCAGCGCGGCCACCGCCACGTTCTCGAAGCAGGACATGGACGGGAAGAGCGAGGCGCGCTGGAACGTGCGGGCCATGCCGAGCCGGGCCCGGACGGGCGCGGGCACGCGGCTGACGTCCTGACCGCGAAAGGTGATGCGGCCAGAAAAGGCGGTGTCGACGCCGGTGATGGCGTTGAGCACAGTGGTCTTGCCGGCGCCGTTGGGCCCGATGAGGCCGACGATCTCCGCCTCTCCCACGGCGAACGAGACGTCCTTGAGGGCTTGGACGCCGCCGAACTCGCGCGATACGCGCTCTGCCCCGAGGGCCACCGCGCCGGTGCTCACGGCCGCCTCACCGTCGCCGCGTTGGGTTGGCCCGCACCCCAACCGAGGAGGCGGCGGCGGGCCAGGGAGACGGCGTACACCCCGATCTGCGACAACCCCCTGGGGGCGAACTGCATCATGACGATCAGCACCACGCCGAAGATCAGGTACTGGTAGAAGGCCGTCACCTGGGCCATCTGCGGTACGCCGTTGAAGACGAGGCTCGAGACAACGGCGCCGCCGAAGCTGTTGATCCCGCCCAGGACGGCGGTGGCCAAAATCTGCGCGGACAAGCCGTAGCTGAACAGGTCGGGGACCAATAGACCCGCATAGTTCGTGTACAGCGCACCCGCCAGACCGGCGACCGCCGCCGCCACCGTCACCGTGGCCACCTGGTACGTCCCGATGCGCAAGCCGATGCTCTCGGCGGCGGCCTCGGAGTCGCGGATGGCGCGTAGGAACCAGCCGAACCGGCTCTCCCGCAGAAGGGCGAGACAGCCGAGCACGACGATCACCGCCCCCCACACGACCACGATGTAGTCGGCCTGGTTGCCCGCGTTGAGAGGTCCGAAGAACGTCGGCACGCCGACGAGGCCGATGGGGCCGTTGGTGATGCCCTGCAGGTTGTTGAGCAACTCCTCCACGATGACCCCGATCGCGAGCGTGACGATCGCCAGGTAGTGGCCGCGGATGCGCGTGGCGGCCAGCCCCACCACGAGGCCGGAGACCGCACCGCAGGTGATGCCCACGGCCGGCGCCAGATAGGGGGGCATGCCATGCATCTCGAGGAGGGCCGACACGTAGGCGCCGATTCCGTAGAAGCCGGCCTGGCACATGAGCAGCTGGCCCATGTTGCCCACGGCGAAGCTCTCCCCCAGTACGAGGATGACGGTGATCCCGGTGAGGAAAGCCACCTGGGCGAGATACGCGTCGGCGAACAGGAGGGCAGCCAAGGCGACGACGGCGCAAAGGGCGGCCGCGGGCAGGAAAGACGCGAGGAAGCGGCGCGACCCGTTCACTGTCGCACCCCCAGGCGCTCCGCCACGAGACCGGAAGGTCTCACCATCATGAAGCCCACCAGGAGGGCGAGGGCGATCGTCGTGGCCCAGTCGGCGAGCCCCAGACCGGAGACGAAGCTGTTGATGAGGCCGAGGATGAACGCCGCCACGATCGCTCCCTCGACGTTGCCGAAGCCGCCGATGACCACGACGATGTACGCGTCCACCGTGAGTTCGACCCCCATCGTCGGCGTGACGTACAGCTCCGGCGCCATGGTTGCGGCCGCTAGCCCGACGAGCAGGCCGGCGAGCACGAAGACCACGCCGTACACGTACTCGGGCCGCACCCCCATGAGCTGGCTCACCCTCGGCTCCATCGCGACGGCGCGCACCATGAGGCCGGTGCGGGTTCGCCGGAGGAAGACGTACAGGGCGGCCACAACCACCAGCGTGAGCGGGATCATGAGCAGGCTCTGGAGAGGTACCGACACCGTACCGATGTTGACGAGATTGTTGAGGTAGGGAGAGGGCACGGCCTGCGCATTGGCCGTGAAGATGCCCTGCACAAGGCTTTCGAGGGCCATGGACAGTCCCACCGACGTGATGAGCGGGCCCAGCTCCGAGCCGCGCAGGCGACGGAATACGAGCAGATCCAAGATGGGGTAGAGGACGGCGCAGCCCATCATGGTGACGATCACGACAGCCCAGTAGGGAAGGTGCAGGTAGGTGCCAGCATAGAACGCCATGTAGGCTCCCACCATGAACACGTCGCCGTGAGCGAGGTTGATGATGCGCAAGACGCCGTAGAAAAGGGTTACGCCAAGCGCTACAAGCATGAACATGCTGCCGGTGACGAGCCCGTTAATGAACAGAGAACTGAGAAACGCGAGCACTTCAACCCCCGCCTTATAGCATGACGTCCCCGCCGCTGACGGACAGGGTTTGCCCCGTGATGTCCGAGGCATCGGAGGAGATCAGGAAGCACACCGCGTTGACGACATCCTCGACCCGGGTGAAGCGGCCGAGGGGGATGTGCGCCAGCTGCTCGGCAAGGAATTCCTCGGGCATCGCGGCCACCCGCGCCGTCAAGGTGGCCGCGGGCGCCACCGCGTTCACACGGATGGCGTGCGGTGCGAGCTCGGCCGCAAGCGCGCGCGTGAACCCGACAACTCCGGCTTTGCTGGCGGCGTAGGGCACTACGTGGCGCTGGCCACGAAAGGCGAACGTGGAGGAGAAGTTGACGATCGCACCGCCTTGGGCGGCTTCGATCATATGCGGCACCGTCGCCCGGCAGGCGTTGAAGAGGGTGAAGAGGTTGGTGCGGAGGACATAGGCCCAGTCGTCGGGGGACAGCTCCGTGAACGGGCGGAGGAGGTTGGTGCCGGCGACGTTGACGAGTGCCTCCACGCCCCCCGCATCGGCCACGAAGCGGCGTACCGCCTCCTCCGTCTGCTCGTACGACGCGAGGTCGCAGCGGTAGGTGCTCAGCCCGGGTGCATCCCGGTCAGATACGGCGGCGCGCACGTCGATGGCAGCCACCCGATGCCCGTCGGTCAACAGGCGCTCGACGAGGGCCGAACCGATGCCGCCGCTCGCTCCCGTGACGACCACGCGCACGAGCGTAACCCCCCTCCGCAGGCGATCGATCGCGCCCGGACAGACGCAAAGGGGGGTGGACGGCCGTGCTCCCCCGTTCCCCCCTGTGCGCGCCGGAGTTCAGGTCAGCAGTTGGGCGAGCAGGTGGCCCCCCGGAACGCCTCCATCCAGAGCCCGAGCTTGAAGCCCGGTTCCGTGTTGAGGATGGCGAGCTTCAGCCCCGGCAGGTTCTTCACGAGGATCATCGAGGTAGGCGTGAACTCCGCCTGCCCCTGGGAGTTGAAGGTGATCATGCCGATCACGGAGGGGTAGTCACGCGTCTGACGCAGACCGGCGGCGATGTCGACGGGGGACGTCTTGCCGATGCGCAGTACGGTGTCGCCGATGAGCTTGGCCGACGCGTAGCCCTCGGCGTTCTGATAGTCCGGGGCGGTGTGGTAGCGCGCCTCGAACTCGCTCGTGAAGGCCGCCGCGCCGAACGCCTTGTTGTAGCCCGCCTGGAAGAAGGACTCGGACACCGTTCCGATCGCTGCCGGGCCGAGCAGCTTGGCGTATTCGGGCTGCGGGAACCAGATCGAGTCCAGGATCGGGACGCGCACCCCGGACTGGTAGAGCTGCTGGATGAAGCGGACCGCAGGGTTGATGAGCATGGTGACGTCGATTGCGTCCGGATGCAGGCTCTTGATGTATGCGATGGTGGATGCGTAGTTGGGAGCGGTGTCGCTCACGGCGATGTCGGCCACGACGGGGTCGCCGATCCTCTGCATGGCCCAGACGAAGGAGTTCGCGGCGCCGTCGCCCGACGCCGTCTGCTCGTGGACGGCCACGACGTGGTGAAAGTGCAGGAAGTTCTTGGCTACGACGGCGAGGATCTCGTGCTGCAGGACCTCGTCCGGGATGATCCGGAAGGTGTACGGGTTTCCCTGCGCCGTGATGGCGTGTGCGGAGGAGTCGGGCACGACGACCGGCACCTTGTACTGGCCGGCCAGGCTGCGGACGACGAGGGTCGCGTCGCTGCACACCTCGCCCACCATGGCGTTGACGTGCGCCTGCTGGATGGCCGCGAGGGTCGCGGTGTTGGCGTCCTGAGGATCGCACTGGGAGTTCTCGACCACGGTCTTGAAGCGGAACGGCTTGTGCTCGGCGGCCGCCTCGCGGTTGAGGTCGGCCACGGCCAGGTCGGCTCCGTCGATGATCTGTTCCCCGAGCACGGCGCCCGCCCCGGTGGTCGGCTCGATGAGGCCGATCGTCACCACCTGCGTCGCTGCCCGGTGCGTGTGGACGGTGGCCAGCGCCGTCGCCGGGAGGGCGAAGAGGCTGAGAGTGAGGGCCGCGGCGAGACCGAATCCGATCCCGTGTCGCCTCGGCGTGCGGAAGGCGTCGCCCATGAATCCCCACCACCTTTGCCAGACGTCACATGGGAAACAGCACACTGAGCGCTTGGCGGCTCCCTTTCACCCCCTTTCGGAGGCTTGTCCCGCTCGCCCGGACCCGGGAGAGCCACTGTCGATCACCGGTGATTTCTATATGAGGAACGCAAGTTTCGCCATACGTAACGCTGTTGTGTATCTGGTGCATTATAGTCTAGTGTGTAGGTCGAGCGCAAGAATTCGGACAAGGGCGACGCCGGCTCCCGATGCGGGCACTCACCGTCGGACGCCCAGGCCGGGACGTGGGGAGAGGGCGCGGGTCATGAACATGAAGGTGCAAGAGCGGCGACGCGAGCGGGCCGACGAGGTCCAGGCGCTGGGCAAGGGTCTGCAGATCCTCAGGGCGTTCACCGGGGACCGGCAGCGGCTCACCCTGTCCGAGGTGGCCGGCCTGCTCGGATGGAGCAAGCCCCATACGCTGCGCCTTTTGCGCACGCTTGTGAAGTACGGCTTCGTCGAGGTCGACGAGGCCGGGCGCTACCACCTGGGCCTGTTCGTTCTGGAGCTGGGCAGCGCCTATCTGGCGACCCTGCGGTTTCCGGACATGGCTGAGCCCTTCCTCACCCGCTTGAGCCGGCGCACGGGGGAGACGGTCAACCTCGCGGTGCGCGACGGGCCGGAGGTCGTCTACGTGGCCCGGGTGTCGGCTACGCCGCGCCTGTTGGAGACCCGCCTACAGGTGGGCTCGCGGCTGCCGGCTTACGCCACCGCGCTGGGAAAGGCCACGCTCTGGGACGCGAGGCCCGAGGACCTGGTGGAGATCTTCGGCCCGCCACCCTGGCCCCGCTTCACGCCCAACACGCGCGTGAACGAGGTGCAGCTGTTCGAGGACATCCGCGCCGCCCACAAGCTCGGGGTGGCCGTGTGCGAGGACGAACTGGAGTTCGGAATCCGATCCATCGCCGCCCCTGTGCGCGACGAGCACGGCCGCGTGGTGGCGGCCATGAACATGTCGACAAACGGGGCGATCGTACCGTACGACCGGCTCATCCGCGAGCTCGCGCCCCTGCTGATTACCGAGGCGCAGGCGTTCAGCCGCGCCATCGGCTACCGACCCCAGGGAAAGACGGGCGAGTAGAGCCCGCCGCGGCGGGAGCCGGAGGGGGGGATGCCGGATGGCGGCGAGGGCGACCATTGTGGACGGACTGGTGGACGTGGCGATGGCCTGGGCGGGCGGTGCCATCCCGCCGGACGTCCGGCGCATCGCGGCGCTGCACCTGCTCGACGCCCTGGGCGTGGGGATCGCGGCCTCCTCCCTGCCGGAAGGGCAGAGCGTATTGGCGGCGGTGCGCGCCTTGGGGACGCGGTCGGAGGCCACCGCCCTGGGGGCGGCCGAGCGCCTGCCGGCCCCGTCCGCCGCTCTCGCCAACGGCGCCCTCATCCACGCCTTGGAATACGACGACACACACATCGGCTCGGTGGTACATGCGAGCTCGGTCGTGGTGCCCGCCGCCCTGGCTGCCGCGGAGCTGGCCGGCGCATCGGGCTCCGCCTGTTCGGACGCCATCGTCCTGGGATGGGAGGTCCTCATCCGGCTGGGGCTCGCGGCCCCGGGGGCGTTTCAGCGCCAGGGGTTCCAGACCACCGCTGCCTGCGGTCCCGCCGCCGCCGCCCTGGTGGCCGGATGGCTCCTCGGCCTGGATCGCGACCGCCTCGCCGCGGCGGTGGGCATCGGCGCCAGCCTGGCGGGAGGCGTATTCGAGTTCCTGGGCGACGGTTCCGACGTAAAGGTGGTCTACCCAGGCTGGGCCGCCCACATGGGATTGGTGGCGGCCCACCTCGCACGGGAAGGCGTGCGTGGGCCTGCGACAGCGCTGGAGGGACGCTTTGGCCTGTACCGCACGCACGCCGCCGGGGCGGAACCGGATCGGCGCGTGTTCGACGACCTCGGCACCGTATGGCACGCGCGCGAGCTCTCGTACAAGGCGTACCCGTGCTGCCACTACATCCACGCCTTCTTGGACGCCTGCGCCGAGCTCCGGGACGGGGGCGTCGCGGCAGCGGACGTCGAGCGCGTGGAGTGCACCGTGCCCGCCGAGGTCGTGCCGGTCATCTGCGAGCCGTGGGAAAGGAAGCTGCGGCCGGCCTCGGCGGTGGATGCGAGGTTCAGCCTGCCGTACGCCGTGGCTTCGATGTGGCTGGACGGTGCGGTGGACGTCGACACCTTCCGCCCGCAGGGGATCCGGCCCGAGGTCCTCGCCTTCGCCGCCCGCGTGACCTACCGGCCGGAGGAGGGGATGGGGTACCCGGCGCGGTTCGCTGGCCGCGTGACGTGCGTCGCCCGCGACGGCAGCCGATACACCGCCGACGTGCCGGCCCCCAGCGGGAGCCCCGACCGTCCCTGGCAGGAAGCCGACGTACGGGCCAAGTGGCGCGCCGCGGCGGGCCGCCGCCTGCCCGAGTCGGTCCTGGCGGAGGTGGAGGCGTGGGTGATGCGTCTCGAGCGCCAACGAAGCGTGCGGGCGCTGGGACGGCTATTGCGCTCGGGACTGTCGGAAGGGCGGAGCCGGTGAGGAGGGCGACGGCGGCGTGGTGGAAACGGCGCGGCACGGGCAGGAGGGGGCGGGCGGAGGCGCCTTCCCTCACCCGGTGGGTCTCGCCACCTACATGCTGTACGAGGTGCTCCTGCGGGCGCCCGCCCGGGAGGCCATCGGACGGCTGCGCACCCTCATGGACGGCCACCCCGAGTTCCGGGTATACGAGGTGCCGCTGCGATGGGACACCGACTGGAGGGAGCTGGAGGGGGCGCAGCAGGCCCTCGTCGTGGGCACGCAGACGGCGTTCATCGAGCGCGGCCTGAGCCTGTCCAGCCCCTCGGAGGAACGCCGGAGGGCGGCGCGGGCGGCGTTGTCACGCGCCTGGGACGTCGCCGCTCGGCTCGGCGCCCGCTACGTCGCCGTCTGGGGAGGGCGGCGGGAGGAGGGGGTGGGCGCCGCGGCCCAACTCAAGATCCTGGCGGAAGAGCTGGACGCGTTCTTGCGCACGGCCAGGGGACCCGAGGTCGTGGTGGAGCCGTTTCCGCCATGCTCGATCGCCGATTCGCTCATCCCCGACGCCGCCACCGCTGTCGCTCTCTCACGGGAGAGCGGCGGCCGCGTCGGGATCATGTTCGATGTCGCCCACCACTTGCTGGCGGGCGGGGATCTGCCGCCGAATCTGCAGGACCTCTCGTCGTTCGTCCGGGTGGTG
This sequence comes from Bacillota bacterium, assembly GCA_023512375.1. GTDB lineage: Bacteria > Bacillota > Sulfobacillia > JAJZYS01 > JAILZS01 > JAILZS01. The sequence continues at coordinate 30,464 of JAILZS010000003.1, read as the reverse complement.
CAGATCGGCGCCGGCTGGAAGGGAGCGTCCGGCGTGCTGGAAGACCGTCACCCCGTGCCCGGGACCGCCGGTGCGATGGGGACGCGGGAACAGATCGCGCGCGCGGTCGCCTGGACGCGCCAGCTCGCCCACGAGGTCCTCGTGACGTTCGAGGTGCGCCCCGACGCCGCGTGGCCCGCCGACCGCGTGCTTTCGCTCCTGTCGCGCTGGGCGGCGAGCCTGGCGGAGGACTCGTCCCTCGTTCCCTGGCCGGACTCCGTCTCGGACGCGCCCGGGCCGTAGCGACGCCGGCGCGCGGAGAACCATCGTGTCGGGGGGGAGAACGATGTCGAGGCTAGAGGACTTCGTCGCCTTCATCGAGGAATCCACGTGGTCCGCCGCCCCCGCTCCGGTGCGGGAGCGGTTGACGCTTTCGGTGGCCAACTGGTTGGCGGCCACCATGGGAGGGGCCCTCGACCCCGAGGCCGGCCCCCTGATCCAGGGTGCACTGGCCTTGGGGTCGGGCCACCTGTGCCTGGTGGGGGTGGGACGTCGGGCCGGCGCCATGGCGGCCGTCTGGGGCAACGCCAGCCTCGCGCACCTGCAGGATTTCGACGACACCCACCTCGCCACCGTCGTCCACCCCAGCGCCCCGGTGATTCCCGCTGCCTTGGCGGCGGCGGAGGCCTCGCGTGCCCGCCCGGCGAGTTTCCTGGAGGCCTGCCTTGTGGGGGAGGAGGTGGCGATCCGCCTCGGCCTCGCCCTCGACCTGACGGGCACCGACCGGGGCTGGCACTACACGGCGGTGGTCGGTCCGGTGGCGGCAGCGGCGGCCGCGGGCAAGGTCATGGGCTTGGACAGGGAGCGTCTGGCGCATGCCGTCGGTCTCGCCGCCGCCGCCCCCACGGGGCTCAGGGCGAGCTTCGGCTCCCACGCCAAGGCCTACCAGGTCGGGCGGGCCGGCGCCCTGGGCTGGGCCGCCGCCTCGGCCGCCGGGCAGGGCGTCACCGCCGATCTCTCCTGCCTGAGGGCCCTGGGGCGGGCGGTCTCCGCCGGCCTGGACGAGGAGGTACTCACGGCCGCGCTGGGGGAGCGTTGGCACGTGGCCGACAACACGTTTAAGCCGTACGCCTGCGGCATCGTCCTCCACCCGCTGATCGAGGCGGCCGCCGGCATCCGGGAGGAGGGTGTGCGGCCGGAGGAGGTGACGCGGATCACCGCCCGGGTCCACCCCCTGGTGCTGGACTTCACCGCTATCGCCGCACCGACCCGCGGCCTTGAGGGGAAGTTCAGCGCTGCCCACGCCCTGGCCGTGGGCTTGGTGGACGGCACCGCCGGTCCGGAGCAGTTCAGCGACGCGCGCGTCACCGACCCGCTCATCCGCGCCCTGTGGGCGCGGGCGGAGATCGTGGGGGACGAGACCATGGGGCGGGACGCGGCGGAGGTCGAGGTGGAGGCGGGCGCAAGGCGAGTGATCCGGCGCGTGTCCCACGCCCGTGGCAGCCTCGAGCGCCCCATGACGCGCGAGGACCTTCGGCACAAGTTCGAGCAGCTCGTGCTGCCGACGATCCCTCGGGCCCACGCCGACCGTCTCTGGGAACTCACGTTCGCCCTCGAGGGGGAGGAAGACCTCGCCCCCTGGCTCGAGGCGACCTGGGACTGGCGCCCCCGTGCGTGACGTCGAAGCAGACCGGGGCCGGCTCCCGCCGTGCGGGCGCCGGCCCCGAGCGGGTGCGCGAGACGCGTCCTACTCGGTGGACACCTCCTGGTTCACCTGGGCGCCCCGCGGCCGGATGCGGGCGAAGGCGCCGGGGGCGGGCGGCAGGAGCGAGCGCACCCACAACGCCTCCTCGCCCTGGCCGCTCTCCTCCAGGAGGTCGGCGTACTCGTACAACAGGTCGGCGATGCGGGCCCGATCCGTTTCCTCCAAGGCGTCGTCCGCGGTGCACGTGGCCCCCCGCGCCAGGCGCCGGCGCAGCGCCTCGAGATCCAGGCCGAGCTCCGGCCAGAGGTGGACATACACCACGCCTCCGGTCATTCCGGCCGCCATCCACGGGCCCGGGTCGCCGAGGCAGACGGCCACGCCCCCGGTCATGTATTCGAAGGCGAAGCCCTTGAGGTTGGCGCGTTGGGCGGTCCCGTCCAGGGGGCCGCGGGGGCGGGCGCCGAACACCACGCTACCGCCCGACAGGCGCACCGCCGCCCGGCTGTCGGCGTCGCCCTGGACGAAGAGGCGGCCTCCCTGCGCGCCGTAGGCAAAGCTCTTGCCCACGCTGCCGTCGCGCCACACCCCGTCCGGCCCGACCGCCTTCAGGACGGCCACGCGCCCGCCCAGCGCGCCCTTGGCCACGCCGTCCTGGGCTCCGCCCAGCACCACCGTGTTCAGGTGCTGGGTGTGGAAGACGGCTAGGCCTTGCCCCACCACACCCGTGGCGTGCACCCGCACGCGCCGGCCTTCGTCCCCGAACATCGCCCGGCGCACGAGCTCCCCCGCCAGTGCGGTGCCGAACATGCGCACGCTGTCCTCTCCTGCCGCCGCAACACCGACGCGCACCTCCTCGTGCACCTCGACAGGGGGGCGAGTGGGTCGGTGGGGCTGGGCGCTGGGTGGCGGGAGGGGGCGTGACACCAGGAGGGGGCTTAGGTCGAGGCGATCGCGTCCGCGCGCCTGCACGAGGTGTTCTGCCCTGCCCACCAGCTCCTGCGCGCTCGCGTAGCCGAGGGCGGCCGCGTGGCGCGCCACGCCCTCGCCGATGGCGGTGAGCACGCGCGCCAGCGACTCGGCCGCCTCCTCCGGGTCGCGCGGCACGAAGCGCTTGAAGCCCTTGGCCCGTGCCTCCTCCTCGCTCTCCACCTGGGTGGTGATGCCGACGTGGCATGTGTCGGTCTGACAGGCGCGGCAGATCGTGCACCCCACGGAAACCATGGCCAGGGTGCCGAACGCCACCCGGTTGGCCCCGAGGAGCATGCACTTCACCACGTCGAGCGCGGTCTTCATGCCGCCGTCGCACCACAGCTCCACATCGCCCCTCAGGCCGGCCTCCACCAGGGCGCCGTGGGCCTCGAGCAGGCCCACCTCGGCCGGCAGCCCGACGTGGCGCGCGCTGTGGCGGCGGCAGGCACCGGTTCCGCCGTCGAAGCCCGAGAGGGTGATGATGTCCGCCCCCGCCTTGGCGATGCCCACGGCGATGGTGCCGATGCCCGGTACGACCGGCACCTTCACGATGATGCGGGCGGCGGGGCTCACCTCCCGCAGCTCGTCGATGAGCTCGGCCAGGTCCTCGATGGAGTAGAGGTCATGGTTGTTCGAGGGGGAGATGAGGTCGACGCCCGTTTGGGCATTGCGCGCCCGTGCCACCTTCTCCGACACCTTGCGCGCCGGCAGGTGACCGCCCTCGCCCGGCTTGGCTCCCTGGCCGATCTTGATCTCGAGGTAGCGGGAGGCGGCCAGGAGAGGGGCGGCGATGCCGAACCGCCCGGAGGCCACCTGGATGCCGCGGTGGGGGCCGTAGCGGCCGATGAGGTCGGCGAACTCGCCCCCTTCCCCGTTGAGGCAGAGCACCCCCGCCCGCGCCGCGCCCTCCAGGTAGGCGCGGTAGGCCGTCTCTCCCTGTGAGCCGAAGGACATCGAGCTGACCACCAGGGGATAGCGGTGGTCGCCCACGCCGGTGTCGGCGCGCACGGCCGCGCTCGGGGCGTCGGCCGGCAGGGCGAGGTCGAGGAGGTGGCGCAGGGAGATCGGGCGCCGCTCCTCCAGCTCCCGCACCAGGGCCTCGTACGCCTCGTACGGCCGACGCCCCTGGGCCACGTCGGCCACCGCCTTCCACACCTTGGGGTAGAGGTGGTAGACGCGGGCCGGCGCGGGTCGGAGCCCCTCGGCCCGCACGCGCTCGGCCTCGGCCAAGCGCCGGCGGGCCTCGTCCTCGAAGCGCGCCAGGGTGTGGGCGCTGCCGGCCGCGAAGTAGGCCGGCACGCCGAGGAGGCGCACCACCTCCTCCCCCAGCCCGAGCGCCGACAGGACGCGGGCGTAACCGCGCAGCTCGTGGATCCCCATGGTGGACATGACCTTCTCCACACCCTCGCATAGAACGCGGGCCAGCGAGGCCACGGCGCCGCCCGGGTCGGCGGCGTTGCCGCGCGCCGCCTCCCACCAGAGCAGGTAGGGGTCGACGGCGTCGGCGCCGAGGGCGAGGAGGGCCACCACGTCGTGCAGGCGGCGCACGCCCGCCGAGCGCACGAGGATCCCCGTCCGCCGGCGCGCCTCCCCCTCGAGGGCGCGCGACACAGCGCCCAGGGCGAGGAGGGGGTCGATCGCCGCCTTGCCGTCCGCCAGGGAGGCGCCGTCGTCCAAGACGAGCAGGCAGGCGCCCGACGCGACCGCCTCCCGCGCCTCCTCGCCCAGGCGCGACAGGGCGCCGGACAGCCCTTCCTCGGGGCCGAGGACCATGGCGAGGGTGCGGTGGGGCAGGGTGAGGTCGGATAGGAGGGCGAGGCGGCTCTTGGCCGCCGTGGCGCGAAGGGCGGGGCCGTCGCCGGCCAGCTCGCCCACCGGCACCGGCTCGAGCACGAGAGGGCGCTCGAGACGCACGGCCGGGCCAGGGCGGCGGCGCTCGCCCGGCAAGGGCGGGCGCACCCCCAAGAGGGTGTCGAGGGAGAAGTGCTCGCCCTCGCGTTCGCGGTCGATGGCCGGATTGGTCACCACGGCCACGGTCTCGTGCAGGAAGTCGCTCACCTGGCGGCGCTCCTCCGCCAGGGCGGCCAGGGGCCCGTCGTATCCCAGCGAGCCGATGGGGTCGACGCCGGTGTCCGCCATCAGGCGGCAGATCTCCACGTCTTCCTGGTCCCAGCCGAACAGGGCGGGGAGCGCCTCCGGCCGGTCGGCGAGCGGCCAGCCGAGGGGCGCGGGCGGGGGCGACGGCGGCTCCGGCAACGCCGGCCGCCCCAACCCCCGCGCCGCCAGTCGCCGGCACGCCTCGGCCCGCAGGGCGGCGTCGTCCAGCACCTCGGGGGGACGGCCGGGCCGGACGAGGAAGGCGACCTTCTCTCCCGGGGCGAGGGGGCGCGGCTCGTCCGCCAAGGCATCGAACGGCACGATGGTGCGCTCCGAGGTGACCCAGTAGGCATCGCGTGCCGGCACGAACCACATGGGGCGGAGGCCCAGGGCGTCGAGGGAGCACACCACCTCGTCGCCGTGGCGGGCGACGATGGCGGCCGGCCCCTGGGCGACGGGGCCGAGGGCGTCGCGCCCGACCGCCAGCACCGCGCGCTCCGCCTCCGGCACCCGGGCCAGGAGGGTGGGCACGGGCGGGAAGACGAGTGTCATGGCCTCCAGGAGGGTGAGGCCGTGGCGGCCGAGGAGGCCGAGGAGGAAGCGGTCGAGGTCCTGAGAGTCGCTGCCTCCCGGCGGCAGGTCGAATCCCAGGTGCAGCGCCTCCTCGCGCAGTCGGGCGATGGTGTTGATCTCGCCGTTGTGCCCGAGGAGGGCGAAGGGCTGTACGCGGTCGAAGGCGCTCTGGGTGTTCGTGGAGAAGCGCAGGTGGCCCATGGCGAAGGCCGTGGTGAGGCGGGGGTCTCCCAGGTCGCGGTAGTAGGCCGCCAGGGAGGCGGCGTCGCCGCGCACCTTGTACACCACGGTGTGGCTCGACCACGAGACCACGGCCAGGCCGGTGCGCGCCAGCCGGGCGGTGAGGTCGGCGGCGGCCGGCACGAGGCCGCTCTGGCGGGGGATGAGTCCGAGTTGGTAGAGGGCAGGGGCCTCCGCCCGGCCTAGGGGCCCGAGCGCTTCGGGGTGGACCGGGGCGCGCCGCTGCACGAGGATCTGGTAGCCGGCCTGGTCCACCAAGCCGGCCAGGCGGCGCAGGGCGGCGCGCTCGTCGGCGACGGGCACGAACACGTGCCCGACGGTGAAGTCGGGGTGGTAGGCGAGGTGGGGCGACTCTCCCGCCTCTGCCAGGAGATCCGACCACAGGGCCCGCGGCAGGTCGAGCATGAGGCCTGCGCCGTCTCCCTCCCCGCGCGTGAACCCCGCCCGATGGCGCACGCTCCCCAGGGCGCGCACCACGGCCGCGATCCCCTCCCGTCCGCTCTCCCCGGTGCGGGAGATCCATGCCACCAGGGCGCAGGCGTCGCGCTCGTCTCCCGGGCCCAGGGGCCCGAAGGCGCGCGTCTCGTCGGTCACGGCCGTTCCTCCCTCCGACCTCCCGCTCCAGGCGCGGGGAAGCGAAACGATTCCACGCACCCCGGGAACAGGCTGCTTCCCCGCGGCGATGGACGTAATATACCTAGCAATGTATCGTTATGCAACGGGTGCTGTCAAGAAGATCTTCCACGCCTTCGCTGGATGGGCGGCGAAGCAGGACATGGGCGCCGGGACGTCGACGCAAGCCACCGGCAGCTCCTTCGCTGTCAGGGTTTCCTGACAGACGGGTCCTGGATGGGGCCTGAGGCCATGCAGCCTCCCCACCCAACGGCGGGGACGTCCGGCCGGCGCGATGGCCCCGTGGAGGGAGAAAACCTCAAAAAGCAAAGGCGAGGCAGGTGCAAACCCACAGAATCACGAAGACCCTGTCGGCGCTGGGCCCCGTCCAGGGCGGGCGCTGCCCATGATCCGAGTGAAGGATGGTGCGCGGTGCCGCGGCAGACGATCCCGTCTTACCGTGTCCCCTGGCCGGCGTGAGGGGAGCCGCCGCACGCCCGGCCTCTGTCACGGTCGTGTCGCTCAACACCGCCCTCGACCGCACCATCAGCCTCGACCGCCTGGTCCCCGGCACGGTGCACCTGGCGGGGAGCGAAGGCGCGGTGGCGGGCGGCAAGGCGCTCAACGTGGCGCGCGTCGCCGCCGCCCTGGGCCTGAGGGTGCGCGTCCTCGCCCTCGTCGGGGGGGAGACCGGTCGCCAGGTGCGGCGTCTGGCGGCGCAGGAGGGCCTGTTCGCCCGATGGGTGACGACCGCGGGCGAGACGCGTGTGTGCACGATCCTGGTGGACGGGGAGAACGGCGCCACCGTGGTGAACGGGCGCGGACCCGAGGTCCGGCCCGAGGAAGTGGAGGCGCTGGCCGAACGCCTGTGGCGTCGGGCGGCGGCGGGCGACACGGTGGTCCTCACGGGCAGCGTCCCCCCCGGCGTGCCGGAGGACCTGTACGGCGAGTGGGTACGGCGCAGCCGCTCGCTGGGCGCGGCGGAGGTCGTCCTGGACGCCTCGGGGCCGCGCCTCGCCGCCGGGGTGGCCGCCTGCCCGGACGTCGTGAAGGTGAACGCCCAGGAGTTCGCCGTCCTGGCCGCCGGGCGCGACCCGCTGGAGGCGGCGCGCGACCTCGTGGCCGCCGGCGTCCGCCTGGTGGTGGTGACGCGCGGCGCCCAGGGGGCCTTCGCCGTCTCGCGCCAAGGGGCCTGGCTGGCCGAGCCGCCCCCCGTGCGCGCCGTCAACCCCACCGGCTCCGGCGACGCCTTCCTCGCCGCACTGCTGGATGCCCGCTCCCGCGCCCTGGACATGCCGGCGGCGCTGGCCTGGGCGAGCGCCGCCGGGGCGCTCAACGCCGCCCAGCTGATGCCCGGGGTGCCGGGTCGCGACGCGGTCCGGCGCGCGGCGGAGGCGGCGCGCGTACGGCCCTGGCGGCCGACGCGGGAGGACGCCGCCACGTCTTTCGCCTGAGGAGGTCGATCCATGCCCTGCCAGAGCGCGGCCGCCATGGTGCGCGCCGCCTTCGCCGGCGGTTACGCCGTCCCCGCCTTGGACATCGAGACCTGCGACATGGCCGAAGCCGTGCTCGCTGCCGCAGAGAGGGCGCGTACGCCTCTCATCGTCCAGATCACGCCGCGCACCCTCGACCGCCTGGGTTGGCGGTGGCTGAGCCGGCACCTGCGGGACCTGTGCGACGCCGCCCCCCTTCCGGTCGCCCTTCACCTCGACCATGCCACGAGCGTCGAGGCGGCGCTGCGAGGCCTCGACCACGGCTTCACCTCCGTCATGTACGACGGCAGCCACCTCCCCCCGGACGAGAACGCCCGCAACACCGCCGCGGTGGCGGAGGCGGCGCGGCGCGCGGGGGCGTCGGTGGAGGGGGAGATCGGGCACGTGGGGCGGGACGGGGAGCCGCCGGGACTCGACCACCTCACGACGGCGGACGAGGCGCGCGCGTTCGCCGCCGCGACCGGCGTGGACTTCCTGGCCGTGGCGGTGGGCACGCGCCACGGCCATTCCCCCGGCCCCGGCGGCATCGATCTCAGGCGCCTGGAGGAGATCCGGGACGTCGCCTCCGTGCCGCTCGTCCTGCACGGGGGCAGCGGCGTGCCGGATGCGCAGCTGCGGGCCGCCATCGCCCGCGGCATCGCCAAGGTGAACGTGGGCACCGCCCTCAACCGCGCCTACATGGGGGCGGTGGACGCCGCCGCGCCTGCGCCGCGCGACGTGGTGGAGCGGGCCATGGCGGCGGTGGGCGCCGAGGCCGAACGCGTCTTCGCCCTCACGGGCAGCGCCGGCGCGGCCTAGGGCGCATGGACGCGTTCCTCGGCGTCGACGTGGGCACCACGCAGACCAAGGTGGTGGCCCTGGCGGAGGACGGCCGCCGGCAGGTGGCGCGCGCCCCTACGCCGGTGGGAAGGGACGCGGGCGGGCCCGTGCACGACCCGGACGCCATTGTCACCCTGGTGGGCGAGCTGGCGCGCACCGCTCTCAGGGCCCTGGACGGCTGCCGCGTGCGCGCCGTATGCACCGCCTCGGTGGGTGAGGAGGGGGTGGCGATCGGCGCCGACGGCCGCCCGCTCTACCCCGCCCTCGCCTGGTACGCCCGCCGCGCGAGCGCCACGGGGGAGCGCTTCCGGCGGGAGCACGACCCCGCCGCCACGTATGCGACCTGCGGCCTGCCGCAGGACCCCATCCACACCCTGTTCCACTGGGCGTGGCTGCACGACCACGCGCCCGAGGTGCTGCGGGCGGCGCGCACCTGGCTGAGCCTGAGCGAATACGTCGCCTACGCGCTGTCGGGGGCGCGCGCCATGAGCCCCTCCCAGGCTTCGCGCACCCACCTCTGGTCGCCGTTCGGCGACGGGTGGCAGGAGGAATGGGCGAGGGCGGTGGGGGGGGACGCCGCTGTGCTTCCCCCTGTCGTCCCCGCCGGCGCCGTACTCGGACCGCTTCGCCCCGATGCCCTGCCGGGCGTCGCGGCGGCGCCCGACGCGGCGGTGGTGATGGGAGGACACGATCACTCCATGGGGGCCTGGATGGCCGGGGTGCGATCGCCGGGCGAAGTGCTGGACTCCCTCGGCACGGCCGAGTCGGTGTACGTGATCGCCTCTCCCGGGGTGAAGCCGACGGAGGCAGGTCGCGCCGCCGCCTTGCAGCATGGCGTCGCCGTGAGCGCCGGGCCTACGGGCCGCCATCATGTGCTGGGCGCCCTCCACTCCGGCGCCGGGACGGCGGCCATGGTCCGACTGCTGGGCGGGGACATCGAAGCCCTGGAGCAAGAGGCGGAGACGGTCCCCCCCGGCGCGGGGGGGTTGCGGTACGAGCCGCCCCCCTGGGGGGAGGATCCGCGGGGCACGTTTGTCGGCGTCCCTCTCGAGGCGACGGCGGGCGAGTGGTTTCGCGCCGTCCTCGAGGGCTGGGCGCGGGCGGCCGTGCGGGCCGTCGCCGCCGTGGCGGCTGAGGGGCAAAGCGCGGTGCGCCGCGTGCGCGCCATCGGCGGCGGCAGCCGCGTCGCCCTGGCGCTCGTCATCCGCGCTAGCATGCTCCCTTGTCCGCTGGAGGTGGTGACCGAACCGGAGCTCGTGGCCCTGGGGGCGGCGACCATGGCCATGGGGGCGGTGAGACCCGACCTGCCGCCGCCCGACCTGGCCGTCGCCCCCGTGCTCCCCCATCCGGCGTGGGCGCGCGCATACCGGTCGGGGGGGCACGAACGCCCGGCCGAAGGGGCCTAACGGCCCCAGAAGCCTCCGGTCGCCACCTGTGTGAGGTCGGGGTCTACGATCGCGCCGCACAGCACGGCCGTCGAGCCGCAGATCCCGGTGGGAAACTGGAGGATGTTCGGGGTGAACCCCGCGAGCGAGCCGAAGCACGGGGAGCTCCACGTCGCATACCAGGCGGCGCCGGCTGCCGTCGACTGGCGGATCAGCCGAGGGCCGGAGTAGACGGCCGGGAGGTAGATCCCGGAACCGGCCACCGCGGTCGACCATGCGACCGCGTACGCCACACTGTTCGAGACGGACTCGTCCGGATTCTCCACGTCCACGTAGACGTACAACCCGGTGGGAGCCCCGATGCGCTTCAAGTAGGAAACGGCTGCGTCCCCGTCGGCCGCGCCCTGCGCTGCGGGCGTGGGCACGTACGGGCCCAGGCGCCCGTGCTGGACGACGGCGATGGCGACGCCGTGTTCGGTGACGGCGGCGGCCTCGGCGGCGGTCAGGCAGCCGGACAGAGGTTGCCCAAGGAGAGGGACGTATCTTCCGACGAACAGGATGCCGTGGGAGAGAAGGCAACCGACCGCGCTTGTGCCGAGCGCGCCGTCGAGGTCCACTCCATGGGAGTGGGCCGCCAGGGTGACCACTTGCCCCATGCGCATCCCTCCCGCCGAGGCATGGCATGGGATATGCCCGGCCGGATGGATGGGTGATGCGCCTCAGGTCAGGACGGGACGCGGGCGGTGAGACCGGCCGCCGGGCACGGACCGCGGCGGGGTGGGGGCCGGCCCGGGCGGGCACGGATGCCTCCGCCCCGCGGCCGGACGGCGATCCCCAAGGCGGTGCAAGTTGGTGCCAGGATCGGAGGCGACGGCGGCCAATCCCCACGGCACCGACCGACGCGGGGGGGGTCCGCGATGCAGGGCCGGCGGCGCGCGACGGCGCTCGGCGCCGCGTTCCTCGCCGTTTCCCTGGCGGCGGTCCAGGCCGCCGCGCGCACGCCGCCCCAGCCCGCGTCCGCGCGGCTCAACCCCGCACCGCCCGCGGGGTTGGCCGCGGCTCCGTGGCATGCCCTGGCCTTTGCCACCGCGCTCCACGGTTGGTTGGTGACGCAGGCGCCCGCGTCGCCCGCCGACATGGCGGTGTTCGGCACGACGGACGGGGGCAGGCGCTGGCGGCTCCTGGACACGCATCTGGACGTGCCGGCGGACGCGATGGGCGTGGCCGCCCTCGCCGCCTCCGGACGGGCGGTGGAGATGGCGGTGAGCCTTGGGGTCGGGGCCTGTCAGGCGTGGTTTCTCGTCCTGCGCAGCGACGACGGGGGCCGGACGTGGCGGCGGGCGGGCACGCTCCTCGGGTCGGACGGCCCGACGGCGGTCCTGGCCCTTCCCGAGCCCTTGGTGGTGAACGGCGACTGCGCCAACCCTGGGATCGACCTGGAGGCGCCGGTGCGGGGGCGCTGGCTGCCGGTCGGGGGGCTATCCGGCCCGCGCGGGGCGCTGCGCGGCGCCGGACCCACGGCGGTGTCGGCGTGGGCGGCGGACCGAACGGTGGACGTGGCGGCCGCGTACGCGTCCGGCGAGGCCGGGGCGGGGCCGCTCCTGACCTTCGACACCGCCCCCGGGCCGACCGGGCCATGGCATGCCGTACCCTTCGGCGGCGCGGGCATCGGCGGCACCGTGCGGGCCCTGGCCGTCGCCGGTCGTCGCCGGGGCCTCGCCGTGGCGGGCAAGACCTCGCTCCGCCTCTACCGCCTGTGCGCCGACGGAGGCGTGTGGCGGGCCGTACCGGGGGTGGCGATACCGCCGGGTGCCGAGGTGCAGTTGGCTTGGGCGACGGCGCAAGTGGCGTACCTCGCCGTCTCCTCCCCCGCCGGCGGCGCGCTGTGGCGAAGCGTCGACGGCGGCGTCCGGTGGCGCCGCATGGCGCCGCGCCTATACGCCTGAGATGCCGGGGACGCGGGGGGCGGGGCCTTCGACCCCGCACCCTTTCGGCGTCCATCCGCCTATCCCTCACCCATGCCTTCGAGGTAGCGGCCGGCCGCGCGCAGGCGCTGGGCCAGACCCGGGTCCGGCGCCCATGCCCGCACGAGTCGCGCGAACCCCCCCTGGGGGGAGAGCGGGGTGGGGTCGGGTCCCACGAGGAGCGTCTGCCCCACGCCGGCGTCCTGCCCCGCCACGCCGCCCGCCAGCACCGTGTAGGCGCCGGGCGGCAGGATGCGCGGTGCCGTGAGCGTCCACACCTCGGCCCCGAAGTGGTCGCACCCCACGAGGGGGAGGGGCTCCTCCGCCGACGCCGCCTGCAGCACGCCGGCGGCGTGCAGGGCGGCGTGGGGCGGGGCGCGCCGCACGTGCCGGGCGAACTCGCGCCCCTGTCGCTCCACCGTCTCCGGGTCGAGCGTCCGTCCCCACAGGTCGACCTTCTCCGCCAGGAAGCTGCGGTCGCTCGTCTGCTGCACCTCGTAGATGACGATGTCGCGAGCCGCGTGGGCGGTACCGGTGGGGACCATGATCACGTCACCCGGCCGCGGTACGAGGCGCACCATGTGCGGACGCAGACCCTCTCCCCGGATGGCGGCGACCACGTCCTCCTCCCCCATGGGATGGGAGAAACCCAGGTAGACCGCCGCCTCGGGCCCGGCCTCGAGCACCAGCCAGGCCTCGTCCTTGCCGGGGTCGTCGCCGGGGAGGCTGTGGGCCTGGGCGTCGCTCGGGTGGCAGTGCACCGGCAGATCGCCCTGGATGTCGAGGAGCTTCACCAGGGGGAGGTCGGCGCGCGCCCGCGCGTCCCATCCCCAGGCGCGGGACAGGTGGTCGGGCAGCGCCTCGCCGTCGGCCAGACGGCTGGGGCGTCCGGGATAGAGGGAGAACTCCCACGTCTCGGCGGTGCGCTCCTGGAGGCGCTTGCCGTAGCGCTCCAGCCGGCGGCCGCCGAAGGCGTAGTCGCGCGCCGCCGGGGTGAGGGGGGCGATGCCTTGGCCCATGCCTACCGCCTCCTTGTCCGGACGCGCCGCGGCCGGCGCGGGGCACCCCCGACGCCGGCCGCCGCCGCCCTGCGATTAGAGGTGGGTCTTGTAGATCCACTGCGCGTTGGCCTTGAGGTTGGCCCTGGTGATCACCACGTTGGGGAGCTGGACCGACTTGGGCACGGACTTGCCCTCCAACACGTCCACCGCGTACTCGACGCCCAGGTAGCCCTCGAGGTACGGCTTCTGGGCCACGATGGCGCTGAGGAGCCCCTTCTGCAGGTCCTGGACCTCGAGCGGCTCGGCGTCGTAGCCGAAGACCTTCACGGCCCCGATCTTCCCCGCCTGCTCCACGCCGGCCGCCGCCCCGACGGCCGAGTACAGGTTCGTGCCGAAGATGCCCTTGAGGCCGGGGTAGCGCAGGAGGATGTGCTGGGCGTCTGTCTCGGCTGTGGTCTGCTGGTCGTTGTCGTACTCCATGGCGACGATCTTGATGTTCGGGAAATGCTTCATCTCGGCTACGAAGCCGGCCTGCCGCGCGTCGGTGGTGCTGATGCCGGGCAGGGTGTTGATCACCGCCACCTCGCCCTTACCGCCGATCTGCTGGGCCATCATCTTGGCGGCCACCTCGCCGCCCTGGAAGTTGTTCGAGGTGATGGCGCTCTTGAGTAAGCTCTGGTCGGCGATCGTGGTGTCCACCGTGATGACCGGGATGCCGGCCTTGACGGCGTTGCGGATGGGCGGGATGAGCTGCTTGACGTCTGTAGGGGCGATGAGGATGGCGTTCACGTGGCGCGACACCATGGCGGCCACGTAGGGGGTCTGCTGGCTCACGCTCCAGGTCGGCGCCCCCTGCCACAGGAGCGTGACCCCCAGCTTCTTGGCCGCGGCCTCGGCGCCGATGCCCATGGAGATGTAGAACGGGTCGGTGGTCAGACCGGGGATGAGGGCGATGGTGTAGTGTTTGGCGGCGTGCCGCACGGGGGCGGCCCCCGTGGTGGCCCCCACGGTGGCCAGCAACGTCGCGCCCGAGGCCACGGCGGTCAGCCAGGCGGCGGCGCGGGTGCGGCGGGACGGGGAGAGCATGCGCACCGGGTTCACTCCTTTCCGATGGGTCGGCACGGTGCGAGGGGGGCGTCGGACGTCATGGGACGCGGGCGCGCCGGCGCTGGTCGACGAACACGGCGAGGATGATGATTCCGCCCGTGAGGACCGTCTGCCAGTAGGCGGTGACGTTGAGCAGGATGAGCCCCGACACCAGGGTGGCGATGATGAAGGCGCCCACCGTGGTGCCGAGGATCTTGCCCCGGCCGCCGAACAGACTGGCGCCGCCGATGACCACGGCCGCGATGGCGTCGAGCTCGTCGTTCTGGCCGGCGATGGGCGAGGCGGCCACGAACCGGAGCATGACGAGGTATCCGGCCAGGCCGGCGAATAGGCCGCACAGGGCGTACACCGCCACCAGGTGTCGTTTGACGGAGATGCCCGTGCGCCGGGCCGCCTCCGAGTTGGAGCCGATGGCGTACGTGCGCAGGCCGAAGCGGGTGTGCGTGAGCAAGAGCGACGAGAGCACGGTAACCGCCAGGGTGACCACGACGGGAAGGGGCAGGACCCCGAAGTAGGCGTGGTTGCCCAGACTGCCGGTGACGAACGGCAGCGTGGTGACGTCGGCGCCGTTGGTGATGAGGAAGGTGACCCCCGACACGATCCCCAGGCTTCCCAGGGTGACGATGAAGGGCGTGATGTCGAGAAGGGTGATGCACAGACCGTTGAAGACGCCCACGGCGGTGCCGGTGAGGAGGGAGACGAACAGGCCGCCCAACATGCCGACGGCCACGTCGCCTCCCTGCCCGCCGTTGGTGAGCAGGCTCACCGCGGTGCCGCCGAGGATGCCTGCAAGCCCCAGAGTGGCCCCCACCGACAGGTCGATCCCGGCCGTGAGGATGACGAACGTCTCGCCCAGGGCCAGGAGGAGGTACTCCGTCGTGTACTGGGCGGTGGCCACCCAGTTCTCCGCGCTCACGAACCCGGGTGCGGTGGCCGCGAACACGAGCACCATGAGGACGAAGACGGCGACGATCCAGTTGTCGGTCACCACCGACGCGAGACCCCTCCCCAGAGCGGGGACGGATCGGGGCACCGGCATTCCCTTGGGCTCGGACGTGCTCATGCCGTCGCGCGCGAGCCGGTCATCCAGCCCACCACCTGGTCGATGTTCGTGTCGGCGGTGCGCGCGGCGGCCGCCACGCGCCCGTGCCGGAGGATGACGAGGCGGTCGCAGATACGCAGGGCGTCGGGCAGGTCGTGCGTGATGATCACGATCGGCAGGCCCTGAGCCTTGAGGCGCCCGATCAGGCCGATCACGAGCTCGGTCTCCGCCACCCCCAGGGCGGCCGTCGGCTCGTCCATGAGGAGGACGGAGCTCCCCCACAGGACGGCGCGCGCCACGGCCACCGCCTGCCGCTGCCCGCCCGACATCCGCCCCACCGGCACGCCGGTGAGCGGGATGTCGATGCCGAGCGAGCGCAGCCCGCGCGCCGTGTCGGCCCGCATGGAGGGCCACTCGAGCAGGCCGAGGCGACCGGCCAGGCCGGGGCGCACCCGCTCGCGCCCCAAGAAGACGTTGGCCGTGACGTCGAGGTGCTCCGCCAGGGCGAGGTCCTGGTACACCGTCTCGATGCCGGCGCGTCGGGCATCCTCAGGGCTGCCCAGGCGCAGCGGCCGGCCCCGCACCTCGACCCGGCCGCTGTCGGGCATGACGGCGCCGCACAACACCTTGACCAGCGTAGACTTGCCGGCGCCGTTGTCGCCCAGGAGGCCGACCACCTCGCCGGCGGAGATCTCGAAGTCGACGTGGTCCAGGGCGGTCACCGAACCGTATCGCTTGGTGACGCCCTGGGCCCGGAGGACGGGTTCCAGTGCGATCGCCTCCCTCGTGCGGGGCCGTGCGGGTTTCGCCGCCCGGTGGGCGAACTCCTGCGGCTCCCACGGATTCATCCGAAAGATCGGTCGAAAACCCGCACTCGGGCGGTGGATCCGTGACCGAAGATGCCCGTTTGTGTCAAACGAGGTGAACCCGCACGCCTTGCGCCTCGATCGCCGCAACCTCCCGCGCGGGCGCCTGGCTCTCGGTGACCAGGTGGTGGACGTCGCCCCACTGGGCGAACACGTGCCCCTCGGGCCGGGCCGCGAACTTGCTCGCGTCCGCCAGCACCCACACCTCGGCCGCGGCGCGCGCCATGGCGCGCTTGACCGCCGCCTCCTCGGGCGTGGGGGTGAATAGGCCGTGCTGGGCGTTGAGGCCGTTGGTCCCCAGCACGGCCACCTCTGCTCGGTAGGCGATGAGGCGCTCGGTGGCCCAGTCGCCTACGAGCGACAGGGTGGGTTGGCGCAGGCGTCCGCCCACCAGGAGGACGCGCACCCCGGGTGCCGCCGACAGGGTGGTGGCGGCAGGGACGTTGTTGGTGACCACCTCGAGGTCGGAAAGCTCCCGCAGGCGGGCGGCCAGGGCGGCGCAGGACGAACCCGCGTCCAACACCACCCGGCGGGCGCCGGCGATCGCCTCGAAGCAGGCGTCGGCCATGCGCGCCTTGGCGGCGGCGTGGAGCCGCACCTGCTCGGCGAAGGTGCGCTCCGCCGCCCAGGCGGGGCTCACGGCCCCACCGTGGGTGCGCTCCACGATGCCGCGCTCGGCCAACGTCTCCAGGTCGCGGCGCACGGTCTCCTGGGAGACGCCCAGGACGCGCGCCATCTCCCGCACGCTCACGCGCCCGTATGCGTGGATGCGCCGGCCGATCTCCTGACGGCGCTGCTCGGGAAGCCAGCTGCCTTGTGCGGTCGCCTCGCCCTCGCCCTCGTTCACGTCGGTTCCTCCCCGTCGGCGGTGCACGGCATGGGCGGCGCCCTCACAGGACGCGCACGACGAGCTCCGCCGTGGCCAGATTCGTGGCCACGGGGATGCTACGGACGTCGCACACGCGCAGGAGCGCGCTCACGTCCGGCTCGTGCGGGTGGGCGAACAGGGGGTCCCGCAGGAAGAAGAGCACGTCGATCTCCCCCTGGGCGATGCGGCTTCCCATCTGCTGGTCTCCGCCCATGGGGCCGGACATGAGAAGCGCCACCTCCAGGCCTGTGGCCTCGGCCAGGCGCTGGCCGGTGTGGCCCGTGGCCCACAGGGCGTGGCGCGCGAAGCGCTCGCGGTGGCGCCGGACGAACGCCACGAGCTCGTCCTTCTTGCTGTCGTGGGCGATGAGTCCCACCCGCACGGCCGTCGCCTCCTCCGGTCGAACGTACACCACGGCGCCCGCCGCCGCCCAGGGGGAGGAAAGCGGAAGAACGCCGAGGCGGCGGGGGACCCCCCCGCCGCCCCAGCCGCCGGCCGCCCGCCCTTAGTGGGAGAGCTCGCGCTCGAGGAACTCCCGCAGGTGGGCCTTGGGCCGGTAACCCACCACCTGGTTGACAAGGCGGCCGCCGCGCCAGATGCCCAGGGTCGGGATGCTCATGATGCCGAACCGCGCGGCCAGCTCGGGCGCCTCGTCCACGTTCACCTTGTAGGCGTCGAGGCGATCCGCCATCTCCTCCGCCAGCTCCTCCACGATGGGGGAGACCATGCGGCAGGGCGCGCACCACGGGGCCCAGAAGTCGACCAAGACCGGGCGCGGTCCGCCCTCCACCTTGGCCGCGAATTCATCGGCGTTGAGATCCATGACCGCCATCCGCACTCTCTCCTCCCTTACGCGTCCTCGCGCGTTCGGCGCCTTCAGGTCTCCGCCTTACCCGGCTCCACCCCTTGGGCCGCCGAGGCTTGTCCGCCCCCGGCCCGGGGCGTGGCCGGCACGCTGCCCATGCGCCCCCGCTGGAAATCCTCCACCGCCTGCACGATCTCCTCGCGCGTGTTCATGACGAACGGCCCCCATTGGACGATCGGCTCCCGGATGGGCAACCCCCCGAGGACGAGGATCTCCAGGTTGGGGCTGTATTCCCCGTCCTGCTGCCGGTCGGCCCACACCGTCACCGCCCGGCCGGGGCCGAACAGCGCCACCTGTCCGGCTCGGAGGCCGACCCGCTCCGCCCCCACCTGCCCGCTTCCCACCAGCACGTACGCGAGGGCGCTGAAGTCGGGCCGCCAGGGCAGGCGCAGGCGCGCCCCGGGCGAGAGCGATGCGTGCAGATAGTCGATGGGGGTCCAGGTGACGCCCGGACCGCGGTGACCCGCCAGCTCGCCGGCGATCACCCGCACCAGGGCGCCTCCGTCCTGGGAGGCCAGGAGGAGGACGCGATCGCGGGGGATCTCCTGGTAACGCGGCGGCGTCCACTTGAGCCGGCGGGGCAGGTTCACCCACAGCTGGGTGCCATGGAAGAGGCCGCCGTGGCGGAAGAGGTCCTCCGGCGGCATCTCGTCGTGGAGGATGCCCGACCCGGCCGTCATCCACTGCGTGTCGCCGTCGCGGATGAGTCCGCCGCCGCCGTGGGAGTCGGTGTGGCGCATCGCTCCGTCCAGGATGTAGGTGACGGTCTCGAACCCGCGATGCGGGTGCCACGGGGCTCCCCGGGCTTCCCGGGGTGCCCAGTGGATGGGGCCGATGTGATCCAGGAGCAGGAACGGATCGGCCTCTCGGAAGGCTACGGCGCCCGGGAAGGGCCGGCGCACCGGGAAGCCCGCCCCCTCGAGCTGGCGGTGCGCGGTGCCGATCCGCGCCACCGGCCGATCCGGCTCGGTCGGCGGCGGTTCGGGGACGCGCGGGAGCACGAGGATGTCCGCGGGCTGGGCGGCGGGCATATCCCCCACCTCCTTTCGCCCCCATGCTATAACAAACATAGCACATAGGGGCAAGGAGGGGGCTTCACCCCCGCGGCCCCGCCTCTCAGCCGGCTACGTCTCGGCGCCCGCGCGCCGAGCGCCGCCCCGGCCGTGGCTGATGTGGGGCGGGCAGGCGGCATTGCCGCAGTCGCGACAGCGGTACAGCGTTGGCGCACCGCACAGGGCGCAGGGGAGGGGCTCGTCGGCCATCGCCTCCAGGGCGCTCACAGCCTCCAGCGCGAAGCGTACCCGATAGGCGAAGTCCATCTCCACCACGACGCTGTCGGCCCACAGTCCCTGCACCCGTCCCGGCCCCTGGGGCGTGAGCACCCAATCTCCGGCCCTCAGCCCCTCGTTTCGCCCCGCACCATCCGTGCCCCGCCGTCCCCGCCGTCCCCGCTGTATAGCCATCTTCGCCATCTCCCGGCAATCCCGCTCGCCTGTACGCTACTCTAAATCGCGAATATCGTCAACCGGAATGTACGCGATGAGCTGCCGTGCGCAGATGGCGATGTCGTGGACCGGTAGCGTGGGGCGGCGTCCCGTCCGCCGCTCTGCCCGTCGCGCGCCGGGGCGCAATGCGCTACGGTAAGGGGGACAGGCGCCCTGGGCCGCGGCGGCGGGGTGCGCGTCGGCGGCCGCAGGGAGCATCGGGGGCGGCCGCGCGCTGTGGGCCGCGGCCGGCGCCCGGGCCAAGAGCGAGCCGTGAGGAGGAAGAGCGTGCACATCGCCGTGTTCGTCCAACGCATCCTCGACCCGGAGCTGACGGCGTCGCGCTTTCGCATCGACCCCGAGGCGGGCGACGCCCGCGTCCCCGACGCGCCCTACGTCATGGGCCCGTATGACGAGAACGCCCTGGAGACCGCCCTCAAGGTGAAGGACCAGGACGCCTCGGTGCGCGTGACCGCGGTCTCTTACGGACCGCCGGAGGCTGAGGAGATCCTCCGCAAGGCCCTGAGCACCGGCGCCGACGACGCCGTCCTCGTCCTGGACGAAGGGGGAAGGCACGACGCCTTCCAGGTGGCTTCCGTGTTGGCGGCGGCCGCCCGTCGCCTCGGGCCCCCCGACCTTCTCCTCTTCGGCCTACAGAGCGGCGACTGGGACAGCGGGCAGACAGCGTTCGCCGCCGCCGAGCTCCTGGACGCGGCGGCGGTCTCCTACGCCAGCGCGGTAGAGCCCCTGGCGGAGGGCGGCGTGCGCGTGCATCGCGTGCTGGAGGACGCAAGCGAGGAGGTGTTCCTTCCCCGGCCCCCTGTGGTGCTGTCGGTCACCAACGACGGACGTAACGCCCTGCGCATGGCGAAGGTGAAGGACATCCTGATGGCCAAGCGCAAGCCGGTGGAGCGCCTGACGGTGGCCGACCTGGGCGGCGCGGCCGCACCGCGCGTGCACGTGGCGGCGGTGGCGGCGCCGGAGGTGCGGCGGGCCGAGTGCACGTTCATCGAGGGCGAGGACGGCGCCGCGAAGGGACGCGCCCTGGCGGAGCGTCTTCTGGCCGAGCACCTGGTGTAGGGGGGACGGCGATGCGACTCGTGGTGGTGGCGGAACCGGGCGCGGAGGCGGCGACCAAGGGCACCCTGGAGGCGTTGGGGGCGGCGCGCGCCCTTGTCCCCGAGACGGTGGTGCTGGTGCGGACGGGGCCGGAGGGGACCGACTATGGCCGCTACGGCGCCAGTGAGGTGGTGGCCCTGACGCCGGCCCTATCCGCCGACGACCCGGAGGCGGCGGCCGGTGCCCTGACCGATCTCCTGGCTTCCCTGGCGGCCGACGCGGTGGTATGGGCGGCGGGCGCCTGGGGACGGGAGGTGGGGACGCGCGTGGCCGTACGCCTGGGGGCGGGGTTCGTCGCCGAGGGGCAGGCGCTCGCCCTGGAGAACGGCCGTCCGGCCGTTCGCAAGGCGATCTACGGCGGCAAGGCGGTCGCCACCCTGGTGCCGGAGCCGGGCCCCTCGGCTCCCGCCATGGTGCAGCTCCGACTGGGCGCGGCGGAGGCGGCGGCGGATGGGGAGGGGACGGCGGCGGTGCGCACCCACGCCCATGAGGCCGCTCCCACGGGCCGGCGCGTCGAGTCGCGCACCTCGGGTCGGCAGGGAGCCGGCCCGAGCCTGACCGAGGCGCGCCGGGTGGTTAGCGGTGGCCGCGGACTGGGCGGGCCGGAGAACTTCCGCTACGTGGAGGAACTGGCCCAGGTCCTGGGGGCGGCTGTGGGGGCGTCGCGGGCGGCGGTGGACGCCGGCTGGGTGCCCGCCTCCTACCAGGTGGGGCAGACGGGCGTGTCGGTGGCGCCCGACCTCTACGTCGCGGTGGGCATCTCCGGCGCCAGCCAGCACGTGGCCGGGATCACCCGCGCCAAGCATATCGTGGCCATCAACAAGGACGCCGAGGCGCCCATCTTCCAGTTCGCCGAGTACGGCGTCGTGGGGGACTACCGCGAGGTCCTCCCCGCCCTCACGGAGGCGCTGCGCGGCCGCGTCACACCCGCCTGAGGCGGGACGGTGGAGGGGGGAGCGGCGTGCGGAGCGTCCGCATCGGCGGCGGCCTGGGGTTCTACGGGGACAGCATCCGGCCCGCGCTCGACATCGCGGAGCGCGGCGACGTGCGCTACATCGCCTTCGACCACCTGGCCGAGCTCACCATGGCGATCCTGGAGAAGGACCGCCAGCGTGACGGCGCGGCCGGGTACACCAAGGACATCGGCCCCCTCATGCGGGAGCTCCTCCCGGTCACCCACGGCCGCGGCATCCGCCTGGTGACCAACGCCGGCGGCATCCACCCCGACGGGGCGCGGGCCGAGGTGGCGCGGGTGGCGAGGGAGCTGGGCATCCGCCTACGCGTGGGCGTGGTGCGGGGCGACGACATCCGCCCTCGTCTGGCCGAACTGCGCGCCGCCGGGGCGGAGCTCAGGCACATGGACGACGGCCGGCCCTTGGAGGAGGTCGTGGACCGCCTGCTGTTCGCCAACGTCTACCTCGGCTCCCGCCCCATCGCCCAGGCCCTCGAGGCGGGGGCGGAGGTCGTCATCACGGGCCGCACCACCGATGCCGCCCAGTTCGCCGGCCCTATCGTGCACGAGATGGGATGGGCGTGGGACGACTGGGACCGGATGGCCGCGGCCGTGCTGGTGGGGCACCTGCTCGAGTGCGCGGGGCAGGTGACGGGCGGCAACTTCAGCGGCGACTGGTGGAACCTGCCGGACATGGACCGCCTGGGGTACCCGGTCGCCGAGGTGTTCGAGGACGGTTCGGCGATCATCACCAAGCCGCCGGGAACCGGCGGCCGGGTGAGCGTCGATACCGTGAAGGAGCAGCTTTTGTACGAGGTGCACGACCCTTCCCGGTACCTGACGCCGGACGTGATCGTGGACATGACGGGTGTGCGGCTGGAGGACGCGGGCCCCGACCGGGTGCTGGTGCGGGGCGTGCGGGGCCTGCCGCCCCCGCCCACCCTCAAGGTGCTCATGGGCTACGCGGACGGCTTCATGGGCGTGGGGATGATGGGCTACGCCTGGCCGGACGCCCTGGCCAAGGCGCGCATGGCGGACCGCATCGTGCGCGCCCAGATCGCCCGCTTCGGCATTCAGGCGGAGGAGATCCATACGTCGTACTTAGGGTACGACAGCCTGCACGGTCCGCTCGCCCGCCCGGTGGACGAGGAGGCCCTGAACGAGGTCTACCTGCGGGTGGCGGTGCGCACCCGCACGCGCGAGGAGGCGCAGAAGCTGGGCCGCCTCTTCCCGCCCCTCGCCCTGGACGGGCCTCCCTTCATCGGGGGGCTGTCGGGCATGGCGCCCGTGCGCGAGCTCCTGGGGCTGTGGCCGGCGCTCGTCGACCGCTCCCTCATCGAGCCCTTCGTCCAGGTGGACGTCGAGGAGGTGGGATGAGTTGGAGGTGGAGTTGCGCGCCCTGTGCCAGGCGCGGTCGGGGGACAAGGCGGACCGCTCCGACATCTCCCTCTTCGCCCCCAACCCGGCCGTGTACGAGGTGCTCCGCCGGGAGGTGACGGCCGAACGGGTGCGGGAGCACTTCCGCGGCCTCGTGGCCGGGGAGGTGAGGCGCTACGAGGTGCCGGGCGTGCTGGCCCTCAAGTTCGTTCTCGACCGCGCCCTGGGTGGCGGTGGACCGAGCTCGTTGCGCATCGACAACCTCGGCAAGGCGATGGGGAGCGCCATCCTGCGCCTCCGCGTCGACGTGCCCGAGGAGCTCCTGACGGATGCCGCCTTGCCGCCGCGCAGCCCGCGCGGCCGGGTGGGACTGCCGCCGGTGCGGCGGGCGTAGAAGCGGCCGGCCCGCGCGGGCGGGCCGTCGCCGACGAACCGCCCCCGATCAGGGGACGGCGGCCTCGGTGTCCTCGCCCAGGTACGCTGCGCGCACGTGGGGGTCGTCGCGCAGGGCGGCGGCGCTCCCCGTGAGGGCCACCGACCCGGCCTCCAGCACGAGGGCGCGGTCGGCTACCTCCAGGGCCAGGGAGGCGTTCTGCTCGACGAGCAGGACTGCCGTCCCCCGGCGCCGGATCTCCCGTACCGTGTCCATCATGCGGTCGGCGAGGACGGGCGCCAGCCCCAGGGAGGGTTCATCCAGGAGGAACAGTCGCGGCTCGGCCATGAGGGAGCGGCCGATGGCGAGCATCTGTTGCTCTCCGCCCGACAGCGTGCCCGCCAGGGAGTGGCGGCGCTCGTGCAGGACGGGGAAGAGGTCATACACCTGCCGCAGCGTGGCCGACGCCTGGCGCGGCCGAAGGAAGGCGCCCAGGAGCAGGTTCTCCTCCACCGTCATGGGGCCGAAGATGCTCCGCCCCTCGGGGCACAGGGAGATGCCCTGGGCGACGACGCGGTCGGCGCTCAGGCCGCCGATCTCCCGCCCGCCCCAGCGGATGTGGCCGGATCGCGGCCGGAGAAGGCCGGCGATGGCTTTCAGGGTGGTGGTCTTGCCGGCGCCGTTGGCGCCCAGCAGCGCGACCACCTCGCCCTCCTCCACCGTCAGGCTCACGCCCCGCACGGCCACGATGTGGCCGTAGGCCACGACGAGTTCGTCCACCTCAAGGCGCGGCATCACGCACCGCCTCCTGAGGCACCGTCGCGCTGGCGCCGGCCCGATCCGAGGTAGGCCTCGATCACGCGCGGGTCGCGCCGCACCGTCTCGGGCGTGCCGCGCGCCAGCTCCACGCCGTGGTCCAGCACCACGACCTCGTCGGCCACCCCGGCCACGAACCGCATGTCGTGCTCTACGACCAGCACCGTGATGCCGTCGCGCTCGCACAGGTCGCGCACCAGGGCGGCCAGGGGCCGGCGCTCGGCCGGGTTCATGCCGGCCGCAGGCTCATCGAGGAGCAGTAGGCGCGGCTCCCCGGCGAGGGCGCGGGCGATCTCCAGCCGGCGCTGATCGCCGTACGGAAGCGATCCCGCCGGGACGTGGGCGCGGTCGGCCAACCCGACCCGCTCGAGCGCCGCCATGGCGCCCTCCTGCGCCCTGCGTTCGGCGCGGTGGAACGAGGGCAGGCCGAGGGCCGCCTGCCAGGGTTCGCCCCCCCCGTGCATGTGCCGCCCGGCGAGGGCGTTGTCGAGCACGCTCAGGGCGGGGAAGAGACGCAGCGTCTGGAAGGTCCTGAGGATGCCCAGGCGCGCGATGCGCCAAGGCGGCAGGCGGGTGAGGTCGTGGCCGTCGAATCGGAGCGTGCCCGCCGCCGGGCGGTAGAAGCCGCTCACCAGGTTGAAGAGCGTCGTCTTGCCCGCCCCGTTCGGCCCGATGAGCGCGACCACTCGGCGGGGGAAGACGGTGAGGTCCACGCCCTGCAGGGCGCGCACGCCGCCGAAGCGGACCTCCAGGCCCCGTCCCTCCAGCAGGGGACCGCCCGGAGCGCGTTCGGGCGCGCTCACGGCGTGGGATCCTCCGCCGCCGCCACGTCGCCCGTCCCGCCTGGTGCGGACCGCGCCCGCGCGGGCGCCCCGGCCACCTCGCTCAGGCGCAGGCGGCTGGGCCAGATGCCGCCCGGGCGGAGGAGGATGAACAGGAGCAGGAGGGCGGCGAAGATGAGGCCGCTGTAGCTGGCGGTGTAGGCCTGGAAGTACTCATCGATGAGGATGTACACGACGCCGCCCAGGACGACGCCGGGCAGGCTTCCCATCCCCCCGAGCACGACCACGGCCACGGCCAGGAAGGATTGCTGGAAGGTGAACGTGTCGGGCGTGACGATGGTCTGCTTGGCGGCGAAGATGGCGCCCGCGATGCCGGCCCACATGGCGCCGAACACGTAGGCCAGGAGCTTGTAGCGCGTGACCGGGATGCCCATGGCCTGGGCGGCCGTCTCGTCTTCGCGCAGGTAGGCCCACGCCCGGCCCGTGCGGGAGCGCGCCACGGCGCCGATCACCCAGGCCGCCAGGACGACGAGGGCGAGGGCCATCCAGTAGTAGTCGACGGGCGAGCCCAGCTGGACGCCGAACGCGGCCGGCAGGGGCATGCCGAAGATTCCGCCCGGGCCGCCGGTGATCTGCAGGTTGTTGGCGGCCAGGTAGACGATCTCGCCGAAGCCCAGGGTCATGACGGCCAGGTAGTCGCCCCTGAGGCGCAGGGTGGGGAAGCCGAAGAAGCCGCCGAAGGCCGCCGCCAGGAGGGCGCCCACCGGCAGGCACTCCCAGAACGTCCAGTGCGCCTGGGTGCTCAGGATGCCGAAGGCGTAGCCGCCGAAGGCGTAGAAGGCCATGTAGCCCAGGTCGAGCAGCCCGGCGAAGCCGATGACGACGTTGAGCCCTAGGGCGATCGCCGCCCACAGCGCCATGTCGGTGAGGATGTCGGTCTCGAACTGGTTGTGGAGGGCGAGCGGCACCAGCGCCGCCACAACCGCCAGGGCGAGGGCCGCCCACCGCCCCTCGGGCCGGCCGAGGAAGGCGGTGAGGCGGTCCGTCCAGGCCTCGCCGCGGGGGCTCATACGCGCTCCGCCACGCGCTCGCCCAGAATGCCCCTCGGGCGCAGGGCGAGCACCAGGATGAGGACGCCGAAGGTGATGGCGTCGGTCCACTGCGTGGGGATGACGGTGGCCGAGAGGCTCTCCAACAGCCCCAGCACCACCGCCCCGACCACGGCGCCGGGGATGTTCCCGATCCCGCCCAGCACCGCGGCCGTGAACGCCTTGAGGCCGGCGAGGTCCCCCATGTTGAAGGTGATGGTGCCGAAGTTGAGACCCACGAGGATGCCCGCCGCCGCACCCAGGGCACCGCCGAGGAAGAACGTGAGGGCGATGACGCGGTTGACGGGGATCCCCATCATGGCTGCGGTATCGTGGCTTACCGCCACCGCCCGCATGGCCCGCCCCAAGCGGGTGCGTTGCGTGAACAGCTGCAGCCCCGCCATGAGGAGCACGGCCACCGCCACCAGGACCACCTGCGCAGGCGTGACGGCCAGGGGGCCGATGAGCCACGGCGTGGTGGAGATGAGGGTGGGGAAGGTCTCGGGCTGCGCCCCTACCACGACCTGCACCAGGTTCTCGAGCAGCACCATCATGGCCAGCGAGCTCACCAGGGAGGCGAAGAGGGGGGCGCGGCGGAGCGGCCGGTAGGCGATCAGGTCCACGAGGACGGCCAGGACGCCGGTGGCCAACATGGCGGCCAGCAGGAGGACCGCCAGTTGGAGGATCGGCGTGGCGCGCTCTAGGCCGGTCGTGGCGGGAACGAGGAGGAAGGCGACGTAGGCGCCGACCGTGTACAGGCTGCCCTGGGCGAAGTTGATCAGGCGGAGGATGCCGTAGACCATCGTGTACCCCAGCGCCATGAGGGCGTAGATGGCCCCAAGGACCAGCCCGTTGACGATCTCCTGGGCGATCAAGCCGGCAGGCTGCGACCCGTCACCGGGTTCCAGACGGGAACCTGGGACAGGTTGGGCAGCACCTTGAAGATGAGATACGTCGCCGTCACGTTGTTGCCCTGGGCGTTGAACGTGATGGGGCCGGTCACGCCGGGGAAGTTCTTCGTCTTGGCCAGGGCGGCGATGACGGCGGCGTGGTCGGTGCCCTTCGCCACCTGGATGGCGTGGACGATGAGCATGAGGGCGTCGTAGTAGTAGCCAGCGAACTCGGTCGGCTGCGAGTGGTACTTGGCCACGTACTGCGCGACGAACGTCCTGGCGGAGGCGAGGTTCTGGGGCGCCGGCTCGGAGCTCAGGTAGGTGCCGACCGTGGCCTTGCCGCCGATCTGCGTGTACTCCGGGCCGATCGTACCGTCATCCTGCATCCAGATCGTCTTCAGCCCCAGGGCGGCGGCCTGCTTCACCATGAGGCCGGCCGCGGTGTAGAAGCCGCCGAACTCCACCGCTCCCGGGTGGAGGGCCTTGATCTGGGTGAGGAGCGAGCTGAAGTCGGTCTGGTTGGCGCTCACGCCCTCGCTCAGGAGGATCTTGCCGCCCAGCTTCTTGAACTCCTGCTGGAAGTACTGGGAGACGCCCTCGCCGTAGACCTCTTCGTCGTTGAGGGCCACGGCCGTCTTCACGTGCAGCACCTTGTACAGGTACAGGGCCTGGTCGGTGCCCTGGAAGTTGTCCGTGCCGCACACCCGGAAGACGTTCTTGAACCCTTGCTCCGTCAGCTTCGGGTTGGTGGAGGCTGCGCTCACCATGGGGATGCCGGCGCG
This sequence comes from Bacillota bacterium, assembly GCA_023512375.1. GTDB lineage: Bacteria > Bacillota > Sulfobacillia > JAJZYS01 > JAILZS01 > JAILZS01. The sequence continues at coordinate 3,213 of JAILZS010000003.1, read as the reverse complement.
GTGCAGGACGGCGGAGGCCGGGATGGAGATCGACGAGTTGAAGAACCCGATGACCGCCGTCACGTTCTGGGTCACGAAGTAGTTGGCGCCCGCCACGCCGGTGGCCGGGTCCCCCTTCGTGTCCCACTGCAAGATCTTGATCGGCCGCCCGAGCACCCCGCCCTTGGCGTTCACCTGGGCGGCGGCCAGGAGCACGGCCTTGAGGTTGCTCTGGCCGTACGACGCCTCGCTCCCGGTGAGCGGGCTGGCGAGGCCGATGACGATGGGCGGACCGGAGGCCTTGTGGGCCGCGGCCAGGGCCGAGGGAGCGGCGGACGCTCCGAGAAGGCCGGCGGCGGCACACACCGCAGCGGCACGATGCACGGCAGCGCGCGTCATGGCGCACCTCCTACGTGGTGTTGCGAGAGGCCGAGAGGTTCGACGCAATTCGTACAAGTCCTGCCGCGGGGGGGGCGGGGGGCGCCCCCCCCCCCCCCCCCCCCCCCCCCCCCCCCCCCCCCGGCGGGGGGGGGGGGGGGGGCCGCCCCGCCTCCCTACACCAGGCCCACGCCCACCCGGTAGGGATGGGCGGACGCAAGGGGCGCGTTGCGGGCGAAGCGACCGACGTCGAACTCGGCCAAGTCGATGCTGGGCCGCCCGTCCACCACCCACTCCGCCATGAGGCGGCCGACCACGGGCGACAGCTTGAAGCCGTGGCCGCTGAAGCCGGCGGCGTAGTAGTAGCCGGGCACCTCGGGCGGCGCCCCGATGACGGGCTGGAAGTCCGGCGTCACCTCGTACCGGCCCGTGTACCCGGCCGGCACCACCTCCGCCTCCGCCAGGGCGGGGAAGCGGTGGATCGCCTTGTCGGCGGCGTTCTCCACCGCCGCCATCTCGGGCCTTGCCTGGTCCTCGGTGTCGGGCGACGAAAGGCGCGGGTGGAGCGCCTCCAGGGTGTGGTCCTCGTCCCCGAACAAGAGGCGGCGGGCGCCGTAGGGGCGCACGTACATGAGGCGCACCATGTCGATCACGATGGGAGGGTCGGGTTGGGTCGGGGGGAGGTCGAACAGGACGATGCTCTCCCGCTGCGGCTCGATGGGCAGCGGCACGCCCAGCGGTCGGCCCAGGCGGTCGGCCCAGTTGCCCCCCGCGTTGACGACCACGGGGGCGTCGATGGGTCCGGCCGTCGTGTCCACCCCGGCCACCCGGCCGTCTTGTGCCCGGCGCACGCCCGTCACCCGTACGCCCGTGGCCACGGTGGCGCCCAGGTCGCGCGCCCCCTGGGCGAGGGAGGTGACCAGGAGCCAGGGGTCGGCGTAGCCCGACAGGGGCTCGTACGCCCCCGCCGCCACGTCGTCCAGACGCATGCCAGGCACCAGGCGGGCCAGGTCGGAGACCTCCACCACCTGCGTGTCCACGCCCAACGAGCGCTGCATGGCCACGTTGGCCTCGAGGTTCCCCCGGTTGTCCTCCGAGACGAAGAGAACGAAGCCGACCGGACGGAAGCCGGCGTCGCCGGGGTAGCGGTCGGACCAGTGGCGGAAGTCCTCGAGCGCCGCCTGGGCCATGCGCACGAGCGTGGGCAGGGTGTAGTGGGTGCGCACGATGGCGCTCGAACGGCCCGTGGTGCCCGAGGCGAGCTCGCCCTGTTCGACGAGGGCGACGCGCAGTCCGCGGCGCGCCAGGTGGTAGGCGGTCGATGCTCCCATGCAGCCGCCGCCGACCACGACGGCGTCGGCGGTACGCGGCATCTCCATGGCTTCACGCTCCTTATGTCTCGGCGGATCGACCGGTCGATGGACGCTCGGCCGCGGCCGGGCGGTCGCCGCGGCGCTGCCCTCCCTCCTTTCGACGCGGGCGACGCCACCCCTGGCGGCGGGCGCGCGCCCGTACTCTTCGATGAAAGTGCGCGTCACCTCCTGCGCGATGCTCACGGGCAGCACGCCCCGCCGATACGCCCACGCCTGGAACCGTCGCCAGAAGCGCGAGGCGATTTCGCCCAGGGCGATATTGTGAACTGTGTGAACGACAATCTTCTGCCGCGCTGCCCAGCATGCAGGGTACACATACCGCCCGACGGTCTGGTGTGTATGCACAATTGCGGGCTGCACCGTGCGCAGCAGCTGTCGCATGTCCCCTGACTGTCGGACGCCGAACTCGAGCACGAGCATATCGAGCGCTGCGCGTGAACAGCAGGCGGTCCAGGCGGCCTGTGCGAGGGTACGGACGATTCTCCACGCGGAGCGGGTGTCGATCTCCAGGTGTAATATGGCGAGGGGTAGACCGATCTCCGTGTTGTACGAGCGCGGATTCGTCCGGACGCGGTAGCGGATGCTCAAGAGCTCGCCGAGGAGGCGCTTCATGACGGTTTTACCGCGGTTGCCCGCGATGGCAATCACGAGCGGCTTTTTCCGGCGCAAGAACACCCGGGCGAGGGTCCGGAGGTAGGGAATGGCCAACCGGCGCAAGACGCGGCGAGAGCGCACCCGCGCGGCGACCACCGGCTCAGCAGGGGGGGTGACTGGTGTCGCCGCCAGGGTGCCCGCCTTGGCCGGCACAGGGGCGGGACGGTGAAAGTACTCGGCCAGGCGCTCGAATGCGACATCGATGTCCGCCAGCTCGCGTCCGAAGTTCATGCGCAGGTGCGCCTCGCCGCTCGGGCCGAACGCGACCCCTGGCACGAGCGCGACCCGGGCGTGTTCCAAGATGTGGAAGGCCAGATGGCGGGAGTCGCGCGCCCATGGGATCGTATCTTTCACGCGGGGGAAGACAAAATACGCGCCCTCCGGTTTTTGGTAGTCAAAAATATCTGACAGCGCGTCTATGTGCTCGAGCATACGGTCGCGCCGTTCCTTAAAGGCACGGCGGAAGGTGGCGATATGGGCGTCGCCATACTCTAACGCAGCGATAGCGGCGTACTGGGAAACAACCGGCGCACACGTGACGAGCGCGTCGTGGACTTTCAGAATCTCCCGCACATTGGCCGCATCCGAGTGCAGATAGCCCACCCGCCACCCGGTCATCCCATAGGCCTTGGAGAAGGTAAAAATGCGCACCACCCGAGAGCGTGCCGCGGCGAGTTGCGCAGGGCTGTAGTACGGTTCTTTGGTGTAGACAAAATCCTTGTACGCTTCGTCAATGATCAGAAAGAGCCCGTGCCGTTCGGCCAGTTCAATCAACGCAAGCGTCTCGGCCCGAGAGAAAACGGTGCCGGTCGGGTTATTGGGATTACAG
>JAILZS010000039.1 GCA_023512375.1 Bacillota bacterium | reverse complement strand
CGTTCCGCACAGCCGGCGCTACCGACCCACGGCTGCATCCACCTGGCCGAACTTCAACCGGACCAGGTGGCCGAACTGCAATCCGATTCGGTGGGCGACGTCTTCCCGGAACGAGTGGCTGAAGTCACCGGAATACGCAACCGTCCATGGGCGGACGACGCCGACCCCTGCGCGAACATCTCCTGAATCGCCCGGAGCTGAGCCAGGATCGCATCCACATCCTCGGGTCGCATCACGGGACTGCACCGCCCTTGCCTTGGCGCTACCGGCCGACCGGCTCTGTGGCACGCCATTCGCCGCCTGGCAAGGCACCCCCTTCGGGCCTGCTTCGCAGGGCCTTGCCAGGCGGCGAACGGCGCTCGGGATGGCGGTTGGCGGCGAGCCAACTGCCCGCCGCCTATGCACCCAAGATTGCCTAACCCCTATTGCCTCATTTCTTCTGGCAAGGAGCCCCTTTTTACTCCCCGTGGTGGCCATACGGCCATGGGGAACTAAGGTGCAGAACATGTTACCAACCTGGGACACCCATTGACCCGAATTGAGTATTGATGTAATTTTGGTTTCATAATAGCGCCATGCTTTTGGGAATGCGCTGCATGCGTCGCCTCCTAAACGTAGCAGACTCTTGAACTGCGCCCAATGCTTCGCTAACCTGTTGCGTTCTCCTGTCGTCATGCACGGAGACAGGTGGGCGGAAGATGCGTGACAAGGGACGGAAGGAGATAGCGCGAGCACGATCGCGATGATTACGCAACCGTGGTTTCGCTCACAGTTGCCTTGTGGGCAATTACAGGAATATGTAGCGCCAGCCACTGTCCTTGGCCTTAACAGCTATGCACATCTTCCTGTCTTCATAGCGGAGCTGGCGCGTGTGCTGCGTACGCTGCGTAGTGCTGAAGGACTGATTGGATACTCACTTGCTTCAGACCTCGTTACGAACCGGTATTACACGTTTTCCGTCTGGGTCGACGACACGCACCTTGATGCTTTTGTCATGTCGCCTCATCATCGCCACGCCATGATGCGACTTGGTGGTAGGCTTTCCGTCAGGCGATTCGTGCAGTGGCGCGTCCATGGCGGACATGTGCCTCCCTCCTGGCCCGAAGTCTTAGATCGGCTCTCTACATAGCCTTGGGCTGCTTGGTCGCTGTGTACAGCACTCGCATGCAGTCCCGTCGAGCGCGAACACGTCACGAGACGGACCAAGCGCAACGCTCGCCCGGGGAGTTCGACGCTGGCGCACGCCGTTCGCATTCATTGTGGCCGAGGGCGGCAGGCCCGTGCGATGGAAGCCGGCAGGTGATCCGGCATAGGCAACCGGCGATCCATAGGGTGACGCGGTGCACCGTTGGTCGTCCGCGGTGTATCGACCCTTGGGAACCGAATGACCGCTGCATACAACACACGAAATGAGCAAGTGCGGTGCGACTTTCTTTGCTCGGGTGCCTTTTTCGTATGTCTATGTGTCTTATTCTTGGGCCTATCGCGATCGGTCGAAACCATGCTGTGGACAAAGGATCAATGATCTTGGCACGAAGCCACAGTTGGCGGCATGTAACGTGTGGTTTTTGGCCCATGGGGTACCGGTGTCTTGAAAGGAAGGTCGCAACATGACCGATCCTGAGCATGTCACGTGGGTACGCTCTGCCCTTGCCGCATGGCTTGACGATGCCTTTCTTGGCCCAACTCCACGCACTGCGGCGCATTCTTCGGCGCCGAACATGGAGAGAGGCTTTCTCACGATTCTGTCGGAACTAAGCCCCGACATGATCTCGACATGTCCATATGGAACGTATCCCAGCATCGCCCACCATGTGAACCACGTTTGCCGATCGCTCGACCCGGATGGTCCTTTCAGTCACAGTGTTTGGGTAGAGCCCACTTGCGTTGCGACTTGCATGCCCGCGGCAGCAGGCTTCGAAAGCCTAGATGAACTACGAGAAGAAATACAACAGGTCTATCTCGCAACGAGAGACCGCCTTCTCACCCAGCCGTGGTCGTCGGAGGCGGATGTTCGGCATGCCCTGGCTGCAGTCGTGCATGCCGCGTACCACCTTGGAGCGGTGCGGCAAGCACTCCTTCTCCTGGATCGCGAAAACAAGGTTGACGCTGCTATTCACGTCACCGACTTCACGCCATACGACCGTGCGCTCTCCGGTCTTGACGCCCGACAGGCGCTTCACGTGCCCGAAAGTGCACCGTACTCGGTCGCTCAGGTACTTGCCCACATGGTGTTCTGGCAGGATTGGCTTGTCGCCTCAGCGAGCGGGGTGCCCCAGGTCTTCCCCGCACACGCCGAGGAAGGCTGGCCTCTCCCAACTGCTGAAGACTGGCCCAATCTTGTGGACCGCTTTTTGGCCGGTCTGGCCCAAGCGCGCACCATGGCCCGTGACGCCGCCACACGTCATCGTCCCGTGTACAAGGACGATACCGGCGGTCGCGTGCTCACGGACTTAGCAGTGCACAATGCCCACCACCTGGGTGAGATCATTCTGCTCCGTCGCCTGAACGGAGATTGGCCTCCTCCCGGCGGTGGCGACACATGGTGAGAGCATATGTACCAAACCGGCGCCCACGCCGATCCTTTTGGCCGTCGGGTCGCTTGGAGCCAATCACAGCGCTGGTCGGCCGCGTCTTGCCGGCAGCACCTGTTCGATGACGCGCTCCTGACGGTGACATGAAATGCGGTAGCCAGCCCGCAGACATCAGACTGCAGACTGCACACCGTCGCTTTAGTTCCCGTCCGCGTCCAGCCAAAAGCTTTAGCCTGGGACGAACTCCGCCCCGTCGCGCCCGGCCGCAAGGCGCCTGAGGAGCGCCCGGCTCTCGTAGCCCGGCGGGAGCGGCACGAGCCGCTCCTTGCCGCCCTTGCCTCGCACACGGACGCCTTCCTGGCCGCGCGTGGAGAGGTCCACGTCGCGCACCCGGAGCCCGGTCGCCTCCGCCTCCCTGAGCCCGCACTCCAGGACGAGCGTGAAGATCGCCCGGATGCGCAGCGGCTGGGCGCGTACCGCCGCCCCGAGGCGGGAGAGCTCGCCCGCAGGGACCGAGCGCGGCACCTGCTCCTGGACACGCGGCGGGGGCCTGTTGGCGAGGGGGTTCGCGTCGAGGATGGCCTCCGCGACGGCCCAGCGGAAGAAGCGGCTCAGGACCGCGTGCCTGAGCCTCCTCGTGGCGGGCGACGAGTCCTCTCCGCCCAGGGCCTTCCCGACGCCGACCTCTGCGAGGTCGTCCAGGACTCGGCGGTAGCGCCGGATGGTCGCATTGCTCCTCCCCGCCTGCCTGAGGGCGAGGAGGAATGCCCTCGCCGCCTCGCGCGTCGCCGTCATCCGCAGTCGTGCGCTGTCCCCTATGCTCGCGGCCGCTCTATTCCTATTCCGCGCGCAGTGCGTCCACAGGCCGCAAGCCGGCGGCGTGATTGGCCGGGACGGCTCCCGCGATGGCTGCGACGCCCATCCCGAAGCCAAGGCCGAGGCCGAACAGCCACCAAGGCACGACAAATAAGCCGGGGTGATGGAAGAGCGCGGCCCCCACGGTGCCCAGGGCCCACCCCACGCTGACGCCCAACGCCCCGCCGACAGCGCCCATCATCACGGCCTCCGCCAAGAACAAGGCGAACACGTCACGGCGTCGCGCCCCCACGGCCCGCCAGATACCGATCTCCCGCCGGCGTTCCAACACCGCCATGCTCATTACGACACCAATCATGAGTCCGGCCACAACCAAGGCGATCCCCCCCACGAGCCCCAGCCCAGTCTCGATCACGGCGAAGGTAGACTGGACTTGATGGATGACAGACTGGGCCGTGATGGCGCCATAGCCCCGAGCCGAAATGGCTGTGGCGACGCGATTCACCTCCCCCACCGTAGCGGCAACGACGTCGGCGGAGCCGAAGGAGATCGGCTGCCCACGTCCGGTGGTTTGGCGTAGCCAGGAGATAGCCTGACTGAGATCGACATAGGCGGATGAGCCGAGCGTGGGGCGGACGATGCCAACCACGCGGAGACGTGCGGTGACCGGATGCGGCGGAGCAATGAAGCCGCCGCTACCCGTGACCTGGGCCGTCATGGACACTCGGACCACCCGCCCGAGGGCTCGGGTCACAGAACCCGAGGTTAGTCCCCACAAAGCCTTGGCCATGGCAGGAGATATGAGAATGCCCGGGTTCCGGGAGGCGGGATAGTGTCCGATCAGAAGGTCTGGACGGGCCGCCCCCCGGATCGCCGCGGGGGGAAGCGTGGTAACGAGGGTGGTCACCGAATGGCCTTGGGCTGCAATGGTGCCCAGCATGTCTGCAACACCGTAGGCCGCCACCACATGGGGAATACGGCGGAACGATCGGATGGCGGCCGGCGTCAGGGGATGTACTGGCCCCATCTGCACAGGCGTGCTGAAGCTCAAACCAGCACCGGACGAAGCCTGAGGATTGACGGCTACGGTCGTCAGCGACACGTTTTGCAACAAGGCGCCGACGACTTGTTTTTGGAGCCCGGCGCCGAGGGAGATGAGGAGGACCATGCTGGCTACGCCCACCATCACCCCGAGGCTGGTGAGCACGGAACGGGCTCGACGGCGCCAGAGGGAGAACCATGCCTCCGCCACCAACGTACCGAACCTGGGCCCTCGCCTGCCGGCGGGCGCCGTGGCAGGTGAAGTCTCCTGCCTTGGGACGGGGACCGGGGCGGAGTCGGCGACAATCCGGCCGTCTCGCAGGCGAATGACTCGGTCGGCCAACGGGATAAAGTCCTCGTTGTGGGTGACGACGACGACAGTGCGCCCGTCGCGGTGGGCCAGATCGCGGAGTAAATCCATCAACTCGCGGCCCGCGGTGCTGTCCAGGTTGCCCGTCGGTTCATCCGCCAGGATCACGGGCGGGTCCAGGGCCAGGGCACGGGCGACGGCCACGCGTTGGATCTGCCCTCCCGAAAGAGCCGATGGGCTATGTCCCGCACGGTCGCCTAGCCCCAGCTTCTCCAAGAGGCCGCGAGCGCGGAGCCGCCTCGGGTGCACCCGCTCACCGTTCAGTAACAAGGGAAGAGCGGCATTGTCAACAGCGGTGTGTCCCGGCAGCAGGTAGAACTGTTGAAAGACAAAGCCAACTGTACGGCGTCGCCATTGGGCCAAGGCATCGGGGCCCAAGCGCGTAATGTTCCGGCTGCCTGCCCAGATCTCGCCGCGGTCCGGCCGATCCATCCCGCCCATTAGGTGCAAAAGAGTTGACTTCCCACCCCCCGACGGACCAAGAACCACGGTGAGCTGGCCTGGCACCACCGTCAGCGAACAGTCGTCAAGTGCAACCACCGCCTCTTCGCCCCGTGTGTATGTTTTCGATACATGGTACAGAGTTATGGAAACGCCACGCCCAACGCTATCCGCCAAAGCGGTATCCGACACAACTTCACTCTCCTACATCGAGGATCGCTCAAGCGCACGCCGGTTGGCCTGAGGAACCGCGCCAGGTGCGAGGAGCCCTCCCGTGATATGGCGTCCCCAAACGGCTCTCTACCGTCGTCCACCACGCCGCGCGAACATCTTTGCGATGATACCCTTACGCTTCCACACGGCCTTGAACGGTTCTTCCACCCTTCTCCACCGAACGCCGCCTTCGCCGGTGGCTGCGCGCCTGTCCCGCAAACGCTTCGGCCATCCCCGTCGAGGATGTCCTTCACACATCAAGCTCCGAGGATGGCTGCTTGGACAGCAACCCACCCAGGAACCCTAAAATGATCCCAGCCACAACCCCGACGACGATCGTCGTCAGCCACGCGGCCGCATGGGCCGCCGGCGAGTTGGCCATGCGCACGGCATCCGGGGGCAGACTCCGGCCCGGCAACCGCTGAAGCATTTCCGCCCGCGTGATATGCGCTAGGAAGGCGGGCCAGCCGGCCAGTAGGCCGAAGATGGATCCTGCCACGGCGCCGGACCCGACCGGCCGGGCCCCTGCCGTTTTGGCCGCCCGCCCGGTCGCGATCAGTAGGAGGGCAGTAATCACATCCATGAGAACCTCCACAGCGGTCGGCACGCCACCGTGGCGCAATAGGATCGTCGCTGAAAATGCGCTTCCCACAATGCCCCAAATCGCAATCAAACCGTACCAATGTACAACACGACGCATCTTTCTCCCCCGCTCATCTTGCCGCTTATGATGCGGTACAGCATTCATCCCGTTCCAAGCGGACCCCGTCTAACCCTATTGGCCCAGAAGGAGCGGGCTCCCCGGTATTCATAGCCGGAGGCGGCTGCCAGGCTTCGCAGGCGGGTCGGCAAAGAATCGATATGATGCCACCGTCATCGCTATCGCCCACAATAGGATGAGGCTTGTGGCGGACTCTATGGCCAACGTCGCGGGCAAAACCAAACTGGTAGCGATGACCGCAAAGCCGGTGATAACCCCCGTTTGCCCTCCGAGCTGGTGCGTCCGACGCCATACGGCTTCGCTGCTGAGCGTCCATGGGGTTCGGATGCCGATCCACCAGTTGGGCTGAACCCGCGGCAGAACGTTGGCCAACAAGGCCAGGAGCAGGCCCAGAAGAGCACCAAACAGGCGGGAGACGTTCCAAAGCAGCCAGCCGATGCCGTTCAGGAGCAGAAGCGTTTGTACCAAGGCCAGAAATCCCACGATCAAGCCGCCGACAAAACGGTAAGTGGGAGCCATGGCCGCATAGTTCTCCCGCCAAGGGTCGATGCGCCAGAGTCCCTCCCACCCCAGCAGGATGAGCAGCATAATGGCCGGTTGCAGCAACGCCACTATCCAGCGAGAACTATACCCGTTTGCAAATCCGGTAGGCCCGATGTGGCTTGGAATCCTCGTAGGCAAATGGGGCGCCATGAAGACGCTCCCAAGGCTAACGATCCCCCACACTACCCACGCCCACATCGGGGCTCCGGAGCCGTGATATGAGCGCATGTATTGCCCGTTCCTCCCCAGCGCTCCCATACCCACTGCAACCAACCTTGTAGCACGGTGGTGTTGAGGTGATACAGGATGTATTGGCCGCGCCGTTCGTCCCGCACCAGACCCGCCTGCTTCAGTACCTGCAAGTGACGGCTGATTGTCGGCTGGCTGGCTGGAAAGTGTACCGCGATCTTCCCGGCCGGCAGCGGGCCAGCGCGCAGCAGCTCCAGGATCTGCCGGCGCGTCGGGTCCGCCAGAGCCCGGAACACCCTGTCGTTCATGCCTTCAGTGTATAGCCATATGACTAAATGCGCAAGAGAATACCAAACCCACACGCCCGCCGCCTCTGCCGCATCACCGCACGCCGTTGCCAAGCCGGGCCTACAGTTCATCGGCCTGGTTGAGCGGCACGATGCCATAGGCCACGAAGCCGCCGACCGAAGGACGCGCCAGGACCCAATGCACCGGCGCGCCGTTCACGACGCCGTATTCGACTTCGGTGCCGCTGGCCAGGAACAGCCCGTACAAAGTAGCGACAGCTGTAGCGATCTGGACGATCCAGCGCTCATGACGACTTGCCACGGCGCTCTGCCCCCTTAGGTGCGACGTCCCTGGAAGAAAACCGCCCGCGACACCGCCGCCACTTCACCCACCGGCGCCCGCGGCGGGCTGCGCGGACTGCCGCATCGCCTCGCGCGCGAGCAGGTGGAGGAACCCCTGCACCAGCACGTCCGGAGGCCCGTCAGGGAACGCCCTCCCCACCTGCGCACGCGTGAGCCTCTCCGCTTCCTGCCAAAGGGCCGCCCTCACGGCTTCCGGCTGCCTCGCAAGCCACTGAATAACCTCCGCCTCGTCCGCCCTGCGGTCCGCATCGCCGGCGTCTACCGCCGTCGCCGTCCAAGGCTCGTAGGGGTAGCGGTCGAACTCCGGTACCGGCTCCTACCCGTGTTCGATCGCCCGCTCGACGAAGGCGCGGGGGTGGCGAACCTCCCCCCGCGCCCTCGCCTGCCTCAGGCAGGCCAGCCCCCTCGCCACCGCCTCCCGCCCGTACCGGCCCTTGAGCTCCTGGCGCCAGCCCGCTTCGCCCTTGACGCCTTCGCCCTCGCCTGGTAGTCGCGCGCGCGAGGTTACCGTAGGAGGTGGCAGTGAAGAGGGGGAACCAGAAGACGCAGAAGAACCAACCATGGATCTTGTTAGTGTGACATCCGTGCCACGTGGCATGGATGGCACATGGCTTGGCCCAGGTGACATGGATGGCACATGATCTTCGCCATGGGACACGGATGGCACATGGTCCTGTCCATGCGACACCGATGGCGCATGGCTGTCCTCGCCCGCCTGGGGATGCCCGAAGGCGACGGGGGCCTCGGGCAGGACGGTGTAGCGAAGGTTGTCCCAGGTGCCGTCGGGCCTGCGCGAGCGCACCGCACGGACGAGCGGCCTTCCGTGCCACTCGAAGGCCAGAAGCTGGCGGATGCGGCGCACGACCTGGCGCCGGCTGAGGCCCAGCGCCTCGGCGATTTGCTCCTCCGTGGGGTAGCACTTCCCGTCACCGTCCATGAAGGTGGCGATGGCCAAAAACGTCTGGACGTTCTCCGCCCCCATGGCGGCCAGAAGCCCGCTTGTCCGGGCCGAGACGTAGAAGCGGATGAAGACGCTGCCTTCCCAGCTCTTCGCGACAGGATTAAAGCTCTTCTCGATGCCGAGGTCCACGTCCGCCAACGGGTGATCCCTCCGGGCGCGCGATGAGAAGCCGCGATGGGCCATGAAGACGGCAGGGGGCGGCCGCAACCGACCCCTGTCCTGGAGTTCACAGCCGTGGCCCGAGCCCGACCCGTGTCCGGACCCGCTGCCAGGGAACTATCCCTCGCCCGCAGCCGCGTCCGCCTTCCGCACCTTCCCGCCCGCTGCTGCCCAGGACGCCTCCGACGCCTTGCCCTGGTCGCGCTGGGTCACGACCACAATATCGGCCTACGCCCGATGAAACCGGATCCAAGATATAGGGTTATTATACCGTTTACAACCCCAAGCAAGGGTCTGCCGAGTTGGTGAAGGCCAACAAGCGCTCCCCCTCCGCGCGCGTGCACAGGTTTTGCCGTCTCAGCTTGGCGGTGAGGACCGCGTCCATCGGGTAGCCAGCGGCCAACCCCATGGAGAAGACGAACGAGCCCACCCCTGGGACGTTGAACACCGGCCGCATGATGGGCTCCAGCCACTCGCCCAGAAAGTGCACGACGCCTAGGGCAAGGAGGAGTTCGGACAGGAGGAAGAACGGCAAGAGCGACGGTAGGACGACGTCGAAGAACAGGCGCAGGCCGGAGACGGCGGCGTGGAACCCTGCCTCGGAGTACGCGATCAGGGCCATGGTGACGAGGAGGGCCCCGAGGCCCATGGCCAGCGTCGCGCTCCTGCCCTCGATCCTCGCCTGCCCCATGGCCCGCCCCCCAGGTACCGATCCAGGAGCACGGTATGGGCGTGGCCACGGGAACATGCGCCGCCCGCGAGTCCCGCACGAAGACCCGCCGCACGGGTGCCGCCGCTCCGGCTCTCGGTGATGACGGGTAGGCTATGGGGTCCGGCCGTGCCCCCGGCATCGGGCGGTAAGCGGCCACCCGCCCGCTCGTGCCGTCACATGGAGCTGGGGTCGGCGCCCGGTGGTGGGCCGCCGCCACGACGATCGCCCCGCGGGAGCCAACGGCGCCCGGGCGCACCTGGTCACACGGGAGCGTCCTAACTCTGGCGTGCCTTGGCCGATGACTGGCCGCCCCCCTCCTGGCGGCCCGCGCTGGGTGCAGTGGGTTACCCCACAAACGGTGAGAACGAGGCGCAACGGCCCGCCGCCGCGCAACCGCGCGGGGCGCCCGCGCCTGGCCGCAGCGGGGCGACGAACTCCGGATCTGGCCCCTCTGCAGCGCAGCGTCCCGCTGCTCCGCGCAGCGCCGTGGTGATGGTGCGCAGCCGAAGCGCCCGGTCAGCGGCGGCCGCGTCCCGCGCCTCTCCCCTCTCGCGTGCCCGCTGCCGCTCATCCAGCGCGGGGAGGGACGCCGCCGCCACCCTGGGTGGCGGCGATCGCCTCTTCGACCGACAGGAGGTGCCAAGCCATGGCGGCGCGAGCGCCGTCCGGGTCGCCCTGGGCGATCCTCTGCGCGACGCGCTTGTGCTCCGTCATCGACAGGCGGGGCCGCCCCGGCACGCGCAGGCTGGCACCGCGGCTGACGGCCAACAGGTCAAGCAGGCTTTCCATGACCTGCATGAAGATGGGATTGTGCGTCGCCGCATGGACCAGGAGATGGAACTCCTGATCGGCACGTGCGAATTCGTCCAAGCCGTCGGGCGGGATGCGCAGGGAACGATCGGCCTGGGCGACAAGTGACCTGCGCTCCTCGTCGGTCGCATGTAGGGCCGCGAGTCCGGCTCCCGCCACCTCGACCGCCATGCGCAGCTCGAAGAGGTGGTGGAGTTCCGTCAGGCCCAAGAGCGGTGCGACGAGGCGGTTGCCGAGACCGCTCCCCATGTGTTCGGAGACGAAGATTCCCCGCCCGTGCTCGATGCCGAGGACGCCCGAAGCCTCGAGAACCCGCAAGGCGTCCCGGATCACGGACCGGCTGACCCCAAACATGAGCGCCAGGGCGCGCTCGGTCGGCAACCGACCCCCGGGGGGAAACCGACCGGCGCGAATGCTGTCCGAGATCTGCTGCACCACCTGGTCGCGCAACGGACGGGCGCGAGAGACGGCGCGGTAGGGGGCGGGGCGAAGCGCCCCGCCCTGCTCTGGGCCGCCCGCCGGCGGCGCCGCCTCGTCGCGCGGACGCCTGCGCGCCACGCCGCCACCCCCTGCTTGGGCAAGATCTCCCCGCCCCTTCGCACCCGCCCCGCCGCTGCGGCGCGCTACGCGCTGGGGTACAGGCGCGTGGGCGCGAACTCCCGATGGCCTAGGACCTCGGCACAGGTGAGCCGACCTGCGGATACGCGCCGCATCATCTCCCACACCCGATCGGCGGCTCCGTCGAGGTCGAGCTCCCCCCGCAAGAGGCCGCTCACGTCGACGTCGATGTGTTCGGACATCTCGACCACCGTGCGGGGATTGGCGGAGATCTTGATGACCGGCAGGATCGGATGGCCGACGATGTTGCCTTGCCCGGTCGTGAACAGGTGGATGGCGGCGCCTGCCGCCGCCCACAGCGTCACCGCCTCGGCCGCCGCCGACGAGGTGTCCATGAAGTACAGCCCGCTGCCGGTCGGTGCCTCTGCCGGTGCGAGCAGCCCTTGCACGCGCGCCCGACCGATCTTTTGGATGTTGCCCAGGGCCTTCTCCTCGATCGTGCTCAGGCCGCCGGCGATGTTCCCCTGGGTGGGTTGCGAACCGAGCAGGTCGGCGCCACTGCGCTCGATCGTCTCGAGGTACCGCCGATGCACCTCAAGGAACGCCTCGCGCAGCGCGGGGGTCGCCATGCGCTGCGCGACGATGTGCTCTCCCCCGGTCAACTCCGACGTCTCGCCAAACATCACCGTCGCGCCGCGCTCGACCAGGCGCTCGACGACGCGGCCGATCGTCGGGTTCGACGCCAGGCCGGAGGTCGTGTCCGACTCCCCGCACTTGGTGCTGACGACGAGCTCCGACACCGCCACAGGCTCGCGTTCCAACTCCGAGGCGTCCATGAGCATGCGCGCCGTGGCTCGGGCCGCCATCTCCGTCGTACGGAGATCACCGTGCCGCTCGATCGCAAACGACTCCACAGGCTTACCCGTACGCGCGATGCCCTCGGCCACCCGGTTCGCCCAGTTGGGCTCGATGCCGATGACGGTGACCGCCGCCACGTTGGGGTTGGCACCGGTGCCGATCAGGGTCCGAAAGAACAGCTCGAGGTCCTCTCCGTACTGGAGGCGCCCGTACGGATGCGGGACCGCCAGCGTCCCCGGCACGTTTGCCGCCACCGCCTCCGCCGTCCGGTTCGACAGATCGTCGACCGGAAGGACGAGCACGTGGTTGCGCACGCCTACCCGTCCGTCCCTGCGTCGGTAGCCGTAGAAGGCCGCCTCCGTCATCGTGCCCACCGCCGACTGCGAAGATTGTGGATGTGCACATGCTCGCCGGCCTCGATGGCGCGCGTCGCCTCGCCGATGATCTCGCCGTACTCCACGACCGCTTCACCGGGCTGCAAGGGACGCAGCGCCACCTTGTGCCCTAGCGGGATCGCGTCGCGCACCTGGACGCGCACGCCGCCGTCGAGCCCGCCGGTGAGGACGTGCCCGACCACCGCCGTCCCGGGCACCAGATCCTCGACGGCGATGCCCACGGAGTCCCCGGGGTCGTGGACGAGAAACGCCGGACGCACTGCCTTCGCTGGATCGGCCGGGGGTACCTGCTGGTCGATGCTCATACCCGTATCCCTCCATGTCTCCACCTGGCATCCGGGATCGGACCGTCGCCTACGGCGGCGCCGCGACGTTCAGCGGCGGTAGCCCGTCTACGATCACACGGTAGACGTTGTCCCAGGCCGCCCGCGACAACCGCGCCGTCGACTGGCGGGTGACGCCGGCGATGTGCGGCGTGAACAGCACCTGTTCCGCTGCTTCGCCCGTCAAGGTCGGCAAGGGACTGTGCGCGTCGGGGGGCTCGTCCGCATACACGTCAACCGCGCCCCCGGCGAGAGCTCCCTCGCGCAGCCGCGCCGCCAACGCCCCCTCGGCCACGACGCCCCCGCGCGATGCCTGCACGAGCACCGCCCCCGGCCGCATGCGCGAAAGCGCCTCGGAGTCGATGAGCATGCGCGTGGTGGGCGTCAGCGGTACATGCAGGGTGACGATGCCGCTCATCGCCATGAGCTCGTGAAGAGGACGACGTACTCCGCCACCTCGCGCGCGTTGGGCCCCGCCACATGGGCCACCGGCACGGCCCGTCGGAAGAGCGCCCCGACATCCACCCGGTCGACCCCTGCGCCCGTGAACTGCACGAGCCTGAGGCGCGGAGCGCGCATCTGCATGTCCGTGGCTACCGGAGGGCCCACCGAAGGCAGGACGATCGCCTCGGCCTGCGCCACCACCTCCGCCAATTCGGGGCCGTCCGGCGGCACGTAGGCCACCGCCAGCTCTTCCGGGGAACGTACGCCCACACGCAAGAAGTCCTCGAGGGGACGAAGGCACACACCGCGAGCCGTTGCTTCCACCTCACTCCGATTCATGCGCTTGCCGGCTCCTCCGTCACCCGGGCGACATCACGCGTTGGGCATGCCAGCCGAGAGCTGCGAGGGATACGCCCCTTCGTGCCCCTTTAGCCCGACCAGGTCGAGGTGCTCCTGCACCCGCGCCTCGATCTCGGCCGGCGGCAGACCCGCGATCTCCGGAGGGAACGCGACGTTTTGGCGAGCGGTCTTCCACGGAAACAGTCCGCATTGTTGGAACACCATGGCCATGGCTTTGGGAGGCTTGGTCACCGGCCTTCCGTCCAGGCGGACCTCGCCCTCGTCCGCTTGGATGAGTCCATTCAAGATGCGTAGCAGTGTGGTCTTACCACATCCGCTCGGACCGACGATGCAGGCGAACTCTCCCTCGTCCACCGCCAGGTCCGCGCCGCTGAGCACCCAGCGTCCCCGATACGACTTGCCGACCCCGATACATTCGAGCTTGTGGGCACCTTCGCGAGCCGCTACCGGAGCCGGCTGCGCACGCGTCAGACCCTCGCCCCCCTATCCGTCCGGGCCGACGGCGGCACGGAATTGCCGAAAGTGGTATGATCTTGTTGCTTGTCTTAAACGCCGCACCTATCCGCGTCAACCGCATGCAGCGGCGATCCAACCCCATGGCCTCCCCCGTGCTCCGGGTCGCTCGTGCTGCCTGGGCGGATCGCACCGACCTCCGGAGCGAGCCTGCCGCCGACGAGGCCGTCGCCCCGCCACGCCGGGGAGCCGTCCTCCGGGCCGGCGGCGGCGCTCGCTCCACCGGGGGAGGGAATCCGTGGCCGCACCCGCCAAGGGGGCCGAGGGCGCGGGTGGCCGGCTCGCGCCGGCGCATCGAGGCGGCGCGTAGCGAGGCGCCAGGTCAGGCGACGCGGACGCGTCTATCGCGGGGTTCGCCGTCGCAGGCGTGGCGGGCTCGGGCGTCCCGGATCGTCCGCCCGCCGGCTGCCTCGTGCTCGCCCCGGCGGGCGCACGCGCCGACCCAGGCGGCCCGTTGCCGCCCGTGACGGCCCGCCCCTACGCGCCGTGCCTTGGAGGGCGCAGCTCCCGCCGGCGCACCCTTCACCGGGCCTGGTGCCGGCTCCCACCTGGTGCCGGCCAAGGCGAAAGCCGCTTCGCCCGACCCGGGCGGCCCCCGGAGAGAGCGTCAATCCCGCCAGCCGGGAGGGGGCGGCCATACGTGGCCGTCGTGGCGCCAGTCGTACCAGAAGTTCCACGGCCAGACCGCGCTCGCGGGCACGAGGTCTGCCGCCGGCACTTCGATCAGCCAGCGCGCGTAATAGAACGCCAGGTAGACCGACGACCCCACCACCGCCACCTGTTGCACCCCGTAGAACAGGCTCGTCGCCGCCAGGGTGTTCGGGTTCACGAGGTAGAGCCAGCCGTCGTCGATCAGGTATAGGCGCCCCCCGAGAGCGAACATGCGGGTGGTGAACCCCCAGTCGCCACCGCTGCCGGGGGCGGCCGTGAACCGGTGCACGACGAGCGCACCCGTAGCCGGGTCCCAACGCGCCAGGTACTGGCGGGATGCCGCATAGACCTGGCCGTTCCACACCAAGACGCCGGCGAAGGTCTGGCGCTGTCCCAGGTCGACCGTGCGGACGCGCCCCGACACGGGGTCGAGCAGGAACAGGTGCGCGTCCAAGGGGGGTCTCGGCGTGCCCAAGGCGTTCTGGTTCGAGAGGCTGCCCACCAGGTCGGCGCCGTCGGCCGCCAGCGACACGGGCGTCTCGCCCGCCACCGGGGCGGGGTACGTACGCCCCGCGCTGGAGTAGATCGCTCCCCCCAACAGCGTGTTCTGGGGCACCGTGCCCATGTAGGCGGTGGCGCCCACGCAGGCGATGCCCGGCACCCGATCCTGCGGGTATCCGGGCGAACCGACCGGGCGGGGGTTGTCGGGCGGGTTCCAGGGTTGGGACGGGTCGTAGACGTAGAGGCGCGCGTTCGGGTACACGCCCAGGTACATGCGGCCACCGCAGGGTACGATGCTGTCTACCTGGTCGAGGCCCGTGTAGCGCGTGAACTGGCCGTCCCGGTAACGCCATACGTCGCCCCCTAAGTAGCCCGAACCGAAGACGCCCCAGGGCGTCGCGGCCATGGTCTGGATGATCCCGGGCGAGGCCGTCAGGGGCGGTACGCTCTGGCTCACGGCTCCGCCGGGAGCCACCCGCACCAGGGTTCCGTCGCTCGCCAGGAGGTAGACGTCGGCGCCGACGACGCCGTAGGCGGACCAGTACTTGCCTGGCGGAAGGGTTGCCAGCGTGGCCCCGACCGGCAGGTTGTCCGCGTTCCAACGCCCCGGCACGCCCGGCTGGATGGCGACGATGCGGCCGTCGCGCACGACCACCGCCCCACCCTGCCAGGTGAAGGGCAGGGTCTCGCAGTCGGACAGCGTCTGATACGGTAGGTCGCCGCCGCCCACCCAAACGAGCTGCCCGTTGGCCCCCAGGATCACCGCGTGCCCGCCGTACTCCCCCACGTAGCGCACCTGCCCCGCGCCCCCCAGGAGGGATACCAGGGGCGTGCCGCCCGCCGTCACCGGCGGCATCCCGGGCGCGCTCGCGTCCACCACCGCCATCGTCGGGTAGGCGCCGGCCAGCACCTGCCCGGCGGCCACCCCCAGGGCGTGGGGGCCGGCTTCGCCGGGGATGCGCCCTACCAGCCGCGCCGCGCCCGTGACGGGGTCGATCGTCCACACCCCGTCCGGCCAGGTCCCGGCCCACATCTCCCCGTCCTGGGGATCGTAGGCCAGCGCCCAGACGGTGTTCACCCCCGGCAGGCGCACCACGCTCTGCACCTGACCGGTGGCCAGGCTGTAACGGAAGACGATGCCCATGTGGAACGTGCCCACCCACACGCTCTCGTCCGGGCCCGGGGCGACGGCCCACGCGCCGTACACGTCGCGCCCGGGAAGCTGTACCGCCACCGCCACGCGCCCGGAGGGCAGGACCTCCTCCAGCGTGGCGGGATAGCCCGTGGTGACCGTCCAGAAGCCGCCATAGGCGAACGTCGCCCCGTCCAGCTGGGTCGTCTCCACAGGCTGGGCGAGGAAGCGGGCGTGAAACCCGGGAGGGATGAGAAGGGGCGTGGGTACGGGCTGGCCGTACATGGTGCCGAACGATCCCGCCGCCTTCACCCCTCCCCCGGCCGTCGCCAACGCCAAGGTCAACGCCGCCGCGACCGCGGCCCGCCGTCCCGCCCGTCCCAGCCCACGCACCGCCGGTCCCCCCTGGTCCTGTCTTCCTGTGCCGCACCTCTCCCCGGTCAGCCGCCGCCGTCCAGGGCGGCCACGAACCGCTCCGTGAGGGGGTCCCCCCAGGCTGCCATGCGTTGGCGTACGCCCTCCCGCAGGCGCGCGGCCTCCTCGCCCGTGCACCAGCCGGCGTCGGGACCCAGGGCCGCGTACAGGAGGGCGAGCGTCGCCACGTCACAGGCGCAGTACGCCGCCACCTCCTGCACCCGGCCCGCCTCCCACAGGGAGCGCACGTCCGCCCCCTCCACGCCCAACTTGCCAGGAAGCCCCATGAGCACGGCCGCTTCGTGCTGGCTCACGGGCGCCGACGCCCGGTAATCGCACATGACGTCCATGAGATCCAGGTGATGGCGGTGGCGATAGCGGCCTCGATCGCTCGCCCACCAAGCGCGGGTCGATACGCCGTGGTGCAAGGCGCGCTGCACGAGCACCGGCAGATCGAAGGAGCGCCCGTTCCACGTCACGACCCGGGCGCCCTCGCCCACGTAGCGGTGGTATCCCGTCCAAAACGCCGCCAGGTTCTCCCGCTCGGACGCCTGGGCGAGCGCCCTCAGGGAGCGCACGGCACCGTCCGCCTCCACCGCCGCCACGCCGATCACCGCCACCCGGTGGTACATGGGTTTACGTACGAAGGCCCCCTCTTCGCCTGCCCGCACGGCGCCGACGCGCACCAGCGCCTCCCCCTCCTCCAGGTCCGGGTCGCCCGCCACCTGCCGGGCCAGATCGCCGTCTGGCACGGTCTCGATGTCAAGCACGAGAATGGGCGTCATCCCCGCTCCCCCCTTCGCCCCCGTCCGCGCCGGGGCGACGCGTTTCCAACCGCTTCCGACACCTTGCGCCATGGGTTGGCGAATCCCCATCCGTCTTCCTCCCGCCCTCGTACGCGCAGGCCGGGCACGCGCCCGCCTCGACCGAAGGCGACGTCGCCCTGGGGCCGGACGACGGCGCTAAGGCCGCCGACCGGCCGCGTCCGACCGTTCGCCCGCCCCCGCCGACCGTTCGCCGTCCGTTCCTTTCCCCCCGGCGGCGGTGGCCGTAGCCTGGGGGCGAACACTCGGTCGCACCCGCAAGGCGGTGCGAAAGCGGGGTGACGGCATGGCGCTCCTCCGACAAGCGGCGGTCTTGGCGGGCGCTGGCCTCGACGGCGAGCTCTTACCGCCCGCCGCCCTCGACTTCCTCGCCCACCTGCAGCGCGAACTCGAGCCCAGCCGCCGGGAAGTCCTGGCACGCCGCTCGGGTACCAGCGATGCCGGCCGCGCCTGGGTGGAGGGCGCCGGGTGGCGCGCGCCCGACCCCCCGCCCGACCTGCGGGAGCGCGACGTGCTCTGGATCGGCACAGGTGAGCCGGCCGCCTTGGCGCACGCCCGCGCCGCCGGCGCCCCGGCGTACGCCGTCGACCTGGAGGCGGCGGCACCGGCGTGGCAGACGCTCCTCGCCGCCCACCGTGCCGCGGCCGAGGCCGTCCGGGGCGGCCCGCGCCTCGCGACCGCCGTCCTCCTCCGCCCCCGTTCCCTCGTCCGCTTGGAACCCCGCGTGCGCGTGGACGGGGAGGCCATATCGGCCGCCCTGTTCGATCTCGGCCTCTTCCTGTACCACTGCGCCCGTCCCTGCATCGAGCGCGAGAGCGGACCGTACGTCGTCCTGGCGCCCCGTACACCGGCGCAGGCGCGCCTGTGGGAGGACGCCATCGTCCTCGCCCAGGACCTCCTCGGCCTGCCGCTCGGCAACGTGCAGGCGGTGGTGTGGGTGGCAGGGGTGGACGCCGCCCGGGACCTCGAGCCGATCGCGTACGAGCTCCGCCGCCACCTCGCCGCCGTCGCCCTGGGCGGATGGGAGTACGCGGCCGACGCCGTGCGCCGCCTTCCCCCCACGGGACTGCCCGCCCTGCCGGGTTGGGAGCTGCCCCCTGGCGTCGCCCTCCTGGCGGGCGCGGGCGCCGCCCAGGTGGCGCGCGTGGCTCGCCGGCGGGGCCTCATCGCCCTGGCCGGTCCGGTGGGCGGCGCGGGCGACCCCTACCGCCGCCACGACGCCGGGCCCGCCTGGCTGGAGGAAGGCGAGGCCGTAGCGCTCGGGGAGGCGGTGACCCAGGCAGTTGCCGGCCCCCTGTGGCCGCCGCCCCCCGACGAACCGGGCCCGTTCCTGGTCGACCCCGCCCTCCTGGTGCCGCCCGACCCCGTGGGACATCTCCCGCGCCAAGCCCTACGGGAGGCGGCCCGAACCCTGCTGGCCCACCTCGCCCGGAGGGCGGAGGCACGGCCCGTCGCCGGGACGCACGGAGCCGAGGCCGCCTGGGCCCAGCTCGGGCGTTGGCTGGCCGGCGCCGTCCCCCTGCCGGACGGCCGTCCCTTGAGCCTAGCCGAGGTGGAGGCCGTCTTCGCGGAGGAGGGCCGTGCCCTGGCGGCGGCGGGCACGGCGGGGCAGGCGACCCTGTCCCGCAGCCGGGCGTGGCTCGTGGACCGCCTCGCCGCCGGCGACGCCGCCCGCGCCTCCCTGCTGCCCCTGGCCGACGGCCTCATCCTCGGCCCTGCCGAATCCCCCTCGCCGACGCCGGCGGGCAACTGAGATGGTCGTCCGGCCCGCGGGCCGTGGTACACTCGAAACCCAAACCCAGGCGGCGAGGGGGGATCGCATGTCGGAGGTGCAGGACGCGCCGGCGGGCGGTGGGCGGGGCGCGGCGGACGCCCCCGTCCCGTTCGACCTCACGGCCGAGACCGCCCGCCGCATGGCCGCCATCGTGCACGACATCGCCCGCGTCGATGCCGTCGCGATCACGGACACGAGCGAGATCCTCGCCCTCGCCGGGCAAGGGTGCCCGAACATGCAACCGGGGCGGCGGGTGCAGACGGACGCCACCCGCACCGCCCTGCGCACCGGGCGGGCGGCCTTCGTCCACACGAAGCGCGACCTGCATTGCCCGGTGCCGGGCTGCCCCTGCCCCATCCACGCCGCCGTGATCGCGCCTCTCAAGATCCGCGGCTACACCGTGGGGACCGTGAAGTTCTACCACCACCGCCCGGACCTCATGCCGTCGTTCATCATGCGCCTTGCCATGGGCATCTCCGAGCTGCTCAGCCTGCAGCTGGAGCTCGAGGAAGCCGAACACCAGCGCGAGCTTCTGGCCCAGGCCCGCCTCAGGGCGCTCGAGGCCCAGATCCGCCCCCACTTCCTGTTCAACACCCTGACGGCGATCATTGCCACCAGCCGCGCCGACCCCGAGCGCGCGCGCGCCCTGCTCATCGAGTTCGCCGCCTTCCTCCGGCACACCCTGCACCGCCACACCAGCCACGCCACCGTGGCGGAGGAGCTCGACTTCGTGCGCATGTACGTGCGCCTGGAGGAAGCGCGCTTCGGCGACCGCCTGCGCGTCGCCTTCCGCATCGACCCCGCCACCCTGGACGCGCGTCTCCCGGTCCTCACCCTGCAGCCGCTGGTGGAGAACGCCATCGTGCACGGCATCGCTCCCAGCGACCGGGGGGGAACGCTCACGGTGGCGGTGCGACGGCGTGGTTCGTCCATCTGCCTGGCGGTGGCGGACGACGGCGTGGGCTTCGACCCGACCGCTCCGGCAGCCGTTGCCGGCGCGGGCGGCGGCCTGGGCCTCGACAACGTGAACCAGCGCCTCATCGGCCTGTGCGGCCGAGGGGCCCGCCTGCGCATCCGCAGCCGGCCGGGACGGGGCACCGTGGTCGCCGCCCACGTCCCCGCCACAGGTCCAGCCCTGGCCATCGACCGGGAGGAGGAGAACGCATGGCCCTCCGCGCGCTGATCGTGGACGACGAGGCTCCCGCCCGCGCCGAGCTGCGCTACCAGCTCGAGGCGCACGACGACGTGCGCATCGTGGGCGAGGCCGCGAACGCACGCGAGGCCATGGAGCTGGTGCGCGCCCTTTCGTACGACGTCCTGTTCGTGGACATCGAGATGCCGGGCGAGCGCGGCCTCGACTTGGCCACGGGCCTACACGGCGGCCGCGTGGCGCCCCCATTCATCGTCTTCGTCACGGCCCACGACGAACACGCCCTCGCCGCCTACGGCCTGGCCGCGGTCGACTACCTCCTCAAGCCGGTGGCGCCCGAACGCCTGGCCGCCACCCTCGACCGCCTGCGCTTCCTCGCGCGCCGCGTGGAGGAATCCCCGGACGACGCGGGGGAGCAGGCGGCGGCCCCCCTCGCCGAGGCCGCCCCGCCGCCGCGCTTCCTGACCGGGGTGGAAAACGGCCGCACCGTGCCCGTGCCCCTCGACCGCATCTCCTACCTGTGCGCCGCCGACGACGCGGTCTACCTGTGGCAGACCGACCAGCGCCGCCTGAGCGTACGGGCCACCCTCCAGGAGCTGGAGCGGCTTCTGCCTCCGGACCGCTTTTTGCGCTGCCATCGCGGGTACATCGTCAACCTGCACGAGGTGACCGAGATCGCCCGCTTCTTCAACGGCACGTACCTGCTCCGCCTGCGCGGCCATCCCCGCCTGCAGGTGCCGGTGAGCCGCGCCCGCGCCCGGCGCGTGCGCGCACTCTTCCACATGTGAGGCGGCGGACCCGGACGACCGCTACGCCCGCGGCGGTGCCCCCGCCAGCTCGGGCGACAGCTCCGCCGCCTGGTCTCGGGCGTGGTAGGAGGAGCGCACGAGCGGCCCGGCCTCGACGTGGGCGATGCCGAGGCGGCGGCCGATGGCCCGGATCTCCTCGTACTCCTCGGGCCGGTAGTAGCGCACGACCGGCATGTGGCGAAGCGACGGCCTGAGGTACTGGCCGGCGGTGACGATGGAGACGCCCGCGTCCCGGAGGTCCCGCATGGTCTCCTCGATCTCCGCCATGCTCTCCCCCAGGCCGACCATGAACCCGGACTTCGTAGGCATAGTCGGGTCGATCTCCTTCACCGCGCGCAGGAGCGCGAGCGAGCGCTCGTAGTCCCCCTTGGGTCGGGCGCGGTGGAAGACGGAGCGCACCGTCTCGATGTTGTGGTTGTAGACGTCGGGCCGGGCGGCCACCACCTCGGCGATCGACTCGCGCCGGCCGCGGAAGTCCGGCGTCAGCACCTCCACGCGGCAGTCGGGCACGCGCTCGCGCACGGCCCGGATGGAAGCGGCGAAGACCGCGCTGCCGCCGTCCGGCAGGTCCTCGCGCGTCACCGACGTGATGACCACGTACTTGAGCCCGAGCGAGGCCACCGTCTCGGCCAGGCGCGCCGGCTCCTCCCAGTCGACCGGCCCCGGCCGACCGGGGGTGACGGCGCAATAGCGGCAGTTCCACGTGCAGATCCGGCCCAGGATGAGAAACGTGGCCGTCAAGCGCTCGAAGCATTCGAAGATGTTGGGGCAGTGGGCCTCCTCGCACACGCTGTGCAGAAGCGCCCCGCGCAGAAGCTCCTTCGTCCGCCGGTAGTTGGGCCCCTGGCTGGCCCTCACCTTCAACCACTCGGGCTGGCGCCCTGCCGGGACCGTGCCCGCCGCCCGCTCTCCCTCGGGGCTCGCCATCTCCACCCCTCCCGCTCCAACCGCCTCCCCAGCGTACCACATGCGCCCCCTACAGCCAGCCGTGCCGCCGCAGGTAGGCGAGCAGGGCGCCTGTGACCACGGCCATCATGGTGAGCGAATAGGCGTACCCGCCCGGCCAGCCCACCTCCGGGATGCGGAAGTTCATGCCGTAGATGCTGGCAATCAGGGTAGCGGGGAGGAAGAGCACGCTCACCAAGGTGAGGGCCTTCATCACCCGGTTGATCTCGTTCGACTGGATGGAGGCGTACGCCTCGGCGGTGGAGGACATCCCCTCGCGCACCATGTCCATGGTGTCCAAGCTGTCTCCCAGGCGGTCGGCCAGCTCACGTAGGCGCTCGCGCGCCCGCCGCCCCACCCCGGGCACGTCGGCCAGAGCGGCCAGGGTTCGCCCCAGGGGGGCGTAGCGGCGGCGAAGGCGGAGCAGGTCGCGACGCTCCCGCAGAATGGCGTTCCATAGCCCGTGCCGCGCGGGGCGATGGACGATGTCGCGGGCGATGCGCTCGCCCCGGTCGACGACGTCCCGCGTCGCCCTCCTCGCCCGGTCCACCAGCGGCAGGGCGAGAAGCGGCGCCAGGACGCAGGGGTCCTCGTCCAGTTCCGCCGCCAGGGCCTTCCCCTCCGCGTCCTGGCGGGCCAGCGCCCGCACCAGGCGGGCCAGGTCCGGCCATGGACCGTCCCGCACGGTGAGCACGGTCCGGCCCGCCAAGATCACGTGCAGGCTGAAGCGGATCTCGTAGGCGGGGCCGGGGCCGGGCAGGCCCAGCGCCAGGTGCGTCCCCCACGTGCCCCAGGCCAACCAGCCGCAGCCGTCGCTCTCCCGCCCCACAGCCCCCAGCGCCGCCGCCAGCGCTCCGCCAGGCAGGCCCAGGGCAGCGAGGCAGGCGGCTACCTCCGCCGCCGGGGCGCGGGCCAGGTCGACCCACCGCCAGCGCGCCTCCCCATCGCCCGCCGCCGTCAGCGCCCGCGCCGCCCCTTCGCGCGGCAGAGGGCGGCGCACCACCCTCCCGTCGGCCCTGGCCACCAGGACGCGGCCGCTCACGCCCGCGCCCGGCGTGCCGTCGCCCGCAAGGGCCCGGCCACCGATTCCAGAAGGGGGACGCCGGCCGCCGCCCGCACGGCCAGGGCGGGGTCGTCATCCACCGGCCAGAGGCGGATCGTCACGCTGCCGTCGCGCTCGTCCACCCGCACCTCGGGTCTGCGCTCCTCTCCCTCCGCCCCCACGCGCGCCCCCAGCATGGCGTACAGGTCGTGGGCCAGGGCCTGGCGCTGCCCTGGGTTGCGCAGGACGGCGGCGGCGCGGTCGTCGCGCGGGCGCAAGGTGATGACCAGCCCTGGATCGTCGTCTTCCGACGCTGCGGGGGCGACGGCCACGGTGGCCACCTCCCCCACCCGGCGGCTGCGCAAGAAGACGTGGCTGGCCGCGAATGCCGCCGCGCCCATGGCCACGCCCCAAGGGGGACCCAGGGCATGGGCACCCCAGGTGCTGACCAAGGCGGTGGCGAAGAGCAGAAAATTGCGCGCCTCGAACGTCTGGGCGATGTTCTCGATGTAGGCGCGGCCGCGCGGCACCCGGCTTTCCTCGTCGAGGTGCAGGAGGGTGGCGCGCTCCTGGCTCCGTACGGTGTGGAACTGCTGCGTGCCTAGGGCGAGGAAGACGCCGGCCGTGTAGTCGGCGGTGAGGACCGAGGGTACGGCGAGGGAACCCAGCACGCCGGCGAGGAAGCCGAGGAAGAGGTGCACCACCTGGCCGTGCGGGTAGGTGGGGAAACGCCGGCGGCGCAGGGCGAGCTCCGCCCCCCGCCCGGCGACGGCGACGCCGATCCCAAGCAGGATCGGCACCACGAACGCACGGCCGGTACCCGACATGCCGCTTTTCCCCCGCGCCGGCGCCGCCGTCCCCCGAGACGGGGCCGGACGCCGGTTGCCAACATCCCGCCCTATTCGTTAGCATGACGGCCGAACGCCATACGGGGTGCGCTCGGGCGCCTCCCCGTGCAGGGGGAGGACGGAGCGACGACCCACGAGGCCCTCTCCTGGCACGTCAGCCCGAACGCGGTGGCCTCGGCGATCGCCTGGCCCCACTTCGGCCTGCTCGAGGTCGCCGTCAGCATGCTCCTCATGGGGCTGCAGACGTTCCTCCCGTTCATCCCCTTCTTCCTCATCACGGGGGCCAACGTCCACCTGTGGGGGCTCGTGCGCGGCAGCCTCTACAACTTCGTCGGCGCCTTCCTGGGCGACTCCTTCGCCTACTGGGTGGTGCGGCGCTACGGCCGGGCCTGGGTGGTACGGCTCGTGCCGGAGCGCGTCATGGCCCGTTGGGTGGCCTACTTCCGGCACCGGCGCGGGTTCGTCATCGTCATCATCTCCCGCCTCGTGCCGGTGGTGCCGGCCGGCGTGATCAACATGGCGGCGGGCCTGGCGGGCATGGAATACCGGCCCTTCGCCCTCGCCACGCTGGTCGGCAACGTGCCCGCCACCGTCCTCAACGGCATGCTGGGCAACGACCTGTTCACCTTCGGCCAGAACAAGTACCACCTGTTGGAGATCTTGGCCGTCTTCGCCCTCCTCACCCTGCTGGGCGAACTCTGGCTGCGCCTCAATCCGACCGACGGCGACGCGCCGCCTTCCCCGCCGCGGGGTCGGCGCGGTCCCCGGCCCCCTGACGCAGGCGGCACGCATCTGAGTCCGCGCTGAAGGGGATGCGCCCGTGCGTCAGCGCGGCGCGGCGGCGGGGGCCCGCGGGCGCCCCCCCCCCCCCCCCCCCGCGCCGGGGGTGAAGTCGCTTATTCACAGCT
>JAILZS010000099.1 GCA_023512375.1 Bacillota bacterium | reverse complement strand
GGGGCGTCACGCAGCGACGCTTCTCTTATGGCCAGTTGCCGCGTCCTCACTCGGTTGAGGGGGCTCCGGGTCGAGACCCAGTTCCTTGCGTAGGCGGCGAAGTTCCTGTTGCTCGAGGTCCGTGACCCGAACGCGTTGCCACCGGGCCGTCGCTCGGGTGAGGGCGCCAAAGACCGGTTTCAGGGCGCTGCGCTCGTCGACGAAGCGCGGGATGGTCTTGGTCCGCCGCCGCTCCTCCTCGAAGCTGCGCTCGATCAGGTTGGTCGTCCGCACGTACTTGCGGTGGCCAGCCGGCAGCCTCAGCTGCGCGAGGCTGGCGTCGAGGTCGTCCACGAAGCTGCGCACCGCCGAGGGGTACAGCCGCTCGAACTTGGCCACCAGAGCCGCCGCCTGTCTGCCGTCCTCCAGCGTCGGCGCCTCACGCACCGCCGCCAGGTAGGCCTTCATCTCCGCCCTCGCGTCCTCGGGCACCTTGTCCAGCACGTTGCGTGACTTGTGGGCCCAGCACCGGATGCGAAGGCTCTTGGGCCACATCTCCTCGACCACGCCCATCAGCCCTGGCGCACCGTCCGTCGTGATGCTCAGCGGCACCCCGAGCCCCCGCCGTACCATGTCCCGCCAGAATTCCAGCCAGCTCTCCCGGCTCTCCGTGCTGCCCATCGCCATGTGCAAAAGCACCCGGCGGCCGTCGGTGAGGATGCCCCAAGCCACCAGCACCCCGTCCTTCACCGTGCCCGTCCGCCTGAGCGGCTCGAACACCGCGTCGAGGAACAGGTATTGCACGTCGTATCCGTCCAGCTTGCGGTCCCGGAAGGCCACGTACTCCGTCCACAGCGACTCGGTGATCGCGCTCACGTCGGTGCGGGTGATCAGGCGCTCGCCGGTGGCGTCGCGCAGAGCGTCCTCGATATCGCGGGTGGACAGGCCGCGGGCATACATCTCCGCCACCAGCCGTTCGAGCACGTCGGTGTTGCGCTCAAGGCAGTCGACGACGTGGGAGTGGAAGGGCGTCACGGTCTGGCGTAGCTGGGGCATCTCGATCTCGATCCGGCCCTCGGCGGTGGTGACGGTCTTGGGACGGTAGCCGTTTCGGTGGCCCCGCAGTTCCTCGCCGTCGACGCGGCGCTGATCATGGTCGCGGCCGAGAGAGGCACCGGCCTCACGCTCGACGAGCTCCTGTACGAAGCGTTGGGCGCCCAACTGCAGCAGCTCCTGGACCACGGAGCCGTCTCCCTCGATGCCCTCCCTGAGCAGCCGAGACACGGACTCGCTGATCCGAGCAGACGGTGGTACCCTCTCCATAGGTCCGAGGCCTCCCGATGTACGTGGTGGTGCGCCTACATCGTAAGCCCCGGGCCCCTCCTTCTTTACAGCAGCGCGGGGACATCACCGCGCGTCGCGACGCGGGGCGGGGACGGCGGAATTCCCGAGAATAGGAATTCTCGGGACACCTCGTCTGCCACACCAGCTAGGTCTAGACACAGAGAAGACGCTGAGCAGCCGACGTCGCCGCCCCCGTAGTCCCGGGAGGCCCAACGACTACCGGCCGATCACGCACTCGTGCGGCCTGCTTGCAATTTCGTTCAGGTCCTCCAGGCTCCAGTTTTGCCGCTCCGTCTTCTACGACTCCGAATGGGCGTCGGTGTCGCTGCCGGCGATCACCCGCTTGTGCCGTGTTCGAAGGCACAGGGGAGTCAATGGACTTGCGCATGTCCGTGGCCCCGGCGGCCAGATAGTCCCGGGCGCTGTCCGGTAGGTCGGAGGGGATCACAGCGATGCCAGCGTCTTCGCCACGCGGCGGAGGATGTCCATGTCGCAGCCGGCGCCAAGGTCGACAGCGAAGACGCCCACCCGCACCGTGACGACGGGAGCCGATCGCTCGGCCTTCGGTTCCTCCTCCACCTTCGCGCCGCTTCTCCTTTGTCATCCGCTCGCCTCCCAGAGTCGGTCTCTGGGAGAATCATCGGACGTCCGCGATCTCCGTTCCATGTGTGTTCCATTAGACGCTTACCACTGAACCGGAGAGCCGGACGCGGTGAAAGCCGTACGTCCGGTTCGGGAAGGGCCCACTCGTAACACCAGATTCCTGGTGCGGGAGTGGGCTACTTCATACCCCCGACTCTGCGCTCACGGTTGCAGCGTTCGAACCCGGAAGAGTCGGCACTCGGTGCTCACGCCGGAGCAGCGGACTCGACTGACGTAGTGGGTCTCCAGGCTCTTTCCGACCATGTGTACAGCGAACGAACGTCTAATGACGCCGGCACACCATTCATACATATATATGTCCCCTTTCGGACCATTTCCTGCGGGGCCATCTTCCGCCAGATCAAGAGCACCTTAGAGCCTGTAAGGACACAGTACGTTCGCACACCATCAAGACTGGAAAAGGGGGTCAGGCGTATGAGCACCAAAAAGGCAGCGCTATGGGCAACTGTGGTCACCGCTGCGTTCACTCTGGCCAGCGGAGGCTTGGTGGCAGCGGGCGCTCATCATGGACGATCCGTCCATCACCGCATGGCCGTGGTCCAGTTGCCAACGGCCCACCTGAGCTTGGACGTTCTACCCGGCTTCAAGCTGGGGCCAGACGGCAAGCGGCACGATGCGTTCAGCCCGAGCACACTCACTGTGGCTGCTGGACAGCGCGTCGTTCTGACCGTCTACAACTGGGACAACATGCAGCACAGCTTTACGAGTGCATCACTGCATGTAAACACCGTCTTCGCGCCTAGCTCCAAAAATGGCGCCCCTTCCATCACCACCATTACGTTCACCGCACCAAGCACACGGGCGTGTACACATTTCAGTGCATAATACCGTGCGACATTGCAAATCACATGTGGGCCATGTCTCACAAGGGCTACATGATTGGGAGTCTCACTGTCGTCGCAGATCCTGGTTGATTGGCGGTATTTGCCAGTAACGACGGGCTTTCGTGTTGTCCGCGCTAACCAGGCGTCGGCACCCCTTCACCCGCAACGTCGCAGCGCAGGTGCCCAAGCAGGCGCAGCCGGCGATCAGCGCCAGCGTGCGCCAGATCCTCGCCCAGCCCACGCGCAGGGAGGCCCAGGAGGACCTGGCCCGAGCCGCCGACAAGCTGGCCTTTCGCTTCCCCAAGGTGGCCGAGATGCTCCTCGAGGCCGAGGCCGACATCCTGTGCCACATGGACTTGCCCAGCGTGCACTGGCGGCAGATCCGGTCGACCAACGGTCTTGAGCGCCTCAACCGAGAGATTGCGCGCCGCTTCGACGTGGTGGGCATCTTCCCCGGTCGAGAGGCTGTGCTGCGCCTGGGCGGGGCGGTATTGGCCGAGCAGGACGACGAGTGGCTCACCTCTCGCCGC
>JAILZS010000038.1 GCA_023512375.1 Bacillota bacterium | reverse complement strand
GACATGCTGCGCCATATCCGCGTCGTTCACCTGCACCTCAAGAACGGAATGCGAAGGCGGATCCTCCAGACCATCAAGCCCGCTGAGGCACGCATCCTGGCGCTGCTCAACATCGACGCGGACCTGTTCGTGGCCGTCAAACCTCTACCGCCCTGAAATTCCCCACCCTGCCAGCGGGGGTGGTGAAGATGGGACATGTACCTCCGAGCCTCCGAGGCTGCCAGCCGGTCCGCTACCTCCAACTGGCGGAAAGCGTCCGCGATCCCGAAAAGGCCTACCCCGTGGCCAAGATCCTACCCTGCGGCGAAACCCCGCCGAAGGATGTCCGGGACCGTGCGCTCGATGTGGGCGAACCCGGCCTGGGACGGGTCAGTCAACTCCACCTTGTCCAGCTCTGCGGCCACGATGGCCGCGACCAAGTGACGCCTGCCCCGCCCTACCCGCCGCCCCTCTCAGTCCGCAGGTCCGGCTCCCGCCGCTACCGCCTGCGCCCATGTGTACACCACGCCCCCGGCCGGCGGCGCGTACCCCGTCACCATGAGCTCCGTCGTTCCCCCGCCGGCGACCGTGGCGCCCCCGAACAGGCCGTAGGGGCCGTACTGTCCCAGGACGTTATGCCGGTGGCCCCAGCAGCCACCGCCTCCGCCCGGGGGGCAGTCGATGTTCTCCCTGCCGGGCCCGGGGCCGTCTGCGTACATCCACCCCCACATCGCCTGGGCTGGGTCGGTGCCGGAGGCCCAGTTCGACCCCCAGGCGACGTCGCCCCGGTACACGGGGTCGGTGTGGGCACGCGCCCCCGCCCGGGCGTCTGCGTCCAGGGTGGCCGAAATGCCCCACAGCGGCCACAGGCCGCGGCTCGTGCGCTCGAGGTCCGTGAGGACGAACAGCTGCTCGACGGGGGTGAGGGAGAAAAAGTCGCGCGGCAGGCGGAGCGGACCCAGCCCCTCGCCCTTGCGGGCGCGGTTGATCGCCGCCAGGTAGGCGCGCTCCTGGGCGGCAGGGGCGAGGAGGGAAAGGCCGAAAGGGGGCGGCGGGGCGTTGGCGCCGGGGTCCGCAAGGCGCGGCGTGCCCGGCCAGGGCGGAAGGCGCTTCGGCCCCACGTACAGCACGACCGCCGCCCGCCCTGCGAACAGGAAGTCGAGCTCCCCCGTGCCCACGGCCTGCACCGCCAGGGCAAAGGTGGTGCCCCCGGCCGGCGCCACCGTGAGGTGCGCGCTCGTAGCCGTCTCCCGGAACGCCCAGCCCGCCCTTGTCACCTCCGCCGCCGCCGCGGGTGAGAGGGTGAGGCGCAGGGCGATGCGCCCCGCCGGGGCGGAGCATACCCAGGGGTCGCGGTGGACGCACGCGACGCCGCCCACCGCCAGCACGGCCGGGGGCGGCGGGGCGGCCGCCACCGCCGGCGCGCCGGCCAACGCCGAGGCCGCGACGAGCCCCAGGACGGCCCGGCGCAAACAAAGCCGGCGTGCCGGCAACCGCCTCCCCCCTCTCGCCCGTACCCACGGGGGGAGGATACGACGCCGCAGGCTGCCCTCCTGTCCCTCTACCCCCGCCCCTCCCCGATGGCAACGCCGGCGCGGAGAAGGCCCCCCACCGTGCGCACGTCCGGTTCCGCCTCCAGGCGGAGGATCCGCCCCTCCACCGCCGTCACCGCGTCGGGCGCCAGCAGCCGGCCGGCGTTGGCCCGCCACTTGCGCACCACGTCCTCCTCCCCCCACGGGTGGGAAGGCGTGCCCCCGGGGTTGTCCACGTATCGCTCGTGCCTCGTGCCGTCGGCCAGCACGAACGCCAGGCGGGCCGGGAAGCGGTCGGGGAAGCCCATGCCGGAGGCCGGCGTGTACGTCACCCGGGAGGCGAAGGACAACAGCTCCGGGCGGGCGGCGCCGGAGAAGGTGTCGACGTCGGCCCGCCCGTCCACCCAGGCGGCGGCGATGGCGTAGGGCAGGCTGAACTTCGCGTCATAGCCGTCGCGCGGATTCTGCTTGCGCTCCCAGGGCTCGCAGATGACGGGGGCCTCCTCCGCCGGCACCGTGCACTCCACCCGCACCACGTCCTCGGCCCGCACCCCCTCCCGCCTGAGGGCCAGCGCCGCGTCGAGGAAGGCATGGGAGTAGTGGCAGCAGGGATAGGCCTTGAAGGCGGCGTCGCGCACGTGCCAGATGCGGCCCAGATCGTCGAACACCGACGCGTCGGGTGCTGTGCCGGCGTGGGTGCGGTACAGGCCGAACCGCCCCTCCAGGGCGGTGCGCGGGCCGCGCATCCCCGCCCGGGCGAGCAAGGCGGCCGCCGCTCCGGCGTGGGCGGCCCACCCCGGGTGCAGCGCCTTCACGTCCGACCCGTCGCTCAGGTACTCGAAGACGCCCCCCGCCTGGCTGACGGCGATGCCGACCGCCGCGACGAGCTCCTCCCGCCCCAGGCCGAGGAGGCGCCCCACCACCAGGGCGGCGGCAGGTGGCCCGCACACCGCCGTGGTCTGGAACCCCTGCGCCTGGAAGGCGCCGGGGGCGGCGAGGCCGAGGCGGACGATCGCCTCCCACCCCACCGCCAAGGCGGCCACGAGCTCCCGCCCGGAGGCGCCCGCCGCCTCCGCCGCCGCCAGGGCGGAGGCGGCCAGGACGGAGCTGGCGTGGACGATCGAACCGGTATGCGTGTCGTCGTACTCGAGGGAGTGGATGAGGGCGCCGTTCACCAGGGCGGCCCACGCCATGGGCGCCGGGCGCCCTTCGCCCAGGACCGTGGCCGGCCCCGGCCCCGCCTCTTCTCCCAGGGCGGAGCGAAGGCGCCCGCCCGCGGGCAGGGAGGCCGCCGCCAGCCCTACCCCCAGGGCGTCCAACAGGTGCCACCGCACCGCCTGCGCCACGTCCTCCGGCAGGTCCTCGTACCGCCAGGCCAGGGCGGCCTCGGCTAGGCGCTCGCTCAGGGTCATTCCGCGCCTTCCCCCCGGCCCGTGACCTGGGCCCCGGCGTGCCGGCCGGCGATGCGCCCCAGGCCCAGGGCGCTCAAAAGACCGCTGCCCGAGGAGTAGCCGGCGCCGCCCTTGCGGCCGCTGATCCCCATGGCCACCCCCCCGCCCGCGTACAGGCCGGGGATGGGCCGACCTTCCCGGTCGAGGACGCGGGCCGACGCGTCCACCCGCACCCCGCCCTGGGTGTGGAACAGGCCGGCCGTCACCTGGCAGAGGGCGAACGGCGGCTCAAGCGGGGCGAAGCCGAAGTCCGTGCGCCCGAACGCGTCCGGCCCGTCTCCCCGGGCGGCGCGGGCGTATTCCTCCACGCTCGCCCGCAACGCCGCCGGCGGAAGGCCGTACACCTGGGCAAGGGCGTCCAGGTCGGGGGCGAGGCGCACCGCACCCGCCGCCACGAGCTCGCGGAACTCCTGCTCGTGCGCAGCCACGTAGTCGCGGATGCGCTGATCGAAGACGGCGTAGGCGAGGTTGTCGGGTTGGGCGAGGACCGAGGCGGCGAAGCCCGAGTAGCCCCGGCTCTCGTCTCCGAACCGCCGCCCCTGCCGGTTGACCAAGACCCCGCCCTTCTCGATCACCGTCCAGGAGAGGAGCGTGCCGTGCGGGTAGGCGACGGCGGCGTAGCCCTGGTAGGCGCCCATGTTCGCCAGTTCGGCCCCCAGGTCGCGGCACCACTGGATGGCCTCGCCGGTGTTGCCCAGGGCGCCGAAGTAGGGCGCCTCGGCCACCTCCGGGCAGAACTCTCGCAGCAGGGGGCGGCTGGCGCCGAAGCCGTTGGCGGCCAGGATGACGGCGCGGGCCCGGATCGCCTCCTGCACGCCGTCCTCCCCCCGGGTCACCACCCCGGCCACGCCGCGGTCGTCCTGCACCAGGCGCACCACCGGCGTCCCTACGGCGATGGGGATGGCGCGCCGTTCGGCGGCGGCCAGGAGGTCGGCCATGAGGTCCTTGCCCTGGCGGGAGCGCGGGGCGTGCAGGCGCGGCACGCTGTGGCCGACGTGGCGGTAGTCGGTGATGAGCTCGAGGTGGACCCCCGCCTCGTCCACCAGCCACTCCACCAGGGAGGCCGACTCGGCCGCCAACAGACGGGTGAGGAAGGCGTCGTCGGACAGCCCGCTTTGGCGCAAGAGGTCCGCCTCGAACCGGTCGGGCGAGTCCTCGATCCCAGCCTGACGCTGAAAGCGCGTGCCCGCGCCGGGCACCGACCCCGTGCTCAGGGCCGTGTTCCCCCCCGGCCGCCGCTCTTTCTCCAGCACCACCACCTCCGCCCCGGCCGCCTGGGCGGCCAGGGCGGCGGCCAGGCCGCACCCGCCCGCGCCCACCACCACGACGTCGGTCTCTGCCTGCCAACGCATGTCCACGCCCCCTATGCCCTATGCGTCCTCTTCGGCGGTCCGCCCCGCCGCGGCCAAGGCGGCCGCCAGCTCCCGCACCGGCCTTCTCCCCTCCGTCTCCCCGGCGGTCACCGCCGCCAAGGCGCGCCGCAACTGGTCAGCCGCGCTGGGGAAGGCGTCGGCCGTCAGCGAGCGCACCTTCGCCCACACCGCCTCCTCGTCCAGGGGGCGGTCCGGCCCCCCGAGCGCGCTCGGGCAGTCGGCCTCGAGGACGCGCCCGTCCCCCAGGCGCACCGCGACGCGCGCGGGGCGGTCGTGAGGCCAGACAAGGGGGCCCTCGATCGGGCGGAGCGCCACCCGGCGCCGAAGTCGCGCCACGCGGGGGTCGTCGATCGCCTCGTGGGTGAAGGCCTCGCGCCCGCCGCTCCCAAGCACGAGGGCGGCGGCGACGGCGTGAGGGAGGGAGAACTTGGCCGCCAGCGTGGTCTTCGGCTCGACCTCGGTGAGCGAAAGCCCCAGGGGATGGGTCTGCACCTCGACGGCATCGATCTCCGTCGACCCCGCACCGTCGCCCAGCCGGGCGCGCACCTCGAGCGCAGCCTCCACCGCCGAGTGCGCGTACTGGCAGCAGGCATACACCTTGTGGTAACCGTCCGACACGGCCCATGCCTCCCCCAGCTCCTGGGTGAGCTGGGCCGGGTCGGGCCTGCCGGCGAGGATGTGCGTGAGCACGTCGTCCGCCGCCCCTGCCAGGCCGGCCACGCCCGCGGGAGCGAAGTGCGCCGCCTGCATGCCGATGCGCGCCCCCCAGCCGGCCCAGGCGTTGCGCACCAGGGCGCCGCCCACGGCGTGGCTGTAAGGGCTGGCGATGCCGGAGGCGAGGGCGGCCGTCACCGCGCCCACCATGGCGTCGCCGTCCAGGCCCAGAAGGTGCCCGCTCGCCACCGCCGCCCCCAAGGGCGACAAGAGGCCGTGCGGATGCAGCCTGAGCGGCGGCAGCGTCCAGGCCCGGGCCACGCGCGCCGCCACCTCGTAGGCGACGGCCACCGCCGTCACGCACTCTTCCAGCCCCGCTCCCGTCGCCTCCGCCTCCGCCAGGGCGGCGGGCACGGTGTACAGGCCGGCGTGGCAGGTGGCGAGGCGATACCCCTCGTCCAGTTCCAGCCAGCAGCCGGCGACGGCGTTCACCTGCGCCGCCGTGAACCGGTCGGCGCGGGGAGCGCCCGCCGCCCACACCGTGCTCTCGCCCGCACCGGCGGCGGCGGCCAGGGTGCGCCAAACCGCCTGCACCTCGGGTTCGCCGCCGCCGGCCACCATGGCCGCCCAGTCGTCGGCCACCACCAGGGCGGCCGCCGCCCGCACGGCAGGCGGGACCTGCTCCGGCCGCACCGCCGCCGCCCAGCGCGCCAGCGCCTCGAGGTCGCGCGCCGCCTCGGCTGCCTCTCCTTCGGCCATCGCCCTACCCCCTCAGAACCACTGCCACAGGCGCTCGCCCTCGTGCGCCTCGGACGCCGGGCCGTCGTGCACCAGCCGCCCGCTGCGCAGCACCACCACCCGCCGCGCCACGCGCAGGGCGGCGCGCACGTTCTGCTCCACGATCACCACCGTCGTCCCCATGCGGGCGTTGATGGCCGCCACCGCCTCCAGCACCCGCTGCACGAGCGCCGGCGCAAGCCCCGTGGACGGCTCGTCCAGGAGCAGCAGGCGCGGGCGGTTCACCATCGCCATGCCGAGGGCGAGCATCTGCTGCTGGCCGCCGCTCAGGGTGTGGGCGGCCTGGCGCCGCCGCCCCGCCAGCTCGGGGAAGAGGTCGTACACGGGCCCCAGGTCCCGCACGGCGGCCCGAAGCCCAGCCAGGCGGAGGTTCTGCTCCACGCTCAGGCCGGGGAAGACGTTGTGCCCTTGGGGCACGAAGCCGATGCCCAGCTGCACGTTGCGCGCCACCTGGCCGGGGAGGATGGACCGCCCGGAAAGGCGCACCTCCCCCACGAACTGCTCGTGCATGCCCACCGCGCACCGTAGGAGGGTGGTCTTCCCCGCACCGTTGTGCCCCAGGACGGCCACCATCTCGCCCTCGGCCACGCGCAGGTCGAGGTCCACCACCGCCGCCACGCCGCCGTAGCGCGCGGTCAGGCCCGTGATCTCCAGCACGGCGCCATCCCACCTAGCTTCCGAAGTAGATGTCGGTGAGGCGCGGGTCGCGCGTCAGCTCCTCCACCGTCCCGGCGGCGACGATGGCGCCGCCGCTCAAGAACAGGGCGCGGTCGCACAGGTCGCGTACGAAGCCTACGTTGTGCTCGACGAGGATCACCCCGCGGCCGCCCTGGGCCGCCTCCTGCACGAGAGCCCGGATCTGGCGGTGTACGTCCTCCTGCACGCCGGCCATGGGCTCGTCGAGGAGAAGGACGCTCCCCTCGTTCATGAGGGCGCGCAGGATGCCCACGAGCTTCTGGCTGCCGAACGGAAGGTCGCCCACCCGATCGTGCGCCCGCCTCTCCAGGCCGATGCGCGCCAACAGGGCGAGCGCCCGCTCCTCGACCCGGCGCCCTCCTTCGCGCGTGGCGCGGGGGGAAAGGAGCGACTGCCACGGATACTCACCGAAGAAGCGCCGCGCCCCCAGGACGAGGTTGTCGAGCACGCTCAGCTCCGGGAACAACCCCACGTTCTGCCACGTGCGCGCCAATCCCAGGCGGGCACGGCGATGGGCGGAAAGGCGCGTGACGTCCCGGCCCGCGAGGCGGATGCGTCCGCTGTCGGGCCGGAGGAGGCCAGCGATGAGATGGAACAGCGTCGTCTTGCCCGCCCCGTTGGGCCCGATGAGGCCCAGGACCTCACCCGCCCGCAGGGTGAGGGTGATGCGGTCGGCCACCACCAGGCCGCCGAACCGCTTGCACACCTCCTGCACCTCGACCCCCGCCGGGGGGCCCCCCCCCCCCCCCCCCCCCGGGGGGGGGGGGGGGCCGGGGGGGGGGGGGGGCCCCCCCCGGGGGGCGCCCCCGCGGCCGCCGCCCTGAGGCGGCGACCGATGAGGCCCTCCGGCCGAAGGAAGATGAACAGCAGCACGAGGGCGTTGAAGAGCATGCTCTTGATCGGCGCCCCCACGGCGGGCGGCAGGTTGAAGAAGGAGAGCGCCTGGGGCAACAGCTCCAGCACCGCGGCGCCCAAGACCGGCCCCCAGCTTGTACCGGCACCGCCGACGATCACCATGGTGAGCATGGCCACCGACGCCGACATGCCGAACTGGTCGGGACTCACGTACTGGAAGTAGTGGGCGTACAGCGCCCCCGCCAGGCCGGCGATGGCGCAGCCGAGGGCGAACACCGACACCTTGAGCTGCATGGGGTCGCGCCCGAGCGAGGCGAGGGCGGCCTCGTTCTGGCGCAGGGCCCTGAGCGCCAGCCCGTAGGGCGAGCGCGCCACCCACCGCCCGAGGGCCACGGCCAGGGCGGCGACGAACGCCGCCGGCAGGAGGTACCCGGCGCCGTAGGTGAGGTTGAAGGCGCCGAAGGCGAGCGGCGGGATGTTCGACAGGCCGGCGGCGCTGCCGGTGATCGTGAGGTTGGTCATCACCTGCTGCATGCCGAGGAGGAAGCCCAGGCTTGCGACCAGGAGGTAGTCGCCCGACACCCTCAGCGCCGGCAGGGCCACGCCGAGCGAGACCACGGCGCAGGCGGCGGTGGCGAGGAGCATGGCAAGCGGTACCGGCACTCCCGCGTCCATCGACAACAGGGCCGAGGTGTAGGCGCCCACCCCGAAGAAGGCGGCGTGGGCGATGCTGAACAGGCCGCCGTAGCCGAGGTAGAGGTTGAAGCTGGAGCTCAGGGCCACGTACAGGAGCACCAGCACGAGGAGCCCGAGGAGGTACTGCATGGCCTCTCCCCCGCCTACCTGGCCGAGGCCAGAAGGCCGCGCGGTAGGAAGATGATGACGGCGAACAAGACGCCGTACACGACCGCCGTCTGCCACACGGACGGCAGGACCAGGACGCTGAAGTTCTGCAGGAGGGCGATGAGCACGGCGCCGATCACGGTGCCCGTTACGTTGCCGATGCTGCCGATGATCGTGGCCGCCACCGCCACCACCAGGAGGTCCGAGCCGATCGAGGGGTCGACCTCTACGCCCAGGGCGAGCAGGTACATGCCCACCGCCACGAGCACGCCCGATACCGCCGCCGCGGTGAGGTAGGCGCGCCGCCGGCTCAGGCCGTAGAGCTCGGCGAGCTCGCGGTTCTTCGACACGGCCACCAGGGCTTGGCCGGCCGGCAGCCACTTGAGCCCGGCCAGCACGGCCGCCGCCAGCGCCGCCGACCACACGGCGGACTCGATGTTGGCGTTGGTGACGGCAACGCCGTCCACGAGGTGCACGGGGGAGAGGATGGAGGGATAGATCGTCACCGACCCCGTGCCGAAGATGAGCGTGAGCAGGTCGGAGGCGAAGGCCGACAGGACGAGCGAGAAGACGAACAGCATGAGCGATCCTACGTTGCGCCGCCTGAGCACCTCGAAGCCGAAGCGCTCGATGGCCAGGGAGACGGCGACGGCCACGAACAGCCCCGCGGCCACGGCCAGGACGGGGGGCCAGCCGAGGGCGTTGAGGGCGAAGTACACGGCGTAGACGGACAGACTCATGACCCCGCCCTGGGAGAAGTTCCACACGCCGGTGGTCTTGAGCACGAGCGAGAAGGCGATGCTGAACAGCACGTAGGGTCCGGCCATCGCCAGGCCGCTCACGACGAGCTGGGCGATCACGCGCTCCCTCCTCCCCTCACCCGGCTTCGGCCGACGGCGGCCCGCGCGCGCGCCGCATGACGGGCATGGCCGCTGGCATCGTCGTCTAGCCGGGCAGCTTGGCGATCTGGACGAACTGGCCGTGCACCGCCTTGAGCAGGTACACGGGCTTGTCCACGGTGTGGTTGGGGTTGAACACCGTGAGACCGGTGAGCGGGGTCACCACGCGGGGGTTGGCCTGCATGGCCTTGAGCAGGTTGGGGCCGGTGTAGGCGAGGTGGTGCTGGATGAGCCAGAGGATCTGCGCCTTGAGGATGAAGGGCGCGTCGTACAGGTACTCGGTGTACGGCAGGCCGTTGGGGAGACGGTGGGCGCGCGACTGCCACAGCGCGAGGTAGTGGCGAAGCTGCGGCCCTTGGCTCGGGGCCAGGGCGGTGACGATGAGGCCGTTGGCGGCCGCGCCGTCCTGCTTGAGGAGCTGCGGGTTGTCCGCGGCCGAGTACGAGGTGATCTGGGAGGTGATGCCGAGCTCACGCGCCTGGGCGATCACCGCGAGGGTGTCCTGCACCAGACCCTGGATGTGGAGCACCTGGGGGTTGGCGGCCTTCACCTTCAACAGCTGGGCGGTGTAGCTGGTGGTGTTCTGGGGGTAGGCCTCGAAGGCCACCACCTTGCCGCCCATCTGCTGGAAGACGTTGCGGAACACCTGCGCCCCGTAGATGCCGGTGGCGTTGTCGATGTAGAGAACGGCCGCCGTGCGGTCGTGTAGGTTCGTGTACACGTACTTCGCCAGGGCGGTGATGTCCACGTTGGCCAGGGGGTACGTGGTCCACACGTACGGCCCCAGGTGGGCGATGCTGGGGTCGTTGGCGCCGATGCTGAGCTCGAGCACGTGGTGTCGGTTGGCGATGGGCGCCACGGCGGCCACCACGGAGCTCCAGGCGGTGATGAAGGCGGGCACGTGGTAGAGGCTGATGAGCTTGTTCACGTCATTGATCCCGAGCTGCGGGTCGGCCTGGGTGTCTTCGACGATCGGCTTGAGCGGGACGCCGTCCACGCCGCCATGGGAGTTGATGAATTGCACCGCCCACATGAGGGCCTGGACCTGGTCGGCGCCGTAGGAGGCCTGGCTCCCGGTCATGGGCATGGCCACCCCGAAAGTGTACGCCGCCGGCTTGGCCGCCGACGGGGCGCGCCCTCGAGCTAGCGCCGGGTTGGCCGCGAGAGGGGCGAGCGCGAGAGCCGTGGCCGCGGCACCTGCGATCCAGGGACGGATGGCGCGCCTAGGCATGCATGCATTCCTCCTCAGCCTGTCAGGAATCGGACCCGTCCTGGGGCAGCGAGACGTCCTGGCGGTCGGCACCACCTCCCTTCGTGCCCGCCTCGGCCATGCGCTGGGCCGCCCACAGGACGAAGCGGTCCTCCGCCGCCTGGAAGTCGGGCAGGCCCACGAGCTCCTGGCGCTCCTGCCAGGTGAGCATGCGATCCACCAGCGCGGCGCTCGAGCCGCTGGCGGCCATCGCGCTGAGCGCCTCGCGCGCGGCGAAGGCGGCGGCGCGCATGACCGTGTTGGCGAACAGGGCGATGCGGAACCCCATGGCCTCGAGCTCCCCCGCCGTGAGCACGGGCGTGCGCCCGCCCTCGACCATGTTCGCCAGGGTGGGGGCGGGGATCTCACGCGCGATCGTGCGCAGTTCGTCCACGGAGGTGGGGGCCTCGACGAAGATCACGTCCGCCCCCGCCTCGGCGTACATCCGGCCGCGCCGGATGGCCTCGGCCAGGCCGTGCGTGGCGTAGGCGTCGGTGCGCGCCACCAGGACCAGGTTGGGGTCCCGGCGCGCCTCCTGGAAGGCGGCGATCTTCTGCAGCATCTCCTCCGCGTCCACCACCTGCTTGCCGGCGAAGTGGCCGCAGCGCTTGGGCGTCACCTGGTCCTCGAGCAGGATGCCGGCCACGCCCGTCGCCTCCAGCTCCCGCACCGTGCGCAGCACGTTCACGGCGTTGCCGTAGCCGGTGTCGCCGTCGGCGATGAGCGGCAGGTCGACGGCGTTCGCGATGCGCCGCACCTCCTCCACCACCTCGGACATGCCGATGAGGCCGATGTCCGGAAACCCCCAGTGCACGTTGGCCAGGGCGGCGCCGGAGATGAACGCCGCCTCGAACCCGGCCTGGGCCACCAGGCGGGCGGCCATGGCGTGCGCCACCCCCGGGAGGAGGAGGATGCGCCTCTCCCCCAGCCGTCGCTTGAGTGCCTCCCGTGCCCGCGCTGCGTTCAACGCCCTGCCTCCCGCATGAGGTACCGGCCTTCGCCCGGCTCGGCCAGCACCCGACCGGCGCGGCCCACGACCCGCCCGCGCAGGAGGGTGAGCTCCGGCCAACCGGCGAGTTCGCGCCCCTCGAAGATCGAGTAGTCGGAGAACGACCCCAGTTCGGCCGCCCGCACGGGGCGCACCGCGTCCGGGTCGAACACCACCAGGTCGGCGTCCGCGCCCACGCGGATGGCCCCCTTGCGCGGGTAAACGCCGTACGTCCGCGCCGGCTGCGTGCTCACGAGCTGCGCCAGGCGCACGGGGGAGAGGCCGCGGCGGCGCACCCCCTCCGTCCACATGACGGGCAGGATGGTGGCCGTGCCGGGGAAGCCCGCCGAGGCGGTCCAGATGCTGCCGGTGCGCTTCTTCTCCGCCCGCCGCGGCACGTGGTCGGAGCCGACGACGTCGATCGAGCCGTCGGCGACGCCTTCCCACAGGGCCTCCACGTCGTCGGGCCCGCGCAAGGGCGGGTTCACCTTCCCCAGGTGCCCGAGAGGCTCGTAGCACGTGGCCGCAAGGTAATGGGGGCAGGTCTCCACCGTCACCCTCGCCCCCCGCGCCTTCGCCGCGCGCAGCACGTCCAACGTGCGGCGCGAGCTTACGTGGGGCACGTAGATGTGCGCCCCCGTGACCTCCGCCAAGGTGGCCGCGAGATGCGCGGCCGTGCTCTCCACGTAGTCCGGGCGCGACAGGGAGTAGACGGCCAGGTCCTCGCGCCCCTCCTCCTTCAGGCGAGCGGTGATCGTCCACACGAGCTCGATGTTCTCGGTGTGGACGGCCATCACGCACCCGGGTCGGCGGCCGATGGCCTCCAGCACCCGCAGGAGAAAGCCGTCGTCGTTGCCGCCCAGGCCCAGGTAGGCGCCCTCGTTGCCGCGGAAGTTCATGAAGTACTTGAACGACGGGATGCCGTACTCGTCCACGTACCGGTCGAGTTCGGCCAGCTGCTCGTCGGTCATCATGCCGAGGTGCAAGCCCACGTCCGTGCGCACCTCGGCCCGGAGCTTGGCCAGTTCCTGGGGGAGGATCTCCGAGTACGGGCGCCCGCTCAGGAGATAGGTGAAGGTGGAGGTGACCCCGCCCACGACGGCGCTCTTCGTCTCACCGTAGCGCTCGTCGCCGGGACCCATCTCGTAGTGGGCGTGGGGGTCGACGACGCCGGGCAGGACGACGCGCCCCTCGGCGTCGATCACCTCCCGCGCCTCCACCTCGGCGCTGCGCGGCAAGAGGGCGGCGATCACGCCGTCGCGCACGGCCACGTCGGCCGGCACCACCGCCGTCTCGGTGACCACCTGGCCGCCGCGCACGACCAGGTCGTAGGCCGTCACGCCCGCACCTCCGGCAGGGAGGAAAGGTAGGCGACGACGCTGTCGCTGTCCATCACGTCCGCGTACTTGCTGGACATGTCGAACAGGTTCACGAGGTGGGAGGTGG
Source organism: Bacillota bacterium (assembly GCA_023512375.1). GTDB lineage: Bacteria > Bacillota > Sulfobacillia > JAJZYS01 > JAILZS01 > JAILZS01. The sequence continues at coordinate 12,778 of JAILZS010000038.1, read as the reverse complement.
TGGAGCGGTCGTACACCGCGTCCTCCACCACGGCCACCTTGAAGTTGTAGGCGAAGGCGTCCGTGACGGTGCTGCGCACGCAACCGCTGGTGGTGCAGCCGGTGACGAGGAGCGTGTCCACCCCCAGGTCGATGAGGTAGCTGGCCATAGGGGTGCCGAAGAAGGCGCTGGGGTGCTTCTTCGGCACCAGGATGTCGCCCGTGCGCGGCGCCACCTCGGCGACGAACTCGTACCCCTTGGCGTCGATGGACAGGATCGTCGGTACCTTCGCCCCCAGGCGGCCGCTGTCGTACGCCTCCTTGGGCGCTACGTACGGGTAGAGGACGGGTACGCCCCGCGGCCGGGCGGCGGCGAGGATGCGGGAGATGGCCTCGACCGCGCGCCAGCCGGCATCGCCGCAGGCGGTGGGGTAGGTCTGCATGGCCACCTCGATCGGCGCCGGCTCGAGTCCCACCGTGCGGTACTGCACGTCGATGATGACCACCGCCGGACGCTTGCCCAGCCCGCCCTTGTGCCCGAAGCCGGCGCGCTCGTAGATGCGGCGCTCGGCCTCCGGGATGATGGCCCGCCACGCGGGTTCCCCTGCCATGGCTACTCCCCCTCGGCGCGCCGCTGCGCCTCTTCCGTGAGCACCGCCACGAGGGCGCGGCCTGCGCGCAGGATGTGCTCCTCCATCGCCTTCTGGGCCGCATCGGGGTCCTCGGCCAGGAGGGCCTGGGCGATGCGGCGGTGCTCCTCGCGCACCTCGTCCTGGCGGCGCTGGAGGTTGACCGTGAGGGAGCGAAAGAGCTCCACCCGGTCGTTGATCTGGCTCAGAAGGCGTTTGGCGATCGTGTCGTCGCTCAGATCGGCGATGAAGCTGTGGACGTTGCGCCCTGTGGCGGCGATCGACCGCCCATCGCGCACCTGGGCGGAGCGGTCGAGCTCCTCCGTGCGCCGCATGAGCTCCTCGCGGTTCTCGGGCGTCATGCGGGCGCAGGCGTCCCGCGCCAAAAGACCCTCCAGCGCGGCCCGTACCCGGTACACGTAGCGCGCCTGGCCGACGTCGATGGGGGAGACGATGTAGCCCCCCGTCGGCAGGCGCGTGATCCACCCCTCCTGCTCCAGCTGGCCGAAGGACTCCCGCACCGGCGTGCGGCTCACGCCCAGCCAAGAGACAAGCTGCGCCTCCACCAGGCGACCGCCGATCGGCAATTTTCCGTCGATGATCGCCCACTTGATGGCCTCGTAAATCTGCGTGCGCGTGGACTTGGGGGGCTGGATGGCACCCGCGAACGGGTTTGCCCCGTCGCCGCCGCCGCTTCGCGCCACCGGGACTCCTCCCCATTCGGGAAGCGGTATGCAGGTACACTTGTATACAAGTCGACAGGCGCGGGGGTTCGACGTCGCCAAGGCGATTCCTCCCCACTCCTCCCTCCCCACCAGCGGCGTAGGGTCGGTCTGCGTCGACCGCGCCCGGCCGCCGACGTCGGTCGTCGCATGGGCGGGCACAGGCGCGAGTGGTATGGCTGCCGGATCATCGTCGTCTACCGCTTCTAGCCGTCTCCCGAGACCCTGCCGGCTGCAGGGCGAGGACGAGGGGAACCGGCGCTGGTGCGAGCGGGTATGTGTCGACAGGGCGTGCGGGCCTGCCATCCGTCGCGACCTTTGGGCAGCGATCCACCGGGCGCACTTCGCTCAGGCCGCGTGAGACCTACCGACCCGCTGTCGATCACGGTTCGTGGAGATGGAGGGCGTCGTCCAGGCGACGTAAGACTTCCCCGAAGGCCAGACGCCCACGCAGCAAGCGCCACCCGTTTGAAGGTTGTTTACGGTTTCCGGAACCACAGGGGAGAGGGGTCGGCCCCGTACAGGCGGCCAACCCCTCGGCAACCCCTCACCGCGCGTTCGGCGAATTTGACGCTGTACTTAGCCGTCGGCCTCGGATGTCGTCGTCCCGGGTACGTCGGGTCCGCCGCTTTGGTCTTGTGCTCCCTGCTGGACGTTCGGGCCGGAATCGGCGACGCCGGCCGCGCCGTCGCCCTCGCTCGTGACCGCGCCAACCTCGGTGTCGGCACCGCCGCCCTGCTGCTGCACGTCGGCCCCCTGCTGAGCGGCCTGGGCGCCGACATCGGTGCCCTGGGAAGCGGACACAGAGACAGGGTTGGACGGCGGGGTCGACCCAGAGGCCGCCATCGCCACTCCCGCGCTGCCGAGGAGTGCGAGAGGAATCAGGATGCTGAGAACACGTGTACCCGCCAGTCGCATGCGATACCCTCCCCAACCTCACTGGCTGACGGAAGTGCCCGGTCCCTTGGACCGTCTTCCGCTCCGAGGCCATTGTCGTCGGGGTTCCTGTCGTTGCCCTTGCAGGTCCCTTACGATTCACGAACAGGAAGGACGATGCGCACCACGGCGCCCCCGTCGGTAGCGTTGGCAACCTCGGCGATGCCACCGTGTGACCGTGCCACCGCAGCCACCAGACTGAGGCCGAGGCCGGTACCGTGGCTGTTGGGCCCGGGGTTGAAGGGCCGAAACGGGTCCTTCAGCACCTGCGGCGGAAAGCCGGGGCCGTGGTCGCGCAGTTCGATCGCCACGCGCGAGCGCCCCCCCTCCCAGCGCCACGAAACCTCCGCTTCGGGCCCATTGCCCCCGTGTTGCCGCACATTGTCCCGCAACGTGTCCAGGGCCTCGCGCAACAGGTCGGGATCCGCGCGGAGGACGAGCGTCGGCCCGGGACGGACCGTGACCGCCGGCGACTCGGCTTGCGCCCATTCCTGGATGAATGAGGCGAGGTGGATGCCCTGCAGGTGGACGTCGGGGTCGCCGCTCTGGGCCGAGAGCCTCAACACTGCGTCCAGCCGCTTGCGCAGGGTCTCCAGCTGGCTCCGGATGGCCTCCACGCCTTCGCGTACGATCGCTGGGTTCTCATGGCCCCAGCGGCGAAGCAGGTCCGCGTAGCCCAGGGCGGCCGCGAGCGGCGTGCGCAGTTGGTGCGAGGCATGTGCCACCACGATCTCTTGGCGATGGAAACTGCTCTCTAGCCGATCAAGCATCTGGTTGAAGGCTTGCGCGAGCGAGCGCACCTCGTCCTGGGGCCCGTCGAGAGGGAGACGTCGGCCGAGGTCGACTCCGGAGTGAATCCGCCAGACCTGCCTCTCCAGCCGGCGCAGGCGCCGAAACGCAGCTCCGGTGATGCCGAGGATGGCACCGGTGGAGAGCAACATGACGACGAGGCCGACACGCACGAGCCCCGATCCCACCAGGTCCAACGCCGACAAGACACCCGCCAGAGGCACCGCGGCCTCCACGGCGGCCGCACTTGGGTGCCCATCGTGCAGGACGGCCGCTCGGACGACCACCACAGGCTGGCCGTCAACCCGGGCCAGCGGCACGTTCAATCCCCACAGGGGTATCCGCCCCCAACGCAAGGCCCGTACAGCCGGCGGGCGTAGCGGTAGCCGCTCGCGTCCCAGGTTGGCGGAACGTTGCACGATGCGGTTCCCATCCGAGACCTGCAGGAACAGGCTGGTGCCCGTAGCGGCAGCGACCATGCCCGGATCGTCGAGCGAGAGTTCCTGCGCCGCACGGGCCGGAGTCGAGGCCATGGCCGCCGCGCTGCGCGCCTGGTCCATCGCCAGGCGCTGCGCCGCCTGCAGGCTTCCTTGGGCCAGCGACCAGAGCGTGGCGCCGCCGAGCGCGAACAGGGCCAGCACCGTCAGCAGCGCCGTGGCCAGTGCGAGGCGGGTTGCCGTACCGAGGCGAATCAAGGCACGCGCACCGCATAGCCGACGCCGCGTACCGTTTCGATCTCCAGACGGCTGCCCGACGCCTCCAGTCGGCGACGTAGGCGACTCATGGTGACGTCCACCACCGCCGTCTGTACCTCGGCGTCATAGCCCCAGACGCGCGCCAACAGCGCATGCCGGCTTTGCACCAGGTTGGGATGCAGCATCAGGTGCTCCAAAAGTTGGAACTCGAGAGGCGTCAGCGGCACGGGTCGCCCGTTGGCCACCACGCGATGTTCGTCCCGGTACAGGACCACGTCGCCGGCCTCCAGGACGCGGCCGCGGCTACCTCCCGGCGCGCGGCGGCGTATGACAGCGCGAATGCGGGCTGCAAGCTCCTCGAAGTTGACTGGCTTGACCAGATAGTCGTCCGCCCCGGCATCGAGTGCCGCTACCTTGTCGGGGATCTGGCCACGGGCCGTCACGAGGATGACCGCCGGTGCCTCAGGGCCTTCGGTGGCGCGCAGCCGGCGCAGGACCTCGAGACCGCTGATGCCAGGCAGCATCACGTCGAGCAACACGCAGTCGTAGGTCGCTGCATGCATGCGATCGAAGGCATCCTCGCCCGACGCGACGGCATCCACAGCGAAGCCAGCGTGGTTGAGCTCGAGCGTCAGCACGCGGGACAGGGCGGAGTCATCCTCCACGATGAGAACGCGTTGCGGCCGCGGACGCCCCGGCTCCGACAAGGCGCTCCTCGCCTCCAGAGAAAGCACTACTTCCTATGCTACACGAGGCGCGACCGGCGGCGCGCTGAGCAGTGCGGCCACGGCGGCACTCTTGCCGGCAAATGACGACGGAAGAAGAACGCGGCGCCGCCCGCCTTGCGCGGATGGAGCCGTAGGGCCGGTTCATCGCGCAGGCAGCGCCGGCGCGCCGGAAGCCTCCTGCATGGATCGAGCGGTTGAGCCCCGGGCTCCCCCGTGGCGAGACGAACAGGCGGAGGTACGAACCCGGAGGGCTCGGCCAGTTCGCCCACGCGCGCCCGCCGCCGAGTGGCAGCGACGGGCCCATGCGGCGCCCATGGCGGATTCCTGCGAACACCGCCTTCGCCACGACCCTGTCCTCGAGGTCCGGTCGTACGCAAGTTGCCCGGGGCGACTCGCCGAGCTCAAGGTGACCGGTTTTGATCCGATCGACGCGATCGTCCGTCTGTACCCGGAACTCGCCCCGGTGTGTGAACTCGGCGACCACGGGCGACCAAGCGTGAACCCGCCCGAACCGGGCCCCGCGCCTTGTGCCAGGCATGCGGACCGGCGAGGTCCGGCGTTGGAGCACGTCAGCGTCGGTGCCGAAGCCCGTCCCCGAGCGGTCAGGAGGCGGCGCCGACCGCACGGGTCGGCTCCTGAGTCCCCGCGTGCAGGTCTCCGCCCGTCCCGGCCGCCCAGGCGGCAAGCCACACCAGGGCAGCGGTGGCCACGCCGAGCCCCTCGTGCACCCACAGGAGTCCGGGCGCCAGGCGGCCGGCGACGAGGGCAACCCCCATTCCCGCCTGAAGACCGAGGCAGCCGACGGCCAACGCGAACAGCCCCGGCGTGCGGCGCAAGTGGGGCGCCGCGGCCACGACCGCCGACACAAGGACGAGGCCCAAGAGGACGTGCAGGCCGAAGACCATCACCGCCGCCCCGCCGGGGTGGCCGAGGCGGAGGGCGCACGCCGGCCCAGCGGCACAGGCGAGTCCGTCGCCGCTGTGGTCGACGTAGCTCCCCGCGGCGGCGGTGAGGACGGCGAGCGCCGCCGCTGCCAGGGGTAAGGGCGCCGGGCGTGCCGTCCCGCCTCCCCGCCCTTCCCGCCAAGCCAGGTAGGCGACCGCTATCAGCACATCCACGATGGCCACGGCGTCGAGCATGTGCACCGCCACCACCCCGGCCGGCAAGGCGAAGAGCACCGTTGCCATGCCCAAGACCACCTCTGCCGCGACCAGGGCGGCGGCGGCGAGGGCGAACGTGCGAAGGAGGCGGAGGCGGGAGCGCAAGGCCAAGGTCGCCACCGCCGCCACGCCCAGGGCGAGGCATCCCGCGAGGAGGCGGTGCGCCCACTCCGCCCAGGCGTGGTAGTCCCCTCCCAGAGGGAGGAGGGCATTCCGACAGACGGGCCACTGGGATCCGCATCCCAGCCCCGAGTCGCTGGCGGTCACAAACCCGCCCGCGAGGACAAGGACGAAGGCAAGGGCGGCCACGGCGGCAGCCAAGGCGGGAAGGGCACGGGGGACGCGCATGTGGGCGGGCGGCACCAGGACCACCGTCCTCGCCTGGGCGCCGATCCGGCGGCGCCGGATCGGTCGTTCCCCTCCGGTATGCCCCGTTCGCCCCGCACCCTCCAGGGGCGTTCGGCCCCCCTACCCGTCGGCCCTTCGCACGCGGGCTCTCCGTCCTCCCCGCCCTGCCGACCGCCGCCCCCCACCCGATCGCTGCCGACGCCGCCGGGGCTACGGTCCGCGGGGGGGCGGGCTTCCACCGACTCCCTCACGGGCCGAAGACGAGCCTCCTCGGCGCTTGGCGGGCGACGACGGCCTCCTCCGTTCCCGGCGCTGGCTGGTCGACCCTGCGGCCGGATCGCAGCGCCAAGAGACGGTCGCCCCACGCCCCGGCCCATGTCCCGGCCGCTACCGCCGCGACGCCTACCACCGACGCGGCGCCATGTGTCGTGAGCGCGAGCGCGGCTCCGGCCAGCGCTACACCCACCCCTCCGCCCAGCGCCAGCCGCCACGCCGCACGGCGCCGCCCCTCGACCGGAGCCGTGCGCCCCCCGTACCGCGTCACCATGGCCAAGCGCAGCACGGCCCCGACCGCCGCAGCCAGAAGGGGCAGCCTTCCGCCGCCACCCGCGAAGGCGTCGATCACCGCCAGGGCGGAGGTGCCCTGCGACAACCCGTCCACCAGGGCCGTGAGCGGCCCGAGCGGGCCACGCCACTCCTCCACCCGCGGCATGGCCGCCATGGCCAAGGCGGGGTAGAGCATGGCCACAAGGCCGGCGAGCGCGGCCAGGGCGCGGTCCGCAAGCACCGCCCCCCCGCCGCCGCGCAGCCAGAGGGCGGCCACCAGCGAGGCCGCGATGAGCACGAAGTCGGCCAGGGCACCGCGGCTGATCCAGCTCCGGCGCCAGTTGCGCAGGGCGAAGGGGAAGCGCAGCGGCCTGCCCAGATCGGAGATGAGCACCAGGCCTCCCGCCGCCACCAGGGCGGCCGCCGCGAGGTGGGCGTCCGCGCCCACGGCGCCGCCGGCGCCCGCCGCCGCCACCGCCAGCCCGCCGCCGCCGCCCAACAGGGCGAACTCCCACGCGTGCCGGCGGTCCCACACCGTCTGCAGCGCAGTCCCGAGCCGCACGTCCTCCCGGTCCAGCCCCGCGTCGCGCACCCCGTCCAGGGTGTAGAAGACCTTCGGCCCCCCGGCCGTCCCCAGCGCCACCACCTCCTGGTCGCGCAGCCGCCGGGCGAGCGCGCCGTCCGGGTCGTCCAGGTCGCCGAACACACGGCTCTCCGTCGGGCAGGCCTCGACGCACGCCGGGAGGGCCCCCGCCGCCACCCGGGAAGCGCACAGGTCGCACTTGAGCGCCGTCCCGACGGAGGCGGCGGCGCCCTTGGTGCGCTCGTACTCCGTCGGCTCGCCGTAGGCGTAGCGCCTCTCCCGCACCAAGCGCACCGCCCCGTACGGGCAGGCGACGACGCACGCCCCGCTCCCCAGGCAGCGCTCGCCGTCGAGCACCACCGCCCCGTCGGCCGTGCGCCGGATCGCCCCGGAGGGGCAGGCGTCCACGCACGCCGGGTGCTCGCAGTGCATGCACATGAGCGGCAGGTAGACCCGCCGCACGTCGGGGAAGCGCCCCACCTCCCGCGACACCACCGGCGCCAGCCAGACGCCGGGGGGGCTCATGTGCTCCGCCCGGCACGCCACCGTGCAGGCGAGGCAGCCGATGCAAGTCTTCGTATCCATGAGCATCCCGAGCCTAGCCACGGCGCTCCCCCCCGCCCAGGCGCTCGACCCGCACCCGCGGCTTGGCGTCGAACGCCGACGACAGCTTGTCGACGATGCCGGTGCGCATGCCCAACAGGGCGTTGAAGTGGACGCCCTTGCCCGCGCCCCCGCCCGCCTGGCGCGCCCAGTGGCTGTGGATGCCGGCGATGCCCACGGCCTCCGGGTGGATGCCCTCGCTCACGTGGGCGACGCCCTCCACCCGCCCGGCGCGCGACTCCACCGCCACCCGGTCCCCCTCGGCGATCCCCCGCGCCTCGGCGGCAGCGCGGGACAGCCAGACGCGGTAGGCGTACGGGTGCGACTCGGCCAGCTCCGACAGCCACGGGTTCATGGGCCCGCGCCCCAGGGCCATGAACCCGAGCTTGTAGGTGACGGCGTACAGGTCGTAGCCGGGGTCGGGCTGTTCGTCGTCGGCCACGGGGCGGAAGTCCGGGAGGGGCTGGTAGTCGACCGTCTCCCAGTCGATCCCCAGGCGTTCGGCCCAGGCGCGCACCCCGCGCCCCTTGTCCAGGAAGTACTCATTGTAGATCGGGATGCGGGCCGTGAGGAACGGACCCGGGTACATCTCGGCCACCGTGCGCTCCCCCGTCACCCAGGTGGCGCCGCCGTCGAAGCTTGGCCCCTCGGCCCGCGCCCGCGCCCCGAACGACGCCACCTGCCGCTCGGCCATGTCCGCGATGCGGTAGCGCCCCCGGGGGTCGAGGGCGTGTTCGGGCGGCAGGTCGAGGAGCTCGTTGGCGGCGCGGTAGAAGGCCTCGGACAGGCCCAGGCGGTGGAGGAGCTCGATCATCACCTCCATCCAGTGGCGCGCCTCCCCCCGCGGCGGCACCGTCGCCCGCCGCCGCGTCCAGTACCAGGGCGTGGGACCCGGGGCGACGAAGGCGAAGGGATGGTTGGCCGGGAAGACGTCGTCGCGTTCGAGGTCGTGGGCGTCGGGCAGGACGATGTCGGCGAACTCCGCCGTCTCGTCGATCTCGGTGGCGAAGGAGACCATGAACGGGATGCGGCGCAGGACCTCCTCCATGTCGTCGGGCCGGAGCGAACTCATCATGAGGTTCACCCGGGCGTGGAGGAGGACCTGTGGGCGGAGGGAGACGCCGAAGGCCGACGGGTCGCGGATGGTGAAGGGGTACATCGCTCTCCCGAGGATGGCGACGGGCAACACCTCCCGCAGGGTGAACCCCGACGGGTCGGCCACCTCCGTGCCGGGGAAGGCGGAGTTGTAGCCGAACAGGTGCCGGATCACCTCCCCCGGCACGAGCATGCCGTCGGGGCCCTCCTCCGGCGCCCAGTACGGCCCCACCGGGTTGACCCCGAGGAAGCCCCCCGGCACGTCGATGGCGCCCAGGACGATGTTGATGAGGTGGATGGCCAGGGCGGTGGCCATGCCGTGCTTGTGCGCCACCGCCCCCATCTTGAAGTTCACCGCCACGGGCCGGAGCGGCAGGCGGACGCCTTGGACCTCCACCGTGGCGCCGATGCGGGCGTCGCGTGCGAGTCGAGCCGCCAAGGCTCGGATGCGCTCCGCCGGCACGGTGGTCACCGGCGCTGCCGCCTCCGGCGTGTAGCGGGCGACGTGGCGGCGCAGTACCTCGAACGCCGGCTCGACCTCCCCGTCGGCGGCGCGGTAGCGTCCGGTGAGGGCCATGTCCTCGGGCGGAGAGAGGCGGAAGGGCACCGCCTCGCCCCGGCGCTGGTCCCACACCAGAGGCGCCCCGCTCTCCGCGTCGCGCGCAAACGCCCCGTCCTCCCGCACGAGGTAGGGCGCGTTCGTGCGCCGGCGCAGGAACTCCGCGTCGTACACCCCGAGCTCGTTCAGGAGCACGTGCACCACCGCCAAGGCGAGGGCGGCGTCGGTGCCGGGCCGGATGGGGATCCACTCGTCCGCCTTGCCGGCGGCCACCCCGCACACGGGGTCGACCACCGTCAGGCGCATCCCCCGCCGCCGCGCCTCGGCCAGTTTGCGCGTCGTCTGCAGGGCGTTGCTGTCCACCATGAACCCCATCTGGGTGCCGAACAGGACGGCGTGGTCGCAGTGGTCGAAGTCGATCTCCGAGTTGAACGACCCGTTCACGAGCATGTTCACCGGGTGCGACCCCATGCCGCAGAACAGGCCGGCGGCCGACCAGTTGTCGTGTTGGGTGCCGAAGGCGCGCGACCACGCCCGCATGAGCGGCCCCACCGGCATGTCGAAGTGGGCCACCACGACGGAGTTCGGGTCCTCCGCCCGCGCCTTGGCCAGGCGGGCGGCGACCTCCCCCAGCGCCTCCTCCCAGGAGATGCGCCGCCACCCCGGGTCGACGCCCCTTCCCTTGGCCGGGTTGGTGCGCCGCATGGGATGGAGAAGACGCTTCGGGTTGTACACCTCGATCGCCCGCGCCTTCCCCTTGGCGCAGATGTGCCCTCGCCCCGCCGGGTTGGCCGGGTCGCCGGCGATGTCCACGATGACGCCGTCGCGCACGGCGACGCGGATGCCACAGGCGTTGTAGCATCCGTTGCACGCCGTCCCCACCCACTCAAGCGCCATGGGCGCGACCACCCCTCCCGATCGCCGGCACGCGATCGCGCGCGGCGTTCGGTAGCGGGCACGCTCACGCTACCGTCGCCCCCGGGCCTGTGCGGGCGTCCTCGCTGCCGCCCGCCCAATCCGATCCGGTTGGCCCCACTCTCTCCCCGCCCCTCCGATATGTCAAGAAGCGAACCCGTATCTCGCCCGGTAGACAGGCTGGAGCCCAAGACCATCACCAGGACTACGGCGAAAGTTGCCGCCCTCGCGACGGTCGAGATGGCGCCGTTCCAGGACGCATCGGGTCTAGGCCCCGCCACGCACCGGCAGAGCAGGGGGGTGAGGACGCCACCCACATGTTCATGCCGTTGAAGAACGACTGGGGCGGACCCCCTAGGAGGGTGCCGGTCGGGCAGAAGGTGGCCGCGGGGCCGCCGCCTCGAATATGGGATGCGGGTCCGGGCAGGGCGGTCCCCGGCCACGCCCGTCCCCACACGCCGGCTCGGCACGGTCGCCGCCTCCGTCGCCCCCAACTTACCGCGCGGCTGGATCGTCGGAGGCCCGCCTCGCTCCGTGTACCAAATCGGCACAAAAGCGGCATAAAGGGAAGGATTCGCCATGTTGGACGCGAATCGCCGCGTTCAACCGTGCGAGCCAGCGATGCCCGCGCGCGCAACCCGAAGCCGATTGGGTCGGCCGCGCGCGGCAGTCGGGCGACGCCCGGTGGGGGACAGAAAGGAGAGTCGGCAACTTGCAGTCTCGCTTCACACGCGCCTTGGCCGCCTCGACGGCCGCAGTCCTCACGGCCGGCCTCGTCGGCGGTCCGGCGAGCGCACGCGCGATCCACCGTTCCGCCTCCGCGCCACAGTACGGCGGCACGGTCGTCTACGCCCTGCCTCCGCAGACGAACATCGCCTGGTACTTCCCTATCCGCAACAACGCCAACGACAGCCTCTACGTGGCGCAGCTCACTCACCTTCTGTTCCAGCCCCTCATCTACATCAATAACAACCTACAGATCGACTACAACGAGTCGATTGCCTCGAAAATCACGTACAACAAGGCCGGAACCGTGTTCAACGTGTTCATGAACCCCAAGTGGCACTGGTCCGACGGCCAACCCATCACCGCCCAGGATGCAGCGTTCAGCTGGAACGTGCTCATAGCCACCGAGCAGTCGAACGCACCGGCGCCATGGCCCGCCGCCTCCCTCGGAAGCGGCGGCCTGCCGGCCAATGCGAAGAGCTTCAAGGTGGACAACAACTATGAGTTCACGATCACCCTGAAGAAGCCGGTGAACCAGGACTGGTTCGAGTACAACGGCATCGGCAGCATCGCCATCCTCCCCAAGCATGTATGGGACAAGTACCCCAACAACATCACCCAAGAGATCGTCTACCTGGGCAAGAACGCCACCGACCCGAACTTCGACACGGTGGTGAGCGGCCCGTTTAAGCTCGCCCAGGCCGTGCAGAACCAGGCGTGGACGCTTGTGCCCAACCCCAACTACAGCGGCCACAAGCCCTACCTCTCCCGCCTCATCCTCCAGTACGAGGCCTCGGACGCAGCGGAGTTCGCCGGCCTCAAGACGGGTGCCATCCAGGTCGGATACCTGCCCCCTGCCGACTACAACGCCCGCGCTGAGCTGAACGACCACCTCGTCGTGGAGTACCCGTTCTCCTACCGCTTCACGTGGGTGAACATGCGCCCCGGCGCAGAGGGAGGGGTGGACGCGATCTTCCGCAACCTCTACGTCCGTCAGGCGATGCTCGAGGGCATGAACATGTCGGCCATCAGCCAGGTGATCTTCCACGGCTACGCGGCGCCGGAGTACGGCCCGATCCCGTCCGCGCCGGCGACAAAGTTCCTCGATCCGCGCCTCACCAAGCCCCTCTACCCCTACAACCCGGCGGCGGGCAAGGCCCTCCTCGAGCAGCACGGCTGGCATGAGGTAGGCGGCGTGATGACCAAGGGCGGACTGCAGATGAAGTTCACCCTGCAGTACCCGTCCGGCAACGAGGCCACCACCCTGGAGATGGAGCTCCTGCAAGCCGGATGGGCGCAGGAGGGGATCCAGGTCACCCTCGACCCGGTGCCGTTCGCCACCCTGGTGGGCAACCTCTCCGTCCCCAGCAAGTGGCAGATGGTCAGCGGCATCGGCATCATCTACGGCGGCTCCTACCCCTCGGGGGAGACCCTCTTCTACAAGAACCAGGGACTGGACGAGAACGGCTGGAACGACCCGACGGAGAACAAGCTCGTCGAGGCCACGACCTCGCCCGCACCCAGCGATGCGGTGAGCCAGCAGAACTTCTTCAATTACGAGTACTACACGGCGAAGATGCTTCCCGCCCTGTGGATGCCCAACAGCGCCGAGCTGGGCGAGGTGGCCCCCAACGTCCACGGCTACAACGCCTACACCGGAAACTGGGTGACCGGCGCCTTCCTGCCCCAGTACTGGTGGGTGAGCAACGGCTAGCACCTCCCCCGTGGGAGCGTCGTGGGCCCGGCCCCCCCCCCCCCCCGGCCCC